>JARRJQ010000112.1:0-13589 GCA_037388985.1 Desulfobacterales bacterium | reverse complement strand
ATTTTTTGCTAGAAATGACCGGCGCACCTTTTACGACTTATTTCTGATGATGAAGCTAAGGCAGATGGCCTCGCCGTCCCTTCCAATCAAGCAAAAACCGCACATCGGCAAAAAGAGACTTTGAAATCGCTTTCATTATGGTTATCCCTAACTTTGGCATAGCTATTGCTTTTATTTATTAAAAGACGCTTAGACATAAACCCACACCAAGGAAAATCTAATGACAACTCAAGAAGTTATGAAATTTGTTGAAAGTAAAATCAACAAATTGCCTCTCATCGATTCGGAGGTTGTCGGGATCATTAAGTTACTGAACAATCCGGCCAGTAATTTTGAGCAAATCGTTGAAAAATTGTCTCCAAGCCTGGCAACAAGATTCTTAAACATTGCCAATTCGGCCTATTATGGAGGGCGGGAAGTTCGATCAATCAACTATGCAGTTAAACTGCTGGGATACGGTAAGATGAAAGATATTCTGGTAACCTCTATATTAATGGAGCATTTTACCAAGCGGCTGAAAGGTTTTAATTTTGACCGATTTCTCAAACAGGCTCAATTCTGCGCAGTGGTTGCCAAGGTGTTAGGCGAAGTGCTCAATTTCGAGCCTCTGGAGGATCTTTTTACAGTCGCAACACTACAAAATATTGGGAAATTGGTCATTGCGGTGTATTTCAAGGACCACCACCAACAAATTGTCGCCCTGAAAAAAGAAAAGGGACTGCCATCTTGCAAGGCCGAGAGAAAAATTCTGGGCGTCAGCCACGGCGAAATTGGGGCGATTGTGCTGCAACGTTTTAAGGTGCCGACTGAAATCTGTGAAGCCGTAAGATTTCATGACAGTCTCGACACCGAATTACCCGCAAAGAACAATAATTATTTGCAACATATTACCCGTCAGGCAAGCACCATCGTTGCTCAATTTTCTCTTCCAGAGGAAGTCGAACCCGCGGATCTTTACCATATGTTGCGGGCAACTGCGGAGGAAGGCAAAAGGAACTGCCGCGAACAGGTCCAGGCTCAAATACGATCAAAAGGGTATGATGAAATTTTTCCCTCTTTGCTTGAGCAGTCAGCCGATTTGATCTTTAATGACTTAACAGCGCATTTACATGTGCGCGTTCCAGCAGCAACTAAAAATGCGACCGATGAAGCCTGCATGGATAACTAAACCGCACTCAGACGGGGACCGAACGCATCACGCCAAACCCTAATTTTCAATCTTCTCAGGTTTTTACCGTTCATAATACCACGAACTTCAGTACTCGGGTAGCGCCGACTCATGAATCCCATTCCGTTGCAGCCGTGAGGAAAAACTGGATTCCAGGTGACATAGTAATAAATACACTTGTGGCAATCAATGCGCATAAGCAGTCTTGAATTGTTAGAACAAAATCAATTGTGAATTTTAGACCCGCCCTGTGGAATGCCGCCGAAGGCGGTCCTCCTGCGGAGGATTCCACAGGGTAAAAAATGCAGATGAATACATCGGTTGAGTCGCGCATTTAAAATCCGCAATCTTAGTTGTCCCAGCACTACGGCTTTTTCAGCGGTCAATGGCCATCTCGTAGATCAACTCGAATTTTCATTTTTTTGAGCAAGTCGTATGCTTGCTGCCTTTGGGAATCAGCGCTTTGGCCGACAACATGAATAATCGCCTCGATGATTTCATCAGTTATTCCAGCTTTTTTGAGTTCGATGATATCCTGGGCAGTGGAAAACTCAATTGAGCGAATATCTTTCCCATACACAACGGGGGCTGTATCTTTAAGAAAAGAACCTTCCTGAATCAACATCTGAATGGTCTTTTCTTTGAGTCCGGCTTTTTTCAGATCAATAATTTCCTGCACACTAAACGCAGCAGTTTCAACGGTTTTTTCTCTGATCATGAGCTGAATCGTAGCATCACTGAGACCGGCTTCCTTTAAGCGCACAATACTTTCACTGTTTAAACCGCAAAGCGGATGGGTGATCATAATCACCAGTAATGCGACACAACCAACAATGATAAAGGTCTTTTTCATTTTTTATTTAAGAAAATCGATCAGACCCGGCTGAATAATTCTGGCTGCGGTAGCCAGCGTGGTTTGATACGCAAGCTCAATGCTTTGAAGCTCCACCACGGCCTGGGTAATATCCGCCTCTTCTTCTTTGCCCAACAAATCCTGGATTTTAAATTTGTAATTGTTCCAGTGGTTTTCGGTGGTCTCCAGCTGATATGCAATCGGAGAATTGGCCGCTCGAATATTATCAATTTGTTTTTGACCTTGATCGATCAGGTCGGCCTGGGCGTAAATGGCGTCTGTATCATCATTTTCCAGCCCCACAATTAAATCGCGCATGGCGTCGAAGACACTAATGCCGCCTGCGGCTGTGTTGTGAAACAGCGGTTGACCATCGGCATCGATGGCAATTTCGGTGTTTTGCGCAACAATAAACCGCGCATCCCCGTCATCACCCCAGTAAGTAACGGTGAACGAATCATCGCGTGAAAAAGGCGCGGTTTGAGTTTGATATCCGGAAAACAAATAATTACCGTCAAGTTTTGAATTTGCCAGATCAAGTACCTGGTCATAAATCGCTTTGACTTCTTCAGCGGCTATTTGGCGGCTTGCGGTTGACTCATCCGTCTCGGTTTCCGCAATACCTTCGGCCAGCTGCAACAGATCATCCACCAGATCCAGATTGGATTCAGTAACTTCCAGCCGCGTTTTAGCTCCTTGAATATTGGTCTGATACTGCTCAATGGAGGCCAGGGATTGACGATAATCCAGTATCTTGCCCGTGCCGATGGGATCATCTGACGGCTTGTTGATTCGCTTTTGAGATGCGATAATCGTCTGCCTTTCATAAAGTGCCTCATTCTGGGTTGTAAGATAGCGCACCAGCGAATCGGTCATCATGTTATTGGTCACTCGCATGATCATCTCCTCCTTCTGGGAACTCACTTAGCAGATCAGACAAAGTGTATTTATATTTCGTCAGCATTAAAGAAAATATTGTCCAAATCAGTTTGAGTATTCTATAGCATCTGTAAAATGGTTTGCATCATTTCGTCAGCGGCCGTAATCAGTTTGGCAGCTGCCGTATAGGCGTTCTGGAATTTGAGTAAATTAACCATCTCTTCATCCAGTGAAACCCCCGATACCGATTCCCTCTGATTTTCCAGCTGGGTCATCATATCCGACTGATGATTATAAGAAGCCTCCGATTTTAGCACTTCGTTGCCTACATCTCGCACAATGGCGCTATAGTAATCGTTGTAAGACTGCGTGCCGCCCATGGTCAGCTGGTATTGCAAATTTGCAATTTCAATGGCTTTGCGATTGTCACCGGGGATGGTCAACACATCAGATGCCGCCGCAATAGAGTCCAGATTGCCCACAATAGCCGGATTGACTTCCATATCCCTGGCCCCGGTTCCGATAAAGAAATCTAAGAGTGTTGACCCGTCCAGGCCAAAGCCGCTCTGGTGGATGGTATTAACATCCGTTATCAACGTCTGGGCTAAGGTATCCAGACGATTGAGATAGTCGTCGATGATCCCATCACGCACCTCCAGGTAGCCTTTTAACTTGCCGCCGGAAATATCTGCGGTAATGTTGGTGGTGTTGCCGGCAGCATCGACCCATACCACATCCTGAAGCCCATCGACATTGGTTTCGGTGGACAGCTGCCAAAACTGGCTACCGCTCACCAGCGGCCGCCCGCCGGCAGCAAGCACCGAAACTGCCCCAGTTGCATCCTCAAAATCGTTGATGTCGATCAGTTCTGAAAGTTCTTTTAAAACCAGTTCGCGTTGATCACGGTAATCATTGGCACTCGAAGAGCCGACTTCGGATGAAATTATTTTTTGGTTTAAATCGGCTATCTGCTGGGATAAGCGGTTGATATCTGCAACGGTTCCCTGAATGGCCAGATCAAGATCCTGCTGGGTTTGGAAAAGATCCGCGTTGAGTTGATTAAAGGTAGCAGTCAAAGTTTGACTAGCCGTGACCAGAATCTGGCGTTCGGTGGTGCCGGCCGGATTGTTGGCCAGTGACTGCCAGGCATCCCAGAATTTGCTCATCGCATCGTTTAACCCGGAGCCTTCTACTTCATTGAAAATCATCTCCACCAACTCCACGGAATCTTTCTGTGCATCCCATCTTCCCAGCGCCTGGTTTTCCTCGGTTATCTGGGCATTTAAGAACCGATCGTAAATTCGCTCGATCGTCTCACCGCTGACCCCGTTGCCCATCATCCCGACCGCAGAGTCCGATGGCGTATTGGTTATCATTTTCAACCGCTGGCGAGAATAACCGGGGGTATTTACATTGGCAATGTTATGGCCGGTGACACTGATAGCCTGCTGCTGCGTCATCAGCGCCTGGCCCGCTAAACTCATAACTCCATAGATATCTGACATTGGTCTTCCTCTTCATTACTCGTTTTTCGCCGATCCGGCCCCTTTGTCGTTATCAAAAAAGTCCTGCCGGATGGCTAAACCGATGCTCAAAGACCGCTATTTCGGTCCAAGAACCCCGGTTAATTCCTTTACCCATTGCATGGTCTGACTCGCCACCTTTTCCAGATGATACGATTCAAGGCCTAGCCGCTCGGTCACTTCAACACTCGGCTGGTATTGTAACCCATCTCTGCCGATTCCAATACCGATCATCATACTCATAAAATTCGCCACATGCACAATATCTAACATGGTGCTGGGTTGCGCAGCATTTTGCGGCGCATGGTGAAATTTTATGGCATTGACAATTTCCAGCGGTAACGCCCAGTTGGTCAATATTCGGGCACCGACATCAGCATGATTGATACCCAGAACAATTGTTTCGGCCATCTCAAAGCTGATCCCCTGGGAGACGGCGGTTTGGATTTGGGTAAAATCATCTTTGACAAATTGACCCAATACCAGTTTGCCCACGTCATGCAAAAGGGCTGCCGTAAATATTTCCTCGGCCGCTTCAATCTTGAGCTCCTTTACCAGGCCCTCAGCGGCAACCGACACCGCAATCGAATGGCGCCACAGTTCACCGGGCGATAAGTCATAGCCCGGCACGGGTTTGTCCATGATTGCGCCGACACAGGCGGCGATCACCATTTGAATCAAACGTTTTAAGCCAAGCAGTATGACGGCCTGTCGGATCGATCCGACCTTGGATGGAATTCCAAAATAAGCGGAATTGGCGAGCCTAAGGACGTTGGCTGTTAAACCCGGATCATGACGTAATATTCTCTCAATTTGCGATACCCGCATGGCCGGATCGTCGATCAGCGCCAACAGCTTTATGGCTGTACCCGGCATACCGGGAAACGCTTTAATGGCCGATGCGATTTTCTTTGCCTCCATACACGATTTCCTTAGCAATACCATTTTCGGGCGGACACTAATTAAATGCCAAGGCATCCGATAATTCATCCACCCAGCGAGCAACTTTTTCTGAAATGGCCTCAAATTGATTTAACTGAATTCCCAAACGCTCGATGACTGCCGGTGATAATTCAATCGCATGTCCTGCGGCTTGGGCGCCGGTACCCGGAATCTGACACAACAGATTGGCCAGATACACCACATCGACTTGGGTATTGGGAACATCAGAGGCATCCGGATCATGGTGCCACCGAACTGCGTTGATGATGTCTGCCGGCAGATTCCACTGGGCAAGTATCCGTGCACCGATTTCAGCATGATCCGTGCCCAGAATCATATTTTCAGCGACCACGAATGGAACACCTTTGGCCGCATTGACCAGCGCCTCGGCAGCAAGCGATACGGCAATCGAATGTCGCCACATATCCCCGGCAGGCAAATCATAACCGGGAATTGATTTGTCCATGATGGCACTCACACAGGAAGCGACCACCAACTGCATAAGACGTTTGAGGCCCAGCAAAATAACTGCCTGTTTCAGGGAACCGATTTTCGATGGAACGCCGAAATAAGCTGAGTTGGCCAATTTAAGAACATTGGCGGTCAGCCCCGGATCGTAGCGCAACGTATCTTCGATTTCAGAAACAGAGGTATCCGGTTCTTCAAGCAATGCAAGCATCTTAGCGCCTGCCCCTGGCATGGTGGGAAATGATTTTACCTTGGCAAGAATAGCGGTTAGTTTTATATCTCTCATAAGACCCTCTTGGTACCGTCGCTGAGAATAATTGTCCGCCCGCTGGCAAGATCCAGCTGGACCGCGCGGCTGACGGTGCCGCCGACATCTTTAGCTGCCAGGCAGATGTCGTCTTTGGTAAGCACCTCCTGCAACACGCTATAGTTTCGTTTACCTATTTTAAACACTTCTTTGGAACCCATCGGATTGCTGCACCCGATGGCTTTAACCACTAAATTGTCCTTCTCTATGCCCTGCGCGTACAGAGCCTCAAATAAGGCCGGTATCCCTGTATCGACAAACATAAAAGGATTTATGGCAGCTTTCTGTGTATTGATTTTGGATAAAGGCAACATCGCGTTTAAAACGCCCCCTATCTGAGAAACCGCATCAAAGGCCGTTAAACACAAACAACTCCCTAAAGGATCGGTAATAAGGATGTCGGGCTCCTGTCCAATTTTCATATCACCCACCGGTATAATGTATCTCATTTTCTTAAATAGCGCCGCTCAGCAACTTGCCGGTTTGATCCGTATTTTTCAGATTGCCGCTCCGGTAATACATCGGATTAGCCGCTACAATGTTATTTAATAAATTATAGGAGCCCTGGATTAATTGCATCGAATGCAACATTAGAAATTTATTTTGCTGCGAGGCATCCTGCAACGATTGAATCAGTACTAAAAGATCACGGCTGAGGTCGACCAGTCGACAGGCATAGGATTCGTCCACCCACAGCGACAGCTGGCTTAAAGTCAATCCTCGCGACGAACAGCCGATCTCAGCTGCCAGTCTGACCATAACCTGTTCGCGCTGCTCTTCCAGAATTCGCAGTTTTAAAAGCAAATTATCCTTGGCTTTACAGGCTTCATTGAGCTGCTGCAAATCCAGATCCACCACCGCATTCTTTTCATTTTGAACGACAGCAAACAATAACTGATAGAGTTCGGTCGTATGTTCGAGCAATCCAATTAGTTTTTTCAAGAGGCGTTCCATTTAAAAATTTTTCCTATCAGATAATTTATCGGCTAAATAACCAAAAACTTTAGCAATAATACCCCTACTCCGATTCGGAATTTTCCGACTCAGCTTTAGTAGCGGATTGGCTGAACTGGTGCATCAACATCTCCGCCAGCCCCATACCTCGTGTTTTTGATATTTTAACGGCCATTTCCGCATCCAGCATTGACGTATAAATCTCTTCGGCCCTTCCGCCGCTGATAAAGCCGGACTTTTGAATCGTTGCCCGCATTTCCTTAAAAAGGTGGTAAATGAAAAGCGATTCCATTTGGACACAGGCTTCTCGCAACTGCGGATCTATTCTATTTTCGTCCTTCGGATTTGTTTTTGAACCCATCGTGCGCTGAATATGCTCACTGGAATATAAAATATGCGATAGATTGACGGGTATTTTGGGTAAAGATAGCGGATCGGTCATTAGATAATCTCCAGCTCGGCCTGCAGTGCCCCAGCAGCTTTGAGTGCCTGAAAAATGGCGATCAGATCACGGGGAGTGACTCCCAGAGCGTTTAAAGCCTTAACCACCTCCCCTATGCTGACACCCGATTCCACCAAAAATAGAGGATTTTTTCCTTCCTGAACTACGATTTGTGTTTGCGGTGTGACAACCGTCTGCCCTCTTTCTGAAAACGGCAGTGGTTGGGAGACGTTTTGGGATTCATCAATTTGAATGCTCAAGTTGCCATGGGCAATGGCAATGGTTGAAATACGCACATTTTCGCCCATAATCACAGTGCCGGTGCGCTCATTGATCACCACCTTGGAAACCGTATCAGGGGTGACTCCCAGGCTTTCGATCATTGTTACAAATTGAACGGTATCTCCCAGGTAGTTTTCAGGGACACTGACATGAATCGAACCGGCGTTTTCGGTGTGTGCCAGCTGGCTGTAAAATGCCCGATTAATGGCCTGGGCAACCCGAGTAGCCGTTGTAAAATCCGGATCGTGCAAAGCCAAAGTCAATGAATCTTTTTGATTAAAGTCTGAATGAGTTTCTTTTTCCACCAGTGCGCCGCCGACCACACGGCCAACAGTGGGAAAATTTTTCTGGACCTGATCGCCGGAATTGCCGGAAACCGCAAACCCACCGGTACTTACCGGTCCCTGGGCAACCGCATATATCTGACCGTCAGCGGCTCTCATGGGCGTAAATAAAAGGGTGCCGCCCTGCAAGTCTTCAGCATCACCGATGGAGCTGACCAGCGCATCGATTCGGCTACCCTGAATTGCAAACGGCGGCAACTCGGCAGTTACCATGACTGCTGCTACATTTTCGACATCTTCGATATCTTTCGTCTGCACGGTTACACCCATTTTTTCCAGCAGGCTCGCCAGGGATTGGATGGTGAACAGGGAGTTATCGCTGTCTCCGGTACCTTTCAGCCCGACCACCAGTCCGTAACCCACCAGCTGGTTTTGGCGAACCCCTTTAATCTCGGTAATATCTTTGATTCGAACGGCATGCACCTTCGGTATCAAAAAGATCCAGCCGATCAGGAGCAAAATAATCAATATAATCGTTCGGCCGGCAAGCGAAAATTGAATCCGTGCATTCATTATCTATATTCCTTCACCTTGTGAATTTAGAACGGCCAGATTGAGTTCAGCAAATTGGCCAGCCAACCCGGACGCTGACGATCATTGACGATCCCGCTACCACTGTAAGCAATCTTTGCGTCGGAAATAAAAGTGGACAGGATAATATTATCGTCGTCGATGTCTCGGGGTCTGATGACCCCGGATAAAATAATCATCTGGGTCTCATGGTTAACCAGAACCTCACGGGACCCCACGATTCTCAAATTACCATTGGGCATCACCTGCGTGACCCGGCAGGTAATAAACGCATTCAGCACACCGCTGCGCGAAGTAACCCCTGAGCCGTCAAAATCACTAGACATGCTTCCTTTGACTGATGGATTTCCAAAGGGATTGGGTCTTGGTAGATTTTTGGGAATATCGTCTAGAACCTTATTTTGATACCAATCCTCGATACCAAAGAGCGTGTCGATGCCGGCCTCCAGGCTGGAGGTCCGGCCGGTTTTTGTGTCTGCGGAATTGCTGGCTTTGGAGGATTCAGAGATTTTAACCGTGACAATATCTCCGACTTTGCGGGCCTTGGTATCGATAAAAAAATCATTAAAGCTGCTTTGGGTTGCATAAAGCGAGCCGTTAAATTCCGGCGGTGGTAAGGGTTGAATTTCCGTTGGCATTTGTTCATGGGACGGCATTTTTTCCGCCACCGGCGGCATGCTCTGCCGCGTGGCGGCACAACCCAGCAGCATGCCGAATGACAGGATTAAAATCGTTAGTCCGATTAAGCTTTGGGAACGGTTTTGCATTATCGTTTTTCCTTATCTGACCAGGGGATCAAAAATCCACCTTGACTGTGTTGGCATCGATTACACGCGCGTAAAGCACCTTTTTGGAGTCCAAATTGACCACCGGAATTTGTTCTCCCAATCGCCCTTTTTTCTTTACCTGCCCGCGAGTTGTTATTTTCAGGCCTCTGGATTCAGCAATGATCACCACCAGATCCCCTCGTTTTACCAAAGGGGGCAATTCGACGGTGTCGGCTCTTAAAGGGACTTGCGCCCCGATCGCTCTTCTGGTGCGCTTACCCAAAACCGCTTCTGCGTCGGTGATCACATCGTCGGGCAAATCGGACAGATCCATGGTTTTTAATTCAATATCGTCCTCGACAATTGGTTTATACCTCCCGAGCGGCTTGCGTGTCACAACCACCGGGCCCAGTATTTCAATGGTGGCAATCGCCCAAATCTTTTTTTGATCGTATCCATTGACCCTGAATTCGACCGCAATCGAACACTTTCCCCGCAAAGGCTGATTATCCGCTACGGTCACTTTGTATGAAATTTGACCTTTGGATAAAAGCACCTCTTCAGGAACTCGAATCTCCTTGATCCGTATGTTTTTGTTTTCTTGAGAAATGCTCTGAATTAGAAAATTAGATATGATCTCTTCTATTTTCTGTTTCTCGATTTTGATGCAACTGCGCAAAACTTCAATGCGCTCGGGTGCCTCCAAAATGATGTTGGCCAAATCGATATGATACTGTTTCAGGCGCATCTTGAGGTAATTTTCATCGTACTGGCGCGATTTCCCCGGAAGCGGCGCTTTGCCGATAACGATGTTCTCTATATGTCGAATCATCTGAAAATCGCTGCCTTTAATTTCAGCGATCTGACCCAGCAATATTTCATCACCATCGATTTCAACCCGATCGCGTACCCGGATGGTTGTCAGCGGTGTGGCCAATAACTCTGGGGTGGCCCCCAGGATAAGGGCAACGGCCAGCATGCAAAACAGTGTCGGATAAAAATGCTTTGACTTTTGAGTTTTGGGGTTATTTCTTTTCATTTTTATCTGTTAGTGCCTATCGCTTAAGATTATTGGCCATCTGCAGCATGTCATCAGCTGTCTGAATGACTTTACTGTTGATTTCATAAGCTCTCTGGGCGGTAATCATGTTGACCATCTCATCGACAACACTCACATTGGACATTTCCAAAAACCCTTGGGCAATCGTACCAAATCCATTTTCGCCGGGTATGCCGACGATTTCATCGCCGGTAGCCTCGGTAGGCGAATACAGGTTTTTGCCCAAACTTTTTAATCCACCAGGGTTTACAAACCGCGCCAGCTGGATCGTACCGATCTCCACCGGAGTGGCATCATCAGCCTGGATAACGGAGACGGTTCCATCCATCCCTACGCTAATGGACACCGTATCACTCGGGACTGATATCTCCGGCACTAAAGGAAATCCGTCCGGATTGACAATCCGACCATCAGCGCTCAATTTGAATTCTCCATCGCGGCTGTAAGCGGTTTCTCCACTTGGCAATTCGATCTGGAAAAACCCATCGCCTTCGATCGCCCAGTCCAGTTCATTTTTTGTATTCTGAAAATCACCTCCGGTGAAAATCTTTTGAACCGCTGAAGGACGCGCGCCGTGCCCCAATTGAATCCCCGTCGGCACTGTGGTATCCTGCGATGAGGCTGCACCTGCCGGACGCAAAATTTCGTAAAGCAAATCCTGAAACTCCGCTCGGCTCTTTTTAAAACCCGATGTATTCACATTGGCCAGATTGTTTGAAATCACATCGATATTGAGCTCCTGAGCTTGCATTCCGGTTGCTGAAGTCCACAAGCTGCGAATCATATTACCTCCTGCTTTTTCATTGTTATTCGTAATCTGTTATTCGTTATTCGTAATGGGTACTCTTTTTGACAATCTGTCTAACATTCTATAATTCCACCAACCAATAACAAATAACCCATAACTGATCACTATGCTGGACGTCCCACATCATTAATCAGCTTGGCATCCATTTCGTCGATGGATCGCATCATTTTCTGATAGGACTCATATCCGCGCAGCACTTGGATCATTTCAGTCATCATGCTGACCGTATCGACATTGGAAAGCTCCAGAAATCCCTGACTGACCGTAAAACCTTCATCAAGTTCTTCAAGTGCTTCCGGCTTTAGCCCGCGATAGTAATTCTGTCCTGTTTTTTCAAGCGCATGGGATTGTGTAAAATCCACAATGCGCAACCGGTCGACCTGCGAACCATCAATGGTGATATATCCATCCTCGGAAACCGAAAACTCTCGCTTCGTGCCGGAAGGTTTGGCCATTTTTAAATGAATCTCGCCCCCTTGCCCCAGAACCGGCCACCCTTCTTGGGTTACCAGCACGTCGTCGGCACTAACGGTAAAATCACCTCTACGCGTGTATTGGACACCATCAGGGGTCTGGACACAGAAAAATCCATTACCGGATAAAGCCAGGTCAAATGGATTGTCTGTTTTTTTCATTTCACCGGTTGAAAAATCGGTATATGAACTGAACAGCATCCAATAGGCCGGGGCCTGGGATCGGCCATCATTCACAGGCAACTTATTCTGCATGGCTTCAGAGAGGTTAAATGCACGGTAAAGCCCCCGGTCTTTTTTAAAACCCACGGTATTGACGTTGGCCAGGTTGTTGGAAAGAAGCTGCAATTGCTTCTCGTATGCCAGCGCACCCGTTGCGGTCATATAAATCGATCCATCCATAGACAAACTACCGTATTATAAAAATGCCTGATCATAAGTGAAGCGGATAATCGGATTTGCCGAAAGCGGCTGATTATCTCTGGCTAAATCATCAGACCACCGCTACCCTTTGCAAGACACATACCAACACGGTGTCTAATTTCCCATTGGCATATCGTTCATCATTGTGGCGTTGGGTGATTTCATAATTGATTAATTATTATATATTATCAAGTAGTTATAAAATTATTCGAACGCACGTTCCAGACGGTCGGAAAAACATCAGTGACTGCAAATTAAACTTGCAACTCTAGATGGTATTCAGTTGATTCGAACCGGTACTTTTTGCCGTTTCGGCGGTGATTTGCCTAGAAGGCTTAGGGGTATAAAAATGAAAGTTCAAAAGTTCAGAGTTGAAAAACGTTTAGACTTCCTCCAACCCTATTCCTCTGGTATGAAAATCTGCATGGTCGAGCAGCGAACAGCAGAACCGCAGAATGCTCAACCGCAGAATTTCCAAGGATGGTTTCGCTTGGCTCATGCCTTTTTTAGAATAATAGACGGTATGCATTCCTTCGATATTTGAAATTCCTTGTTGGATATTCGTTATTTGCTTTCAATAAATCCCCGCATAGTCGAGGTTTCTTTTGTGATCAAGCTGGCCGCCGAAGCGTCCAGCGGTGAGGTTGAACCCAGAATCTCTGAACAGTTAGGATATTCGTTGAATGTGACACTAGAAGGATGGCTTATACTTGAAAGCTGTTTTGATGCGATGGCGCGCTGCGGTTTAAGTCGCGCTGCCGCCGACAGCAGCGATAATAGATCTCGGGTTATGAAAAACTGTGTGAGGCTTTCTGATTGCCGGATTCAGCAGTCAGTCGTTTGAGTTTTAAGACAAGATCGACTTCTGCCTGGGGAACATTTAATTTTTCTGAAATATCTGTCAGACTCATTCCCTGATCAGCCAGGCTTTCAATTTCGTCGTGGATCGCATCAGCTCCCACCAGTTCGGCGGAACCCTGGGCGGCAAGCGCATTGTTCAGGCCTTCCGATGGGGATTTGAGAGAGCCTGACGCACTCGGAGTCTCTCTGAGCTCAAAGGTAGCTTCCAAGATGTGGCGTTCTTTATTGATCGTATCCAGTATATGATTAAAGGCCAGCTCGGTTTGCTGCCGGACCGCTTCAACGATAAACGCGGTACTAAAATCGGGGGCATTTTTATCAGTCGGCGCTTTGCGGATCATCTGCTTATACCGGCTTCTGTTTCGAACCAGGAACAACAAAATAAAACCGCACAGACAAATTTGAGTGCCACCAATCGCAAATTCCCATAAGTTAAGTGTGTGCAATGCCATTTCCACTCCCTGAATCACTTGAGCCGCATCCGTTTACCGATCAAACACGGAC
>JARRJQ010000111.1:0-11881 GCA_037388985.1 Desulfobacterales bacterium | reverse complement strand
CTTTTATTCTATTTTTGTCGGTTCTATTTTCCATTACATCGTTTTCAATAACAATTTTAGCGGAGAACTTGTATATGATCGGCCAATTAAAAAAATACGGGATCGGGTGTATACCCACCCATCCCGATTCATTAGGTCCCTTTTACAAACCCAATGCTCCCATGCGCAGCAGTGTGGGAAGAGGATATCGATTAAGCGGCATGGTTTTGTCTTCAAAAAACTGCTCGCCGATTCCTCAAGCGCTTATCGAGTTTTGGATGGCAGGCCCGGATGGTGAATATAAAGATGATTACCGCGCAGTGGTCGTCCCAGATGAGTCGGGTGAGTACGAATTTGAAAGCCACTTCCCTCCTTCCTATTCGCAGCGTCCGCCGCATATCCATATACGCGTGACGGCTCGTGGCTTCAAAACGTTGAGCACCCAGCATTATCCTAAAAATGGTTCAACCATGGGTGAATTTGATCTGGTATTAATTCCAGATTAAAGAGGCCTTGAATGGTACCAACGGTTTCAAGCGATTTTTTAAACGTGCTAATATTCAGATGATCGTGTCGATGAAGCGATGTTCGGTCTCTGCAAGGTATCCATACATTTTTATCCATTTCCGGCAATCAGTTGAAAATAAGTGCAAAATTGCACCTTGTATTTTACTTTATGAAAAGTTAGAAGGATTGCCAAATGCCATCAAAAAATAAAAGATACAAAGCCATCATTTCATCGGACTGGAGTGAATGTCTGGCGCCCTCCGGTCCGTTTGATTTCATCGCGTTTAATTACCCGGAACTGACCCCACGCCTGAAAGTGGTATTTAAACAATATACAGGCAATCGCATTTCGCTTGGCGAAGCCACCCGGCAGATTCAGAAAATGATGCCGAAGCCGATAAGCGAAAAGCAGATGGATGCATATCTGGATCATTCTTTTTCGACTTATCAGGGTGTGCCGGAGCTGATCGAATGGTGTTTAAGCAGAGATATCCTATTTATGATCAACACCACCGGCATGCTGGGATATTTCCAGCGAGTTCTGGCCAAGGGCCTTTTACCAAAACTGACGGCGCTTTCCGCTAATCCAATGGTTCGTTACGCGCAACAAAACAGCGATCCTCATTATATCTACACCCTTTTTGAGATTAAAGACAAAGCCAGAAACACCGAAGCAGCAATTAAGGCCCATCACATTCCATCGAATAAAATTATCATCATGGGCGACAGTGGCGGCGACGGCCCCCACTTTGAATGGGGGGCCAAACTCAATGCGTTTCTCATTGGAAGCATGACCAAGCCGTCTCTTGAAAACTATTGCATGGCAAACAACATCAAAATCAATTTAAGATTCGGGATCTCCCACGCGCAAAGCCAAAATATGGATCTGAAAAAGGAAATGCAGATAAATTTTATGGATTTATCATCACGCATTGAAGAGGTGTTGGTGCAAGGAACCTGAGATAAAATGCCAAAAGAACTGACGGAAAAAGAGCTTGAAACCTATTCGAGGCAAATTGTTCTGGCGGATATCGGTTACGACGGGCAACTTAAACTACGAAATTCAAAGGCATGTCTGATCGGCATCGGCGGCCTGGGTTCGCCGGTTGCCACCCAGCTGGTTGCCATGGGTCTTGGAACCCTACGATTTGTGGACCGCGATATTGTTTCCCGCTCCGACCTTCATCGCCAGCATCTTTATGACGCGGATGGCGTGGGCATGCCGAAGGTCGAAATTGCGCAGCAAAAGTTAAGCAAGCTCAATCCTGATGTGAAACTGGACCCGATTGCCGAATCATTGAATTCAATCAACGCCGAAGAGTTGCTCGGCGGGATGGACGTGGTGATCGACGGCCTGGATCGTCCGGAGCCTCGTTATCTGTTGAACCGCACATGCAATAAGCTTAAAATCCCTTATGTGTTCGGAGCGGCCATAGAGGCATTCGGCAATGTCTCGACGCTATTGCCCGGGCAAACATTTTGCCTGGAATGCTTCATGCCCGGACTCAAAGATGAAGACTTGCCGGTCTGCGGGGTGGTCGGTGTGCATCCATCCGTATTGGGCATCGTTTCGTCTTTACAGGTGTCTGAAGCGGTGAGACTGCTAATCGGACAGGAACCCAAACTTCTCAACAAATTGTTCTATATCGATCTGAGAGAATTTGAATTCAACATCCTGGAGCTGAAAGCAGCGGATTCCTGCAAAGTCTGCGGCAATCATCCGGACGGAGCCCCGGATCCAATAAAAGACAGGCTCTTTGAAGAAACCTGTGCCAGAGACGGGCGCAGAAATTTTGTGGTTTCCCCAAAACAAAGGATAACTATTTCCCTGAAGAAACTGGGCACTGTCTTAAAGCGAAAAAATTTCGCAGTTCAATCGGCGGGTCAATTCGGTACCACCTTCTACCCAGACCGAAAAATTCAGGCCTGTCTGCTAAAAAGCGGCATTATGATTGCCCAGACCCCACCGGAAATGCAGGAGGACATCAAGGGTAAGGTTTTTGAGATTTACAGGTCTATTATGATTGACGCCCTGGGCCTTTCTCCGGATATCTTGCCTGATATTGATTAGAAGTGGTTTCAGGTGTCGGGTTTCAGGTGTCAGCTCATTTCCCCATCGCTCAAGCTGACCGCTCATCGTCAGGAGGGTGGAAGCTTGCAAAATTTTTAGCCTTCAAGCATCCGAGCTTGCCAGTTACTGACACCTGACACCCGAAACCTGACACCTTAACTAGGCATTATTCTTTTTGAACTTCAGCATAAATTCCGCCAGCCTTTCAGCACCTTCAACCGGCATCGCATTATACATCGAAGCCCGACAGCCACCGACCGAACGGTGCCCCTTGAGACCTGACAATTTGGCTTCAAGTGCTTCGGCAATGAACCTTTGTTCCAGCTCTTCTGTAGGCAGGCGAAAACAAACATTCATTCTGGAACGAGATGACCTGTCCACCGGACAGCGGTACCAGCCCCCCGAGGCGTCGATGGTATCGTAAATGGCTTTGGAACGCAATATCGCTCGCTTTTCCATTTCAGCCAAGCCACCCTCGGATTTCACCCAGTCCAGAATGAGCTTCATCATGTAAATGGCAAAAACCGGCGGCGTGTTGTAAAGCGAGTCCTTGCCGGCATGTGTTTTGTAGGAGAGATAGGCCGGCAGATCGTCTTTGCATTTCTCTAAAAGTGTTTTATTCACAATCACAAGCGCCAATCCGGCCGGGCCTAAATTTTTTTGGGCACCGGCATAAGCCAAATCAACCGTGCTCCAATCAATGGGACGGGACATAATATGCGAAGACATATCCGCGACAAGCGGCACTGCTGCCGTGTCGGGGTACTCATGGTATTCGATACCGCCGATGGTCTCATTACCGCAGATGTGAAGATAGGCGGCGTCGTTCCCAACTTGGTAATCACTTTCTACAGGGATTCGCGTGAAATTTTCAGTCTCGCCGGACCAGATGACGCGCGTGGCTCCTATCTTTTTGGCATCTGCAATTGCTTTCTTCGCCCAGGACCCGGTATTAATAAATTCCGCTGGCCTGCCGTCAGCCATGAGGTTCATGGGTACCATGGCAAATTGAAGGGTCGCACCCCCCTGCAAAAACAGAACGTCGTGACTTTGCGGGACAGCCAGCACGTCACGGACATTGGCTATCGCTTGGTAATGAACCTCATCGTAATGCTTCCCCCGGTGGCTCATTTCGACCAGCGACATGCCCGCACCCTGGTAGTCAACAAATTCGGCCTGGGCCTTTTGGAGTGCCGGAAGCGGTAGGGTGCACGGGCCGGCAGAGAAATTGAAAATTCTATTTGGCATATTCCTTTCCCCCCCATTGCTTAATCAAATTTTCGTTTTAAGCGCACAATGATACTTTTGCCTCCACGACTCGCTATCTATACTCAAAAATTTAGCGACGCATCGATTTTTTAAAATATTTTTTAACATTATTTGCTTGACTAAGACCTGTATACCGTATACAGAATGAAGTCAAGCCGCATAATGATCGGTTTTCATAGTTATCATACAGTCAAAAGATGCGACGGGAACGATAACTATTATTGTCAAGATTGCCCGTGCATTTCGGTTGAAATTAAAAGTGGAGATTGTACAGTTTCGCCCCGTTGGGCTGGCTGATAACCCCACCATAACCAACGCATCTATTTCTTTTGGTCTTGGCTCTACGGTAGAACTTACACCGCTGCTTCCAAAGAATATTATTCGTCGTTACCGCTTTTTCCTACCATAGGGCTTATACATCATGGTATAGATCCCATATTTGCTTCAAGCTTGAAGGATTATCTAGTTTCTAATTCTGCAAAACGTTGAATGGCGGTCCGTGATGTGATGATTGCGGGCTAAAATGTTAACTATCTCTGAATAAGGAGGAAGCTAAAATGAAGCGTGCCATGTATTTTCTCGAACAAAAAGATATGCCTACAAAATGGTATAATGTCCTGCCTGATTTGCCAGAGCCACTTTCCCCATATTTACATCCCATGACAAAGCAGCCCTTGGGTCCGGAGGATCTCGCTCCCCTATTTGCTATGGAGCTTATTAAACAGGAGGTGAGCACCGAACGCTGGATAGAAATCCCTGAAGAAGTTCAGGATGTATACAGCACTTACCGGCCAACTGTGTTACACCGAGCCTATCGGTTGGAAAAGGCTCTGGATACACCGGCCAAGATTTTTTATAAATACGAAGGAACAAGCCAGGCGGGAAGCCATAAACCCAATACAGCTATCGCTCAGGCATATTACAACAAAAAAGAAGGCATCAAACGGATAACCACTGAGACCGGCGCTGGACAATGGGGGAGTGCTCTGGCTATGGGCTGTGCCTTCTTCGATGTTGAATTAAAAGTTTACATGGTCAGAATTAGCTATGACCAGAAACCTTACCGACGCATCCTCATGGAGACCTGGGGAGCAAATTGTGTCCCCAGCCCCAGCCAGGATACCCAGGCAGGGCGCAAAATGCTTGAAGAGTGGCCTGATTGTCCGGGCAGCCTGGGATTGGCTATCAGCGAAGCTGTTGAAGATGCCATGGGTCGTGACGATACGCACTACTCATTGGGTAGTGTCCTGAACCACGTTCTGCTTCATCAGACCATTATTGGAGAAGAGACAAGGAAACAAATGGAGATGGCAGATGCCTACCCCGACATTATTGTCGGTTGCGTCGGTGGTGGCTCGAATTTCGCCGGTCAATTCCTACCCTGGATTAGAGATAAATTAAGCGGTAAGAAACCAGACCTGCGCGTTGTCTGCGTGGAGCCTGAGAGCTGCCCGACGATGACCCGCGGAATCTACGCCTATGATTATGGTGATACAGCCGGGATGGCGCCGATAGCCAAAATGCACACTCTGGGCCATAGGTTTATTCCGCCCCCCATACACGCAGGAGGCTTACGCTATCATGGAATGGCTCCAATCATATGCAAACTCTATGACTTAGGCCTGATTGAAGCCGTAGCCGTACCTCAAACGTCGGTCTTTGAGGCTGGGATTAAGTTTGCTCGTACTGAGGGAATTGTCACCGGTCCTGAGCCATGCCATGACCTGAGGGTAGCCATTGATGAGGCTCTCAAGTGCAAAGCGTCTGGTGAAGCCAAAACCATCTTGATTGCTCACAGCGGCCATGGGCACTTTGACCTAGCTGCTTATGACGCTTACCTTTCAGGCAAACTCAAGGATTTTGCTCTGCCAGAAGAGGAGATAAAAAAGGCGCAGGCTGAATTGCCTGAGGTGCCGGCCTAACTTCACGGATACGAACCAAACCGGTAAGATCCTATCAGCTGGTATATTTTCCGGATGCGCTTGCAGGTCTGAACTGTATTTGACCTGCAAGTGCATCCCGCTTCTATTGGAGGTTAATTAAATTGATTGAAAAATTCGATGACAAAACGATTCGGTGCCCAAGGATTGGTGGCCCTGTCAATTTTAAGCTCTGCCGTTCCGAAAACAACAGGCTTCCCTGTCGGTGGGTTGTCGGCTGTTGGCACATGTATATTGATGTCAATACCTTTCTTCATGAGCATTACGCCAAGGAACAGTTGGACAAAATATTTGTTCCTCCGAAGCCAAAAATCGAGAGCCTTGTGGAAATGGTCGAAAAAGCAAAGAAACGAAAATGTTCATAATGGATCGTTAAGCTGTTTTTCAAGACTGTTACGCAGCCAGGGCGGAATCTCTTTTTTCTTAAAGCTGTCCATATCCAGACAAACCACCACGTTATGCCCCTGCGTCCACGGCTGATTCTCACCTTCTTTAAAGACCCGATAGCCGAAAGTAATCGAGGATTTGCCGATTTTTAGCACCCTCACCTCTACTTCAATTGCATCACCGTAGCGTAAAGACTTGCTGAAATCGGTTTGCAGGTGAACGGTGGGCAGCCCGATCCGGTGTTCATTAATCAGGGTGGGGTAATCAACGCCTACTTTCTGTCCGAAAAATTCTTCCAATGCCACATGGAAATAATGCAAAAATCGGGGATAGTAAACGATGCCCGCATGATCGATATCGCCAAAACGAATTTTTAAAAATGAACGAAATGCCATAGGGAAAGATCCTCTAAGAAATGAAACGTCTACCGGCCCAGGTAGCGATGCTCAATGGCCTTAACCAAATTAGTCATGGTTGTATAATACGGAACTGCAATTTCTTTGGATCGCGCATATTCGACGACTTTCGCGCCTAAAAAATCGATCTCCGTCGGGGTTTGGTTTTTGATATCATCACACATCGAATCCTTGTGTGCGCCCACTTTTTCCAGATACCCGAGCGCCTGTTGCAGATAATCTGCGCCCAAATTATAGCCCATCGCCCCGGCCACCGTGAGTGCCTCATCAAAGCACGCATCCGCAATTTCTCTAGTGGGCGGGTATTGCAAAGCTTCTTTTATCGTTTTATCGGTAACCGCACAGATTGAAGCCATCGTGCATTTCATAATCATTTTTTTCCAGACAAACAGTTTGATGTCAGCGACAAATTCCGTGTCCAGACCGCAATCGGTGAGGCTGGCGGCCAGTCGGGATCCAATTTCCTGATTTTCCGTAGACAGGCTCCCCAGATGATTGGGTCGATTGAAAAAAGTTGCTTCAGCTTCACCCGGAGCTTTCAGTGCCGCACCGTAATTTAACGACATGCGAAAGGCCGATTCCCGCCCGAACTTATTTGCAATAAGATCTTCGGGCCCCAAGCCATTTTGCGTTGAAATAATCTTCATTTGTGGTTTAAAGACATCCCGCAATTCTTCCAGCACGCTTTCGAGATGAAAAGTTTTGCAGCATAAAAATACGCAAGCCGGTTGAAAATCATTGAGATCTTTGATGTCAATTGAACAGTTTTTAACCGCTACCCGATAATCCAGTGCGCCTGAGACACGGATACCCTTTTTGCCAAGGATTTCTGCAACCTCCCGTTTATGTCCAACAAGAAAAGTATCCGGGAACCTGCCGAGCAAAGCAGCAGCCAAAATCGTCCCGGTGGCTCCAATTCCCACTACCGCCATTCGGTTATCTTTCATGATTTGTCTCCACAGAAAATCTTTTTCCGTCTTCCATTTGATGAACTCAAGACGTCTTGGTTCCAGTCTGAATTCTATCTACGGCTACTAGAACCCATCTCAAAAAAGTGAATCAGGGTTCAGGGCCCCCGCCATAGTATGTGAGTCCCGCCTATGGCGGGAAGCCGATCCGCAACACAGCCATGAGCACTCAGACGCTTTTTTGAGATGGGTTCTAATAATTCCTATTCAAAATAGTCAACACATTTTTCCATACTAAATATTTTAAGCTTTTTACGATTTGATTTCTGTGGTAATTATATTTTTTAATTACAATAAGATATAGAAGAAACTTAAATCTATATTTTAATTATTTTTTGGAAATAATTCAGCGCGAAAAAATCGTGCTTGTCAACGACTACGGAAAAAAGCGATATGAGTTTATCAACCCCAAGCGGACAACCGATCAACATGCCCGCGAAACAGTCTATACCGTTTAAAATGATCGGCAAAACCTGTCGGTTATGATTGTCGCCGGCAACCCTAGCCACGATACCTTGAGCGGCGGGGCGTTTGAGTCCACAGTCACGCTAATTCCGGACGGCAAGCAATCTAGAGGATGGGGCAAACCACTGCACTAATTTGACACCGGATCATATTTACGATATTTCACCTTTAAGTAACCGTTTTCTCTTCATCTTTTTTCAAACAGCTTTGCCAAAAAAACGGAGGGCATGACAATGAAGTGCCCGAGCTGCGAGTTTGAAAATCGTGATGGGGTGAAGTATTGTGGATAAGATTCTTACTTCCCGCAGTTCCATCGAAGGTGAACGCAAGCTGGTTACCGTGCTTTTCGCAGATGTAGCCAATTTCACAGCGATGTCTGAAAGATTCGATCCTGAAGAAGTGCACCAGATTATGGACGGGTGTTTTAAAATCCTGATGGATGAAATTCATCAGTATGAAGGCACCATCAACCAGTTCACCGGTGATGGAGTAATGGCCATTTTTGGTGCACCTGTGGCCCATGAGAACCATGCCCAACGAGCTTGCTACGCCGCCCTCGCCGTCCGGAGCATGATTCAAAATTACGGCGAAGATATGCAAGAAAAATTCGGTATAAATTTCGATATGCGAATCGGGTTAAACTCAGGGCCGGTTGTTGTCGGCGCTATCGGAGACAATCTCCGGATGGATTACACCGCAGTAGGGGATACCACAAATCTTGCAGAAAGGCTGCAAGCTTTGGCTGAGCCCGGAACCATAATCGTTTCCGGTAATACCCATCGGCTGGTCAGGGATTATTTTGAATTCGGGCAAATTCGAACAGTTAAGGTGAAAGGAAAGAAACAACCGCAGAAGGCCTATGCGCTTTTAAAAGCCGGCGAAATAGGCAGCAGGATTGAGGCGGCATCTGCTAAAGGCCTGACACGCTTTGTTGGTCGCCAAAATTCAATGGCCGCTCTTATGGATGCATATTATAAGGCGCAATCAGGATCCGGCCAGGTGGTTGGAATCGTTGGTGATGCCGGTGTTGGAAAATCGAGACTGCTTATGGAGTTCAGGAATCGGCTGAATCAAGACGAGATTACGTATCTTGAAGCCCGGTGCCTCCACTACGGAAAATCCATGGCCTACTTACCCGTATTGGGCATTCTAAGGGATTATTTCCAAATTAAAGATGAGGAAAGAGAAATTATCATTAACAAAAAGATAATACATAAAGAGAAAAGATGTTTGAAGCCATCAGGGACCTTATGATTCGTGAAAGTCAAAACAAAACCACGATTGTTGCCTTTGATGATCTTCATTGGATTGACAAAACTTCGGAAGACTTTATTAACTATCTGATTGGGTGGGTGGGTGGCGCTAAAATTTTACTGATTCTCCTTTACCGTCAGGAATATACGCATCAATGGGGGAGTAAATCTTACTATAACAGAATCGGCTTGCATCATCTGACAAACAAGTCAAGCACCGAATTGATTCAAGCCATCCTAAAAGACGGTGATGTTGTGCCGGAGCTTAAAGGATTCATCCTCAATCGCGCTGAAGGCAACCCCCTTTACATGGAAGAATTCACGCATGCTTTACTGGAAAATGGATTCATCCGGCAGACGGATAAACAGTATGGCTTAACCAAAAAAACCTCAGAAATTGAGATTCCCGACACCATCCAGGGAATCATAGCCGGCAGAATAGACAGGCTGGAAGATAATCTCAAACAAACTCTGCAGCTGGCCTCGGTAATTGGAAGAGATTTTGCTTTTAGGATCCTTCAGGCAATTACGGAAATGCAGGAACAAATTAAATCACATCTGCTCAGCTTACAGGCCTTGGAATTTATTTACGAAAAGAGCCTTTTCCCGGAGCTTGAATATATCTTTAAGCACGCACTTACCCAGGAAGTTGCCTATAACAGTCTGTTAGTCCAAAGAAGAAAAGAAATTCATAACAATATAGGAATGGCGATCGAGCAAATCTATCAGGATAGATTAGAAGAGTTTTATGAAATGCTGGCCTACCATTACGCGAAAAGCGATAACGCTGACAAGGCCTACCAATATTTGAAATTATCTGGAAATAAAGCCAGCCGTAATTTCGGCAACTGGGAGGCGCTTCAGTTCTACAGACAAGCTATTGATGTCTTGGGTAAAATGCCTGCAACCGAATCGAAAAGGAGTGAAGGAATTCAAATTCGCCTTTCCCTGGCGATGCCGGCCATGTTCCTGAGTTATCCGGAAGGTTCCATCAATGAGCTCAAAATCGGGGTGGAGCTAGCAAGAGAAGCAGGGGATGTTAAAAATCTCGCGAAACTGAACGGCACGCTTTCACATGCCTATGCGATCAATGGGGAGTCTTTGCTGTCGATTGAACACGCTGAGAAGTGCTTTCAGGAGGCGCAGGAGATCCAGGATCTCGATTTAATGGCCCCGGTGGCGCGAGATCTTACCTCGGCCTATATGTTTGCAGGAGAATATGCAAAAGCGGTCCCCATTTTTTCTACGGTGATACCCCTTATTGAGAAAGCGAACAAGCGCGCTGAATCCTTTGGCAGACCTGCCAGCGTGTATACCTTTCTTTGTGGTCTCGCAGGTTTCATGATGAGCTTTTTGGGTTTATTTAAAGAAGCAGAAAACCTATGTGAAAAAGCCTGCGCCAATGCTCTTGAGAACAACAATCTGTATGAATTAACATATTCGGAGTTTTCCTTCGGCATTGCGGCAACCGCAAAGGGAGATGGAAAATCCATTGTCTCGCATTTTGAAAAGTGTATTGAATACCTCGAAAAAAGTCAGATGACAACCCTTATGGACATTACCCTGGCAAATTTAGGATGGGGATATGTTCATCAGGGAGATCTAGAAAAAGCGCGCGAATTTGCCGAACGCGCGCTGATAGCTACTTGCCAAGCAGGCACGGCTGCCGGTAACGCTATTGGTACTCAATCCTACCTGGCCATGATTTACAGCGAAGTTGGAGACCTTGAAAAGGCTCATTCCTGTGCAAATGAGGCCGTTAAGCTATCGAAAGCGCGCATGGTAGGCGGGTGGGAAGGGGTTTCGTGCTTAGCGTCCGGCCTGGTATTGGCCCGCATGGAAGAACCCAGACATGAAGAGGCAAAGAAATCCATCAAAAAAGCGATTATGATTTTTGATAAATACAGATTTAATCCCATGTTCGCCAACGCGACTTTGCATCTGGGTAAAATCTACGTGCACTCCAACCACAAGGAGAAGGCCTTGCAGAACCTGAAGAAAGCCGAGGCGATGTTCAAAGAAATGGGAATGGATTACTGGTTGGCGCAAACATATGCCATTTACGCTGAATTGTTTAAACGAAAAGGTGATCTAAAAAAGGCCAAAGAACGGCTGGTTAAAGCAATCGAAATCTTTCGAGAATGCGGTGCCGAAGGATGGGTAGAGAAATATGAGAAGGATTTGGTGGCGCTTTGATAACTAATTCGAACAGTATGATTTTCGAACCCTTTCCTGCTTTCACCTGTCCATAAATTCAAGAAGCCACGAAAATTCATTCCCAATAATCAATACGATTTGACTTCGCATCATCCAAAATTCTATTCCAAATACCAGGTTGTTATTAAGCCGCGCCAATCGAAATGCGTTTGTTTCTTATTGAATAGATATAGCCTTACTTAAACATTGTTTTAGACATGCTTGACATCTAAGACACGCATTTGAATTGCCCAATACCACTTTCCCATTTTTCTGCGTGCGGATAAACACGGATTTAGGGCAAACCATTATGCATGTCCCACAATTTATACACAACTCCGGGTTGTGGCTGATTGAACCGGTCAGGTTATTTCTGGGCTTATGAATTTGTCCGATTGAACCAACGCCCAGTTTGTGTAACAGAGATTCA
>JARRJQ010000110.1:0-10130 GCA_037388985.1 Desulfobacterales bacterium | reverse complement strand
ACTCAGCCAGCGCAAGGCGATCATGATCGTCTCTTCCCGCTGGCAGGAAATTTCCCGGGAAATTATGGATAGGTTGCAAAGAGGCGTTACGGTCGTGCAGGGTGAAGGCGGATATACCGGGCAGCAATTGCATATTCTTTACTCGGTAATTGCGCTCACGGAACTTTCGCGCTTCAAGGAAATGATCCGCAAAATCGATCCGCAGGCCTTCGTTGTGGTCACCGAAACGCAGGAGGTTATGGGCAAAGGCATCGGCAATCAGCCACACTGGTAGATTAATCCAGAAATAAGCGCAAAGAAAAACAGCTTGAAAATGGGATTTGATGGAGGCTGGCAGGGTTGAAAATATTGTCTTTTTTGATTTGCTTTACTGGTGATATGTGGGCGGAAACAAAAAGATCTGTTTATGAGATCTGATCATTGCTAAAATGGAAATGAAAAGCTGCAGGTTGAATCAAATCGATTAACCATCGGCCCAAAAGGTATGGCTTGAAATGATCATGTTGAAAGTTTAATCTTCGGATTCACTTTTAATTTCGAGCGTTTCGTCTGCCGGTGTTTCGGCCACTTCCATATCTGGGCTTTTTTCTTCCATTTTTTCTTCGGGCGACTCCGGTGGTTTTTCCTCTGGAATTTTTGATTTTAAATCGCGGTTTTCTTTTTCTAAAGCTTTAATTTTTTGGCGTTGGCTGAATCGGGTGTTAATGCCAATCAGCATCCCGATGAATATCCCCACTAAAATGGAAGCGTAAACGATACCGTAAACCGGCAAAGGCATGCTGTTCATACCAAAGTAATAGTACAATTTTACCGTTTCACTATTTTGTATTCCGAAAGTAACCAGAGCCACCAGTACGATCAGTAATAATAGAGCCTTAAAGTAGCTTCCCATTTTGAGTCTCCTTAGATTTGAGTTTTGGCTTTCTCAGCTGCAAAACAGCGAGACTGTCAAAGATAAATGTATTCGTTATGCTATTATGTTGTCAAGACTTTCATCAGTTGCAAATTTTATGCATCCGAACTAATCTGATACCTTATTGATCCGGCTGGCGATTTTGTGGAAGCGGATAACAAATTTAAAGGAAAAACGCGGCAGCTTGAGGGATTGATTTATAATTATCTGGAAAACCTCGGCATGACCCAAGGACATTTTGTCAAAGCCATGAATATCTGTTTGAAAGAAGGTGTCAGTGACGATTTTTGTTATCTCATGGATCAGGCCCATAAATTTGAATCCAGGGCGGATGACATTCGGGATCAAGTCAATGAACTCATGTACAGTCGGGCGCTGATTCCCGAATCGCGCGAAGATATTATGGCACTGCTGGAAAGAGTTGATGAGATTCCCAGGTCTTTTGAACAAATCTTGAATATGATTCGCACCCAGAAAATCAATTTTCCTGGTTTTTTGGTCCTCGATGTTCAGGAGCTCATTCGGGTCTCAATCGAAAGTTGTGAACTGATGGTCAAGCAGATCGATGTGATGATCAAGAAAAAAGAAGGCGTCCGGGGTTTGCATTCGACCATCGACCAAAACGAAAGTCATTGTGACCACATCGAGCGTCGAATGATCGACAAACTATTTGATTCGGAACTGGATCCATTTTTAAAGTTGCAGTTAAAAGAGCTGGTGATTGTTTTGGGCGAAATTTCAGATCAGGCCGATCGGGTTTCAAAACGGGTCAATATCATGGCCATGAAAAGGCGGGTTTAATGCTGTCTCTTTTGGGTGGAATCTTCCTAGGGTGGTCCCTCGGTTCCAATGATGCGGCCAATGCTTTTGGTCCGGCGGTCACTTCACGGATGCTTAAATTTTGGTACGCAGCCCTTGTGGCCGCGGCTTTTGTATTGTTGGGGGCTCTAGCCCAAGGACAGACGCCAATTGAAACCCTGAAAAGTATCACTGCATTATCGTTGAAGCAGGCCGTGGTATCTTCGGTGGCCGCAGCCGCCACGGTAACCCTGATGACGCTAGTCGGTTTTCCGGTTTCAACCTCGCAAGCGGTTGTGGGGGCGATTTTAGGCATTGGCTTCATGAACCGGCAATTAGACATGTCGGAAATGAGCAAAGTGCTTATTTGCTGGTTTGGCACGCCAATCGGCGGTATGCTAATCGCGATTGTTTTGTTAAAGGTTTTGGGAACGCTTTACAACCGATTGAATATCGATCTTTTTCAGTCAGATATTCTGTTGCGCGTTCTTTTAATTGCGGCCGGTTCATATGCGGCTTATGCTTTGGGCGCCAACAATGTTGCCAATGTAACCGCAGTTTTTGTCGGCGCCGGTTACTTGAATATTTTTTGGGCCCAACTCGTTGGGGGGCTGAGCATTGCGCTTGGTATTTTAACCTTCAGCAGGCCGGTGATGGAGACGGTAGGCAGTAAACTGGTGCGCCTGGATCCTTTTTCAGCCTTAATCGTGGTGCTGGCGGAAGCAGTCACCGTTCATGCTTACACGTTGGTCGGGGTTCCGGTTTCAACGTCTCAAGCACTGATTGGAGCGATTTTAGGCGTCGGCCTCGTTAAAGGCATCAACACTGTCAGCAGACAGACGCTTGCCGGTATCCTATTGGCCTGGTTTCTTACCCCAACCATTGCTTGCTTTATATCTATTTCACTTTATTTTGCCATTAACCTCCGCTATGTGCCTTCATGATAGGTGCAAGCTTTCAATTTCTAATTACCAGCGCACACGGACTTCCTGGATAGCCTGAGGTGTGCTGCGCTCAATGGTAAAGTTGATTGCTTTTACTTTAATGACCGTTCCCGGGGTGGGTATCTCGCCAGATTTTTCCAGCAGAAATCCGGCCAGGGTCGCATATTTGCCTTTTGGGAGCTGGATACCCAGTTCTTCCTCAAGATTGTCAACCTCGATGCGGGCGCTGACGATATAGTCTTTTTTGGAAATCTTGCGCACCCACTGCACCCTTTTTTCTCCGCTGTCGTACTCGTCTTCCATTTCTTCCACTACTTCTTCCATGATGTCTTCCATGGTGACCAGCCCGGCCGCACCGCCAAACTCATCCACGACGACGGCTACCGTATCACCGTCCTTGCGCAGGTCCAGAAGCAGTTCGCTGATATTCTTCGACGAAGGAACGAATCGAACTTCCCGGATAAAGGGTTTTATGGGCTGGTGCGCATCGGCATCAAGGAACTGCAACACATTTAGCACACCCACAATTTTGTCCACCCTTTCGGTATATACCGGCAGTCGGATGTGGGCTTTGGTTTTCGCCAGATCAATGGCCTCGCCGCAGGTGGCACCTTGCTCAATAGCCACGATGTCAATAAGCGGAATCATAATTTCGTATGCAGTTGTCTCGGAAAAGCTGAAAATGCGCTGGATCATGTTTTTTTCTACGGGCTGAATGTCGCCTTCGGCGGCAGGCATCTGCAGCATGGTCAGGATCTGT
Organism: Desulfobacterales bacterium; assembly: GCA_037388985.1. Classification (GTDB taxonomy): domain Bacteria; phylum Desulfobacterota; class Desulfobacteria; order Desulfobacterales; family JAHEIW01; genus JAHEIW01. The sequence goes on along the minus strand of JARRJQ010000110.1, from coordinate 6,715 downwards.
TCGCGCAAGGTAAAAGGATTCTGAACCTGCTGCCCGAAACTGTACGTCAGCAGGCGGGTAATCAGGGTAAACACGACGAGTATGGGGTAAAACACATAGAATGCCAAACGGAGCAGAAAAATCAAACGCGGGGTAATGATGTCGGCACGTTGTTGGAAAATGCTTTTGGGGACAATCTCGCCGAAGATCCAGATCAAAGGTGCCACAAGGACGATGGCAAACCAGCTATGCTCTTCCCCAAACAATTGGATCATAAAGGCAGTCACGATGGTCGTGTTGCTGACCACCGCAATATTGGTTCCGATTAGCGTGGTGGCCAGGAGCCACTCGGGTTTCTTGAGCATATCCAGAGCCAGCTTTGCTCCGCGGGAACCTTTGGCGGCTTCGTGGCGCAGTTTGATCTGATCCGCGCTCACCACGCCAATTTCAGAGCCGGAGAAAAAGCCCTCGATGACAAGGAAGATAAAAATTAGAATAATCGTCAGCAATACGTTCATGGTTTCAACTCAAGCCGTGCGGTGTGTCAAGGCACGGGACTTTCATTTGACTTATCTTTCCGGGTCTGCGTTTTGAATCTTATCTTCAGGGTCTTCAGACTGCTCTGCGCTGGATTGAATTATTTCTTGAATTTTTTCAAACTCGACTGTTTTAATGCGGTTTTCTTCCACTTCGGTTACAATAAAGCGGAATCCATCAATTTCTATTTTATCGCCTTGAGGTGGGAGTTCGCCGTAATGGTGCAGCAGCAGGCCGCCAATGGTTTCGCCCCACTCATCGGAAAGTTCCGAGCCCATTTCCTGATTAAATTCTGCGACAGGCATACTGCCCTCTACCACATAACGGCCTTCACCCAGATCCGTGATGCTGACCTGGTGAACCTCATCCGAAGGGCTGTGAATTTCACCAAAAATGCACTCCAGCAGGTCTTCCATGGTTACCAGACCGGTGACACCGCCATATTCGTCGACCGTAAGGGCAATCGATAATTTACGCTCCCTGAAGGTGCGAAACAGATCGGCGGCCAGTTTGGATTCAGGGACAAAATAAGGTTTTCGTAAAAGCCCTTGGAGGCGTAACGGATCTCCGGAAAGTTTATCGACGTCTATCCCGAGAAGATCTCTTGAGTGCAGAATTCCGCAGACATTGTCCCGGTTTTCCTGGTAGATAGGGATTTTGGTATGCCGGGATTTGCACACTTCGGCAATTATCTCATGCAGCGGTCGGTCAATGGCCAGGAAAAAGATATCGGAACGGGGCGTCATGACGTCTTCCAGGGTTTTGTTGCCAAAGTCAAATATCTGCTCGATAAATTGTGCTTCAAGATGATCTAAGGCACCTTCACCCAGCGCCTCTCTGGCCAGGATTCGAACCATATCCTCGGTAATGATGTTGCCGCGTGAACGTTCTTTGCCGATAACCAGAGTGATAAACCAATCGGCGACATTGCGCACAATTAGGCGCATGGGCTTGATCAACCGGGCAAACCATTCGATGGGTTTGCTCTCAAAGCTGGAGAAGGCAACATTGTGGCGAATGGCCAAAACCTTGGGCGTAATTTCACCTACCAGCAGCAAAAGCGGTACCATAATGATCAGGTTGGTCCATTTGTTCTGGGCGCCGAGCACTCTTATCACAATGGAGGCGGAAATGACCGAGGCTGTCAAATTGACCAATTCGTTTCCGATCAAGATGGTAATGATCAGTCTTCGCGGTTGGCTGAGCAGTTGCTGGATGAGCCCGATTCGGGGATGCTGATCCTTTCGCATTTGCTCCAGTTGCACATTGCTCAGGGAAAAGAGTGAAGTTTCGGAACTGGAAAAAAAGCCTGAAAGGACCATCATAATCGCAAAAAGGCCCCCTTCAAGCCAAAGGACATAATCCATGATTTGTTAATTACTCGTTTTTTCGAGGGTGGGTTAAATTCAAAATTGAATTGTCAATCCGTTTAAGATATAGCCTAATATATGGAAACTTCATATAAAAGTAAACAACCATCTAATTTTTATCGAAATCGTAGTTGATTGTCAACAGTCCCAAGCCTAAAATAGGCTCACTAGATCGTGGATTTAAATAGGAACCGACGAAATGAAAAAAGGACTGTGTTTCTTTATCTGTTTGATTGTTGGCTCGGCCTCCAGCAACCTCTTGGCGCAGGAAAAAAATCGAAAAAAGTTCTATGAAGTCAGAATTGAGAGTCTGCAAACTTCAATTGATCAAATTAACAATATGCACAAACAAATTCAGATCAACTACACCATCTTACCCCCCGATTTTTATGAGTGGCATCTCATTGATCGGGAGCGCAAAATCATATTTTCCTCGATCGATTTGCTGGAACAATGTATTGCGCTGTTGAAGTCTGTGAATCAAAAATAATCGGATCTTACCTTCAGATCGTGAGGAGGTGCGCGGGATGCAAGGATTAATCAAAAAAACATCTAAATTTCTGAAAAAGACTTCCCAGAAAGCGGGTATGTCTCCCGGAACGCTGGTGCATATCGGCGAGAAGAAAATCGAAAAGGCCAGAATCACGTTAATTAATTACGATCCGGATCGTTTGGAGGAAAAAGAGCTGAAAAGCATCGAAGAAGCATTTCCTTATAAGGACACACCGCCGGTTTCCTGGATCAATATCGATGGATTGCATGAAGTGGGGATCATCGAAAAAATCGGTACCCATTTCGGCATTCATCCGCTGACACTGGAAGATATTGTAAACACCGACCAGCGTCCGAAAGTGGAGGATTTCGAGGATTATATTTATATCGTCTTCAAAATGCTGATATTTGATGAAACAACCTACCATATATCCGCTGAGCAGGTCAGCTTGATTCTGGGTCCGCATTATCTGATTTCATTTCAGGAGACCGAGGGCGATGTGTTTAATTTTGTGCGTGAGCGCATCCGTAAGGGACGCATCCATATGCGAAAATCCGGTTCCGATTACCTTGCTTATGCCCTGATGGATGCGGTCGTCGATCACTATTTTTTAATCCTTGAAAAAATGGGTGAACGAATCGAGCAGTTTGAAGAAAGGGTTCACTCAGAACCGACCCCGGAAATCCTGCGGGCCATCCATGACTTAAAAAGAGAAGTTATCTATTTTCGCAAGCAAGTATGGCCGATGAGGGAAGTCCTGAATAATTTGCAAAAGGCCGTATCTCCTCTGGTGCAAGATACCACTCAAGTATTTATCCGTGATGTTTACGATCACACGATTCAGGTAATCGATACGATTGAATCCTTTCGGGACATTATTGCAGGGATAATGGACCTGTATTTATCCATGGTGAGCAACCGGATGAATGAAGTGATGAAGGTCCTGACCATTATGGCCACCCTATTTATTCCTTTGACCTTTATTGCCGGCATCTACGGGATGAATTTCAAGTTTATGCCTGAGCTGGAGTGGAAATGGTCTTACCCGGTTCTGTGGGTGGTGCTGATAATTATTTCTGGCTGCATGCTGCTTTATTTTAAGCGTAAAAAGTGGTTGTAGGCAAAATCGATAATTGAATAAAACCGCTATGGGTTTAAATCGGCAATCCGATATCTTTGTAAGCATCGGATGAATGCATTTGAAGGGGGGCAAGCTATGGATAGCTGGCAGCAATTTTTTCAACAGCTGCGCTTGATTGATCCGGCCGGAAACGGGAGCCAGCCGGAACGGTTGATCGCATCTGCAGCCATTTTTATTGTCGGCCTGATCGGTTTTGAAATTATTTTGCGTTTGGCCAAACGACGAATCCAGGCATCCATTGAGAAAAAGGGACATGATCCGCGACAATGGCAGCTTAAGGGATTTATGCCGCCTTTGAGGATCGCTGCTACGGCGCTGCTTTTCCGATTGGTCGAACCCCTGCTTCAGGCCTCACCGCGGTTCTTAAGAGTTGTGCACAGCATTGAAGTATTGCTCATTGTCTTGGCCGCTGTCATGGTTATATATCTGCTGGTTGCATGGCTTGACAGTCTTCGCCGATCGTTGCCTGGTAATCTTAAGGATCGATTTCCCGAAGAAGCCTTGGCCAAGTTAAAAAGTTTTTTAAGGATGTCGGCACTTATTGGAGCGGTTATTATCTTCATTTTCAGCCAAAAAGACCTTTTCCCCGAGCAGTTTTTACAATACGGTTTGTGGCGGTATTTGTTGATTGCGGTCTTAATCGTTGTTTTCTTTACGGCGATGCGTCAAATCAGTACCTTCTTAACTCAAATGACACTGGTGCTCAGATCTTCGGGCGAAAATGTTCGTTTGCGGATGCTGTTGGAGGCCGCAATTTGGCCTATCCGCCTTTTGTTGATTACGTTGACGCTTGCCGCCATTCGCGAGCTGCTGCCACTGCCACCCTCCTGGGGCCGAATTTTGGAGACATCCATCGCCGTCTTCAGCACTCTGGCGCTGATCGTATTCATTTATCGTCTGATTGAATTACTGGTCTATGAGCTCGCGAATTTTGCCCAGCGCGAAGACAATCTTTTAGATCAGACATTTGTCCAGATGATGCGACTCTTCGCCCGAATTATTGTTATCGTTTTCGGTGCAATTTATCTGATTCGTGCGGTTTCCGGAAAGCCGCTGAGCGCTCTTCTGGCGGGACTGGGTATTGGCGGCTTGGCGGTGGCGCTTGCCGCTCAGGACACGTTGAAAAACTTTTTCGGCAGCATCATGATCATGCTCGATAAACCGTTTACCGTAGGGCAGCGAATTGTGGCCGACGGCCACGACGGCACTGTAGAAGAAATCGGGTTTCGATCGACACGCGTGCGTACACTCACCGGTCACCTGGTTACGGTTCCCAATGAAAAACTGGCCACCGACAGTATCGAAAACATCGGCCGTCGGCCTTCTATTCGCCGGTTGGCCAATATTACGATCACCTATGACACCCCTTTAAAAAAAGTAAAAAAGGCAATTGAAATTATACGTGAAATCCTCGACAATCACGAAGGTATGGATCCCGAATTTCCACCGCGTGTCTATTTCAACGAGTTTAATGATACGTCTTTAAACATCATTATGATCTATTGGTTTTTCCCGCCCGACTACTGGGCTTATCTGGAATTCAACCAACGCGTAAATATAGAGATTATGAGACGCTTTGAAGAAGAAGGGATCGAATTTGCCTTTCCGACGACCACTACCTATCTGGCTCACGATGCCCGCCGCCCGTTGCAGATTCATGTATCGGATTCTTTGCCGGCCGGATAATGGTTTTAAACCAACTGAATCGTCAAAATACCAGCTCAACCCGCGGTTGGCCTTCGGGGTCCTGATCGATTTCCGGTTTGCAGATAAAAATTCGCTTATTCTTAATACCATGCTGGCTGACCAGGATGTCTTCGATTCTGTCGGCCCGTTGTTCAGCCAGTGCCAGCATCTCTTCATCGCTTAGCAGAGACCGGGATTTTGCGGGGGCACCGCTGCTTCCTTTTGAAGCTGTTTGCGGAACCTCCGCCGCCAAGCCAGAAACCGTGCGATCGCATTCACACGCCCATCCGAACAATCGACAACGCACAAATTATTATTATTTCATGATCTCCGCCACCTTTTCCACATATTCCCAACCGGGTTGAGGCGGATGCCGGTCAGTGCTTCTGCGCCGACTTTTACACCCAGCTCAACGATACCAATCGCCATACCGTATGGCCCCAGCATATACTTCAGATAAGACAAAGTCGCCAACGTAAGGCCTTTGATCAGGGCCTGGTTGATGGCGTCCGAGAAACTGAATTCCGGATCATGCACATCTCCGGAGATCGGTACTTTCAGGTGAACGTCATTGTCATTGTCGCGCAGAACTTTCAAGGCACTCTGCAGCGGGATGGGGCGGCCCTGCCTGTTCTGCAATTTTTCCGGACTGACGGCCTTTATTATCGGATTATTGAACTTCAGGTCAGCCTCGCCCTCCAGCTGGCCGGCAATTATTTTAAGGTCGATGTCGGCATCCATCTCTCCGCTGATCAGAGCCGATGCGCTCCCCAAACGGCTGAACAGTACCCTGCAGTTTTAAATCGGCGTACCTTCCTGACAAAGCTTCAATAAGAAACGGGCTGGCCTTTTCAGGCTGATAACTATCGACATCCGTCAGGAGCGCTTTCTTCAGACGCAGCTCGGTGTGGAAGGTCGGGTTAACGGTTTCATCGTCAAAATGCAAGACACTGTCGCCGACAATTTCCAGGCTTCCGATCTGGACGCCGGCCTGAACTCCGGCTTTTCGGTCACTGCTTTGAACTTCTCCGGCCGATCCGCCAGACGATGGCTTTTTTTGTGACCGGTCGGAATCGGCAGCAAAGCTTTCAAGATCATTGATGTAAAGCCAGCGCCCATCAGATTTTTGATGCAACATCGCCTCGGCAGCAACGATGCGGGCCGATTGGATCGAAAGTTTTCTGAGCTGCTCGAGTGTGATGCTGTCGATCTGCACTTCCGAAGCACTAAACAGCGAAGCATTTTCGGCCGGTTCTGTTTGACCGATGAGATTCAAACCGTTGATTTTTGCTTCAGCGATGCTTACGTGCGTGTCCGTGTCTGCTTTAAGCGATTTTAGATTGATCGTTTTCGACGCCAATAACTCTAATTTTCTTTGCATATCGGTGACTGCCAGATTGCTGATGCTGAGGTCTCCCTCGGCTGCAAGACCGGCCGGAAAATTGCTCAACCCGGAGTTGAACTGGCCAGCCCATCGAAGCCCTCCATACTCGAAATTCATCTTTTCGC
>JARRJQ010000109.1:2259-30562 GCA_037388985.1 Desulfobacterales bacterium | reverse complement strand
AATCCTGCGGCACATCTTCTACCGCAATGGCTTTGCTGCTCATATTCACCCTTATAAATTTCATATTCGCCTCCTTTCATTGAATTTTCCCAACCCATTAAAGACCCAAATAGGCCTTTAGATTGCTAACTTCAAACATGCTTTCTTTTTCCCAAATACACTTCGATAACCTCCTTACGGGTAGCGATCTCCTTTGGTGTACCTTCTGCAAGCTTGGCCCCGTGGTGAAGCACCATAATACGATCACAGACCTGCATAATTGCTTTCATGACATGTTCAATCATGATGACCGTAATCCCCCGCTTCCGAATCCGGCTGACCAGTTCCATGGCTTCGGTCACTTCGGTGGCAGTTAATCCCGCCATTATCTCGTCAAGCAAGATCAATTCAGGTCCGGTTGCCAGTGCCCTGGCCACCTCCAGCCGCTTCTGGTTGGCCAGGGTCAGGTCTTTGGCCACCGTTTCTTTAGCTGCGGACAACCCCACAAACTCCAAACATTCTATGGCTTCTCCCAAAGCCTCCGCTGATGACCTACCGGGTGACATCCCGAAATATGAGCCCAGTATAACATTGCTGATCACCGGCAAATCGGCAAAAATCTTTACGGTCTGAAAGGTTCTGGCAACGCCCATTCTGCAGATTTTAAATGGCGCCAGGCCGGTAATGTCGCTGCCTTTAAATCTGATTTCCCCTGAATTAGGGGTCTGGGCGGCCGATATTAAATTAAATAACGTAGTTTTGCCGGCACCATTAGGGCCAATCAAACCCAGGGCTTCGCCCTCAGCCACATGGAAGTCCACATTGAATACGGCTGCCAGTCCTCCAAAATATTTGGTCACCCCTTGGCCTTCAAGTATTGGCATGTTTCCTCTCTGAAAATCGTTTCCATAACTTTTGAATCAAACCGACCAGCCCGTCCGGCAAATACAGAATGGCGACCACCAGGATAACGCCGAAAATGAGCATATATATTTCAGGGAACCGAGTTATTAGAACTTCCTCAAGGTAGGTGAAAATGGCAGAGCCGATGACCGGCCCGAACAACTGACCCATCCCGCCGAACAGGGCCATGAGCACGGGCATAAAAGAATATAGCAAATAAAAGGCAATACCTGAATCGATGTAGGTCCATTTTGTCGCCATGACACTCCCGGCCGCACCCATAAAAAAGGCGCTTATGGCAAAGACCATCACCTTCACCATCACCACATTGACACCACAATGTTCTGCTGCCTCCTCTTCCAGACCAATGCTCATCAGGGCCAGGCCATACCTGGAATGCTTAATGACCGTAGCGGCAATCATCAAAAGCACAAAAATACCCAGCATATAAAGATAGATCAAATCATAGCCCTTAACCATGACGAACCTGCCTCGTGTGCCCGTAAAATGAATTTCATAGTAGTTGACAGAATTCGCTATAAGCATAAGGAGCCCGAAAGTAAAAACGGCAAAATAGAAGCCCCTCAGCCTCAAGGTCAGAGCGCCGACAAGCAGTGCGAGACAGAAACTGGCCGCCCCACCCAAAAGTACGACGATGGGAAAGGGTATCGCCTCTCCTATAATGGCGGTTGTATATATGCCGAACCCGAAAAAGGCGGCTGGCGCCAGGGAGATATATCCGGTTGGCGCGGAGAACATCACCCAGCCCACCGTCAGAATCACATACATGAGGATACTGCTCAAAAGGATCACAGGATAGCCCGGTGCGTAAAGGGGCAGCAAAGCCAAAAGGATCAATAGGACAAGGATGATTACCCCTGTAGTGATGTTTTTCTTTGTTTTTAACGTGGCGATAACCATTTTCCTATTTTCCCAGAATGCCTTTTGGTCTCACCAAAAACAGAAGTGAGAAGATAAAATAAAAGACGACCAGATACAAGCTTGGCTCTATCGCTGTGACAATGCTGCCGATCAGTCCCAATATAAAGCCGCCAAGAAAACTACCCACGATGCTCCCCATTCCGCCGAGGGCCACCACGATAATGGCAATGATCGTGTATTCCAAACCCATGGTCGTTTGGATGGGATAGCACATGCTGATGAGTGCCCCGGCAAAACCGGCCATCACCGCGCCGAATCCGAAACAGAGGGCGAGGACGCGATTGATGTTAACGCCCATGAGCCCCGCGGTCTTCGGGTCCTGCGCTGCGGCCCGAATCGCCTTACCCATGCGGGTAAAGGCCAAAAAGAGATAGAAAACCGCACCGATGACGAGAGCGGCCAAAAGGGTGACCAGACGATTGGCCGCAAATACCGCTCCCAAGAAATTTATCCCAACATTTAAATAAGAGTATCCCTTAAAATCGGCGCCCCAAATCAACAAGGCGATATTTTGAATGATAAATAGGAGACCAAAACAAGCAAGCATGGACTTGCTCTCAAATACATTCATGTTTGGAGAAGAGTTCAGAAGGCTTTTAAAGAGGGTCTTGTGCAGGAAAAAGCCGATTAAAAAAACAAAGGGGCCGCAAATAATCAGAGAGATCAGCGGATTTATACCGGCTGTTGTATAAAGGATCCAGGTGGCAAAGGCCCCTAACATGATAAATTCGCCATGGGAGATGTTGAACACCCTCGCGACTCCATACTGCAGGCTAAGTCCAACAGCGATTAGAGCATATATGCCTCCCAGCAGCAGGCCGGCAACCAAGACCTCAAATGCTTCTACGATCATGCTGAAAGCTTCCTCAATTTTGGATATTATGTTTGCAGGCTGCCCGGAGCGCACGGATAAAAAGCCGTCGTGTATAGACACTCCGAAACAGCCTGCTTATCGAAACAATAATAATTTTTCGAGTTCTGCTATCAGAATTCTTTTACTCCTTCGGCTTCGGTGCCGGCCAGGGCGGCTTGGGGTAAATGGGAGCCGCTGTGCGTTTGGGTCCGGGGTCAATGACTTCAAATATCCCATTTTGCCACTGACCGATTTGACCGGCATAACACGGCCTTGCCAGCATCTGGTTCTCAAACCAGGTCTCTCCCAGGACCGTATTGAATTTCTCATTAGCAATACACTTCCTGAGCTTCTCCTGGTCAAGAGAACCGGTCTTCAAAATAGCCTGCTCTAAAACCTGCAGAGCGGTCCAGTATACGTCGTGTCCCCACCAGTCAAGCTGACTGGGTTTCATGTTCTGCAAAAGCTTTTTTGCGAATTCCGCGTGGGCCGGGGAGGATTTTGCGTTCCAGGCGCCTTCACCCATGACTCCCTCGACCACCTCTGCACCGCCACACACGTATTTTATCACCTCAAAATTGCCGCCAGGGCCGAGCAGCATGGCCTTGGGATTGTAGCCAATGGCCTGTGCCGTCATAACTGTGGGGAAGGTGACCGGCGGGTACGTGAAGGAGAGATAGGCATCTACATTAAGACGCTGGGCCTCCTTCAGGATAGGAGAGACGTCCTTGATATCCGGCGGCGTGCTCTTGATCATTTTTACCGCAATGCCCTTTTTGCTCAATTCCTTGGAGGCCTCACCGGAATACTCTATGCCGTGGAGGTCCTCGATGAAGTTGATGGCTGCGGACTTCACGCCGATTTCCTCAAAAATATCCGACATGACAGGCATCTGGTAATGGTTTGAAAATTGCAAAACCATGAAGAAATAGGGGACCTTGTCCATCATTTCACTGAGACTCGTTGCACCGCCCTCGGCACCGATCATGACGTACTTGTGCCGGTTGGCGATAGCACTGGCCGCGAAAAGAAAGGCCGTGCTGACGGGGGGAAATATCAAATCGACTTTATCCTGCAGGATCAGCTTGTCCAGCAATCTCGTCATGGTGCCCATATCGCTTTTATCGTCGTAGACGAGCATCTCTATGGGTAATTTTTTGCCATACTCCTTTACGTATAGCCCACCCTGAGCGTTGATATCCTTGACCCACATCTTATAAAGCGGTCCGAAAGCATTTTCCTCAAAGAACGCCAGCGGACCCGAAAGAGATCTTGAGGCACCAATAACAATTTTATCCTTTGCATAAACGCTGAATGGAAGAGAAAACAACAAAATAAATGCAACGAAACAGGTGGTTAATTTAAAATACTTTAGCGGCCGTTTCATTTTTCCCTCCTTTTTTAGGTGGTTTAGGGAATCATGTTTCCTTTTCTTCACTTGTGAAAACAATAAACCCGATTTTCGTTAAAGCCGTAAAACGGCTTTGACAACTTGCCTCCTTTCTATGGTAAATAACACGTTGGATGCAACTGATTTTCAATATTGTCCATTCTCCAGCTCTTTAAAGGCTTTTTCTTCCAGTTTCATCCACGCCTCTCTTCCGACGGCATAAGCGGGCAGGACCCATTTCATTTCGGCCAGGTTCTGAGTTATTGTCGGAATCCAATTATATGGAATAGAAATTAGGATCAATCCCTCGGGGTAAACTTCTCTGGCTTTCATGCCGAAGTGCATTCCAGTCATCATGTAATTTACTTTTCCGCTCATGTACGGATAAACGTAAAGCCAAGAACACCCCAGTACAGATGTTGCCCGGGGCTGCCATACCTCTCCGGTCGAATATGACATGGCTCTGAGGATAATTTCTGCCTGGCTGGGTTTGGTGACCAGGATGAGAAGATCGGGATCAAACGTTAATTGGTCCAATCTGGAATAGGCAACATAATTAACGACTCCGGGACTGAATTTGGGAAAATGCTGATAGAGTCTATGATTGGCACGGGGTTCCTGAAATATTTCGAACTTTTCTCCGATTTGCCCGGCTTCAGCCCAGGATGGCGTATCGATCCATCCCAACGGCATTTTTCCGCTGCAATCCTCATGCTCGCGGCTGAAATAAAAGGGGGTTTCTCGTTGCTGCGCCTCTTTGAACATTTCACAAAACGCAAGGGTTTTGTCCAGCTCCTCGATTCCTTCTGGTTTTTGATGCAGAAACTTGACCGCAACGGGCGGCATCTCAAAATCAAATTTGTTGTATATAGAAAGGTCTTGAGTCAGTCGTCTCACTTTCTTCCCCCTTTTTGTTGACGTCATTGATTGCCTAAACAAATGCCCATTTCTGATCCGCAACCCTTCTCAGCAAAAACGGCGACGCCCGGTATAAAAATTATGCCGAACTTTTTACTCGTTGAGCATATCGTAATGTTTTACCCATTCCTGGGCTGAGCCGTCATAGATTTTAATATTTTGATATCCCAATAGCTGGGTAAGCGTAAACCACCAGGAGCTGGCATACCCGCCCACGCCACAGTAAACGATAATTTCCTGATTTCTGGGATCTCCGACCACAGCGGATGCCATTGTGTGAAGCGTCTTTGAATCCTTATAGGTGTAAGTTCCATTCGGATTTTCATTCCAGATCCACGGGGCGGGCAGCGACTTGGCATTCGGGATATGCCCGGGTTTATTGGCAAAGGGCTCAAGGACTGCTCCGGTGTAAACAACCGCATCTCTGGCATCAACAATGACAGCATCTGCGATACGCTTTTGAACGTAACTCATCGGAACAAACATCGCCTCATTGACTTCAGCCTGGTACGCTACCGAACTCACAGCGGGTGCCTGCTTATCTGTAAGCCGCTTTTCCGCCACCCACTTCGGGTATCCCCCGTCGAGAATCGCCACATTATTAACCCCTGCGTATATGAGGGTATCGGCAACCCGGGTGGCATTCGCAAGGCCGAAGTATGGGGGTTCCTCGGGATTGGGTGCCGTAACAATTACCACCCGTGAATCACCTTTAATCCCGAGTTTCCCGATGGTAGCTAATAAATCCTTTGCGCCCGGCATTTCAAGCCACAGGCAATCCTTGCTGCCGATGATCCATTTGGAAGTGGGGCCGGTACAGGGATCAAAGCCTGTTACAAAAGGTTCATTAATAGAGCCAGGAATGTGACCCGTTGCATAAGCGTCCGGGCTTCTGATATCAACAACGACCAGGTTTTTTATATTCTTATTCGCAGATAGCCAGTCTGTGGAGACGATCGGTTCAATCGCTTGTCCCCTTGTCGCTCCCTGTCCGGTTAAAGTGGCACAACCAGCAACCAATGATGCAATAAGGATAGATGCCAGAAAGGCAAAAAATGCTTTGGTTTTCATTTTTTCCTCCTCTCTTTTAATAGATTATTCTACCCTCACACTCCACACACCTTAGTGGAATTAACCATAACCAAGACATTTCCAGGCGCCGTTCCCGTCAGAAATCAAAGGTGTTATCGATCTCCTCGTCACTAATCGTAAATACCGTATTATGGGGCGGCAGGGGCTCTTCGTAGAAAAATCTGGGCAGTCGGTCGTCCTGATTCGTAAAGCCTGCCTTTTGGTTAAACTCCCTCTCGGCCTTTAATACCCTCACACCCATGGCGCCAGGAAAATCCTCCGGTCCGAGCTGTGTGCCTAACTTGGCACTGAGCAACTTTCGAAATGCTTCGCCAGGTTCGGGATCAAACGCGGCGACAGTCGCCATAAAGCACTGCCCTGTGCAGTCAAAAGCGGCTATGGCAATTTGAAGGTTTCTAGAGATTTCAACCGCACCTTCTGCCTGCAATGGATCAAGCTTGCCTTGCAAACATAACCCAATCACGTTTCCGGCCGTGTGATCAGCCCCCATAGGGGAGGTGGCAAATGTAACGCCGTTGCCCAGCATGGCCCTGGGGTCATAACCGGCAATGCCCTGACCCTTGACCACCGGAACTCGGTCATGGTTGAAATGCTTACCGACTGCAGCAGGACCGTTTCCAAGGATTTTTCCGAATTCGGTGCCCTTGCCGATTTCTTCCACCATCTCAATGGGCGCCGCGCGATCGCCAAACTTTCTGTAGCCGGCATCCATGGCAACCGCAACAGCCACTCCTGTGCTCATGGTGTCAACACCAATGTCATCGCACAGATAATCGAGTCGAGCAATCGTGTCCAGATCATCGATGCCGGTCATGCCACCCATCGCCCAGATGGTTTCATACTCTAAGGCCCCTGTGACATACTTTCCATCCTTATCCACAAATTCATTGGAGCAATGGACAATACACTGCGCACACCCCATGTGGGTTGTCTTTCCACCCCGTTCTTTGATCAATTCGGCCATAGCCTCTCCACTGATCTTTTCCCAGCCATCCATTACGCCCTTGCGCGCATTGTAACAGGGAAAGGCGCCCATGGAATTCAGGGGAGCTACAAGGGCGGCCGTTCCGAGATTGGGCATCAACTGACCGGGCTCAGGATGCGCTTTTACAGCCTTGGTAAAGTCCTTCATCGCCTCTTTGAAAACATTTGGATCCGCGATAGGATCGGCGCTTTTGCCGCCCTGCTCTACTACCAGAGCCTTAAGGCCTTTGGCGCCCATCACCGCACCCAAGCCCCCGCGACCGGCAGCTCGGCAGGGATGGCCATCGACGTCGGAAGATTGTATCGATGCTGCAGTCAGCCGATACTCACCGGCTGGCCCGATGCAAAGCACTGAATTCTTCTTCCCGTATACTTCAAGCATCTTTTCCACAAATGCGTAAGTTCGCATTCCCTTGTAGTTTTCGGCCGCAACAAGACTTGCGTTTCCGGTATTATCGATTTTGAGGATGCTAAATTCACCTGCCGGCGCCTGCCCCTCGATAATCACTGCTGTAATTCCCAAACGGCCCAAAGCCGCGGCAGCGGTCCCCCCAGCATTGCTTTCTTTGATTCCCCCTGTCAACGGGCTTTTGGCTCCGATGGATATGCGGCTGAATCCTGCGGCACATCTTCTACCGCAATGGCTTTGCTGCTCATATTCACCCTTATAAATTTCATATTCGCCTCCTTTCATTGAATTTTCCCAACCCATTAAAGACCCAAATAGGCCTTTCTAATGAAATCTTCTTGCAGCAGCTTTGCACTTTCCCCGGCTAAGATGACGCGCCCATTTTCCAGCACATAAGCCCGTTCAGCGATCTCCAGAGTTTGCTGGACATTCTGTTCGATCAAAAAGATGGCAATGCCCTGGTCACGGAGCCTCTGGATGATCTGAAATATTTCATCCACCACCTTCGGGGCCAGCCCTGATGACGGCTCGTCAATGATGCACAATCGCGGCTTGGACATTAAACCCCTGCCGATCGCCACCATTTGCTGTTCGCCGCCACTTAATGTTCTGGCTAATTGGCCTTGCCTCGCCTTTAATATGGGAAACAGCTGATAGACTTCATGGAGAGTTTCCTGCTTGTGCTTCCACACCCGTTTAGAATAAGCGCCTAACTCCAGATTTTCGCGCACCGACATGTCGGGAAACAGTTTTCTGCCCTCCGGGATATGGGACATGCCCAGCTCGACAATGGCGTGGGATTGCAGCCCATCGATCCGCTTTCCAAGAAACTCGATGCTGCCTGAAGTCGGCTGGAGCAAACCCGATATCGTTTTGAGCAGGGTCGTTTTACCGGCCCCATTCGCCCCAATTAAGGCGACGATTTCGGCCTCACCGATATTCAGCGAAACATCCCATAATGCCTGAATCCTGCCGTAAAATTGAGTTAGATTGCTAACCTCGAGCATGGGCTCTTTCTCCTAAATAGACCTTGATAACTGTTTCACTGGTGGCAATCTCCTGAGGCCTTCCTTCGGCAATCTTTTGCCCGTGATGAAGCACCATAATTCGATCACAAACACTCATAATGGCTTTCATGACGTGTTCAATCATGATAATGGTAATGCCCTTATTCCGAATTTTTTTCAGCAATTCCATGGCCTGGGCGACCTCAGTGGGATTTAATCCCGCCATAATTTCATCGAGCAGCAACAGCTCCGGCTGGGTGGCCAAGGCTCCGGCAACTTCAAGACGCTTCTGGTTGGCCAGAGTTAAGTCTTTCGCCGGAATCGCAGTCAGTGCTGATAGCCCGACGAACTCCAGCAATTCCATGGCTTGTCTTTCGGCATCCACTGCGGAAATATGGGTTGAGGCCCCGAACAATGCGCCCAGAATGGCGTTGTCAAGAACCGACATATTGGCGAAAATTTTCACCGTTTGAAACGTCCGCGCCACTCCCAGTCTGCAGATCTGGTGCGGTTTCAGGCCCGTGATGTTCTGATCTTTAAATTTTATCACTCCGGATTTGGGTGTAAGCGCCGCCGATATTAAATTAAAAAGGGTTGTTTTGCCGGCCCCATTGGGACCGATTAGGCCAAAGACCTCACCCTGTTCAACATGAAAATTGACCTCAAATACAGCAGCTAAGCCACCAAAATATTTTGTAACCCCGACCCCCTCAAGCACCCGCATCGGTTTCTCCCGAAGTTCGTTTCCATAACTGCTGGATCAATCCAACCAGACCGTCAGGCATGTATAAAATAGCCACCACCATGATAATGCCAAAAATGAGCATATAGTGATAGGGGAACCTGGTGATCAAAAACTCTTCCACATAGGCAAAAAACGCCGCGCCGATTATCGGACCATAGAGGTACCTGATGCCGCCAAAGATGGCCATCAAAACCGGCATAAAAGAAAGCAGCGGATTAAAAGCGATCTTTGGATCGATATAGGTCCATCTGGTCGCCATGATTGCCCCGGCCGCCGCCATGAAAAGCGCGCTGATTGCAAAGATGATGGTTTTTAAAGCATTGACATTGATACCCCGGTGAGCCGCTGCTTCCTCAAATTCTCCGATGCTTTGCAACGCGATCCCATATTTAGAATTTCTGATAAAGTAAGTGGTCAGCATTAATATCGTAAAAATAATAAGCAAGATATAATAAACTTTGGTATTGGCCACAGTGGGAACCACTCGGCCTGTAGTGCCCGTGATATTAACTTCATACCACAGGATGAAATGTAAAAGCAGCTCAACCAGACCGAATGTGAACATCACGAAATAGATACCCCTTAGCCGCAAGGTCAGCGCACCCACGATCAGCGCAAGGCAAAAACCGGCAAGGCTTCCGATACAGATGACGACAGGTAAAGGCACGACCAGCCCTAATATCGCCGAGGTATATACACCGATGCCGAAGAAGGCTGCCGGGGCCAGTGAGATGTATCCGGTCGGGCCGGAGAACATTGTCCAGCTCACCGTAATAATCATATACATCATGATACTGGTTAACAGAACCACCGCATACTGCGCGGCATAGATCGGTAAAGTCGCCAGTAGAATTAGGACAAACAGGATAAATGCCGGTTCAAAGGGCTTTTTAGAGATCGCTTTGACCATTTCCATTGTATTATTTTCCCAAAATACCTGTTGGCTTGGCCAGCAGCAGGAGCATGAAGATGACATAGTAGGCGACCAATGCCAATCCCGGCTCTATATAAGTGACAATGCTGCCAACCAGGCCCAGTAAAAGCCCTCCGATAAAACTGCCGGGGATACTGCCCAGTCCACCCAAGACGATCACAATGAAGGCGATCACCGTATATTCGAGCCCCATAGCGGGTTGAATATTGTAAGACATGCTGATGAGTGTTCCACCAAAACCGGCCATCAACGCACCGAGACCAAAGCATAAAGCCAGCACCTGGTTTATGTTTATCCCCATGAGTCCGGCGGCAGCCGGATCTTGGGCGGCAGCTCTGATTGCTTTTCCCATGCGGGTGCGGGCTAAAAAGAGATAAAAGATAGAACCGATAACCAGTGCAAATCCAAGGGTAATCAGGCGATTGGCGGCAAATACCGCTCCGCCGATTTTGACCGGAACCGCCAAATAAGAGTAACCTTTAATCTCGGCACCCCAGATCAAGATGGCGACATTTTGAATGATGAACAGAAGACCGAAGCAGGCCAGCATTGAGCTGCCTTCAAATGCAGCCGGTGACGGAGATGAGGTTCTAAGGCGTGTGAACAGGGTCCGGTAAATGATAAAACCGATAATGAATACAATCGGGCTACAAATGGCCAACGAAACCAGCGGGTTAATCCCGAATATAGTGAACAGTGACCAGGTGATGAAAGCGCCGAGCATAATAAATTCGCCGTGAGCGATGTTCAGCACCCGGGCAACACCGTATTGCAGGCTGAGTCCCATGGCAATCAGTGCATAGATGCCACCCATCAGCGCGCCGTGCGCTTCTTGCCAGGATCGATGACTTCGAATACGCCTTTTTGCCACTGACCGATCTCACCGGGATGATTGACAAAGTAATGATTTTTATCATACCAGAACGGTCCCAGGGCGGTTTCAAACGTCTCGGTTGCCATGACGTCCCTGAGCGTAGTTTGATCCAGGGTTCCGGCCTTCTCGATCGACTGCTGGAAATGCTGCAGCGATGACCAATAATACAGGCCTCCCCAATAGTCGGGTTCCACGCCAAAACGTGCAATGAATTTGGTGACGAAATCCCTGGCGCCGGGGGAACTTTTCGCATTCCAGGCGCCGCCGCCCATCACGCCCTCCACAACGTTTACGCCAAAGGTATCGCGGTAAAGATTGGGCGAAAAGGGTGTGACCGTAATGAATAACGCATTGAAGTTAATGCCAAGCTCAATTGACTGGCCGGTAAGAAGCATGCCTCCGGGAGGATAGGAAGCCGCGCAAAGGGCATCGACGTTGGCGGCCTTGGCCTCTTTCAATAGAGGCGATAAGTCCTTAATGCCGTCAGGATAGCTTTTGGACATTCTAACGTTAATCTTGGCCTTTTTAAAATCCGGGACCATGGCCTCCCCATACTCTATGCCGTGAAGGTCTCCCCGGTAAATCACCGCCACCGACTTCACACCCACTTCCTTAAAGATACCGGCAAGCGCGGGTGCCTGGGTTTCGGAAAAGTTCAAAACCTGAAAGAAGTAAGGCAGCTTGAGCTCCTTGAGCTTCAACGCACCTCCCGGACCGCCGATCATAATATAATGGTACTTGTTGGCAATTGGAGCGGCAGCAAAAAGAAAAGCCGTGGCCCAGGGGGGAAAGACAAAGTCAACCTTGTCCTCTAAAATGAGTTTTTCCAGCAGGTTGGTCATCGTTCCGATATCGGTTTTATCATCATATCTTTTAAGCTCAACCGGCAATTTTTTGCCATACTCTTTTACATATATACCGCCGTTTTTATTGACCTCCTCAACCCACATCACGTAAATTCGACCGCCTGAGATGGCAACCCCGGGTGCATTTGGTCCTGAAAGCGAGATTGCCTGGCCAATGACGATTTTGTCCTTGGCGGATGAATCTGTTGCACCGAAAACGCCAATTAAAACCACAACGACCATAGACACAAACAATGAAAGCAACGTTTTGGTTTTCATCTTATGCCTCCTTTCTGAAGCGTTTAGATGTTATGGATGCCAAACCCATTCGTTACTTTTTAGGCCACGCCGGCTTTGGTATGGGTGGTGCCGTGCGCTTCGGGCCAGGATCGATAACTTCAAACACCCCCTTTTGCCACTGGCCCCATTCTCCGGGGTGGTTTGCAGAGATTTGCCGCTCATCGTACCAAAATGGTCCCAATGCCGTATCGAACTTTTCTTTGGCCATGATATCCCTTATTTTCTTCTGATCCAGGGTACCTGCCTTCTCTACAGCCTGCTTAAAGTGTTGCATTGCAGAGTAAAAGTATATCGAACCCCAGTAATTACCCATTTCTTCTCCCGTCACTTGCCTGTAATGCTCTGCAAATTGTTTGGCTCCCGGAGAGCTTTTCGGATTCCAGGCGCCGCCGCCGATAATCCCCTCAGCCGTGTTCTCACCCCAGGCATTTCGATAAAACGTAAAGGCCGGGCCGACACTGAGGGCAAAGACTTTGAAATTTATTCCCAACTCAATTGCCTGGCCGGTAAGCAGCATACACTCATCTGGATAGCTGAAACCCACCAAAGCATCGACATTGATCGATTTGGCCTGCTTCAGCAAAGATGACAAATCTTTGACCCCCATTGGATAGCTCTTTTTCATAGCAACATCAATTCCACTCTTGGCCAATTCCGGAGCGGCCACACCTGAATATTCGACACCGTGCAAATCTTCATGGTAAATCATCGCCACCTGCTTCACGCCGAGCTCCCCAAAGATACTCGCCAAAAGGGGCACCTGAGTTTCAGAAAAATTCAAACTCTGAAAAAAATAAGGCAGCTTAAGGTCCTTAAGCTTCTTGCCGATTTCGGATTTATCATCATAGATGAGAAGCTCGACGGGCAATTTTTTGCCGAGCTCTTTTACATACATTCCTCCTTCGGCATTGACATCTTTGACCCATAGATCATAATAGGGCGTGCTAACGACTGCGTTGCTGGGTCCCAAAGGTCCCGAAAGTGAGACTGCCTGGCCAATGACAATTTTGTCTTTAGCCTGTGCGGTTAATGGAAAGGCCAAAAACAAGACGAATAGCAGTACGCAAACTGCAAATTTTAAAACAGTTTCCGCCCTCTTCATTTTTCCCCTCCTTTCCCTTTTTATTTATTTAAGCAGACAGCCAGCTCGCCACAATAACAGCGGGGCACTTTTTCCCTGCCCAAGCAGCGATCCGATCGAGTGTTAGATTCGCAAAACCGGCTTGATAATACGCCCTTTTTCCATATCCTCCACCGCCTTGTTAATTTCCTCAAAGGGATAGTAGGTGATCAGACGGTCAAAGGGAAAGCGTCCCT
Source organism: Desulfobacterales bacterium (assembly GCA_037388985.1). GTDB lineage: Bacteria > Desulfobacterota > Desulfobacteria > Desulfobacterales > JAHEIW01 > JAHEIW01. The sequence goes on along the minus strand of JARRJQ010000109.1, from coordinate 17,070 downwards.
GACTGTATAGATCGAGAAGTCTGGGTATGAAGAGATCTGAAATGGAATCGCCTGCGAGAATCCCTCGAACCATCCGGCCGTTCATGATCAAATCCATATTCAGGCCGACTTCTGTTCCCGGCGGCACAACCCCTAAAAGTCCGCAAACCCCGAGCCGCGGCAGGACGTCAACAGCCTGGCGAAGCACCTTGGGATTACCGACGCATTCGAGGGTAAATTCCGGACCCCCGCCGGTAATGTCCTGAATCGCCTCTACCGGATCGGCTTCGTTTGCATTGATAATATGAGTGGCACCGAATTCTTTGGCCTTTTCAAGGCGGTCGGCGATGACATCCACGGCAATAATAGTGGTGCAACCGCATACCACCGCAGCAAGGACAGCGCTCATCCCCACCGGGCCGACGCCAAAGATGGCGATGGAAGCCCCGGGGTTGGGACGCAAGGTATTCATGACCGCGCCTGCACCGGTTCGGATGCCGCACCCTAGCGGGCCGAGGATTTCGACGGGAACATCCTTTCTCACCTTGACGATGCTTCTTTCATTGGCCAGGGCAAAATCGGCGAGCGAAGACTGACTAAAAAAGGCCCCGTGGATGATTTGATCACCTTTGTGCAAAGTCGGGGTGCCGTCCGGACGGGCGCCGTTGAAATTATAGAGAAACAGATCGTCGCAATAGGCCTCATTACCCGACTTGCACGCCGGACAGGCGCCGCAGAAATTCCAGCTCAAGGCGACATGATCGCCCGGTTTGACTTTGGTCACCCGTTCCCCCACCGATTCCACCACGCCGGCCCCTTCGTGCCCGAATACCGCCGGAAACGCACGCTCGGGCGGGATGGGCAAATACTGATGCTGGCCGGCGATATCCGTATGGCAGATGCCGGTACCGACAATACGAACCAGGACTTCATCATCGTTCGGATCACTAAGTTGCAGTTCCTCGATGCTGAATTTGCCTGATTTTTCAAAAACGACAGCCGCTTTGATTTTCATTTTTTCCTCCTGAATAAGCAATCTTGCAAACGTATACCATGTGGGCATCCCCGATTCTTGAAGACACTTCACCCTCCATTTACATGGTATCCGAATTTCGCAACAAATTACGCCTCAAAGACTTTTAGCAGCTTATCCTAACGCGCGTCCCACGGCTTCATCGGAACGCCTTTCACCTTTGCGCGATCGAAGGGATATAAGAGTATCTGCTTTCCGCTTCTCCACTGGAGGTCTCCCATAGGAAACAGTGCAATGCCTTTTTCATCATATTTGACGGGCCCATTGGCTGACATATATTCATTTTCCATCACGGCCTGGCGCACCTTCAGACTGTCCAAAGTCCCGGCTTTCTCAATGGCTTGAAACAGGACATCGGCTGTTGCATAATAGTACCCAATGCTGACGTCATACTTTTTGAATTGCTTGTAATATATCTCTCCCAGCCGGTGGGCGTTGGGAAAATCATAATCCATGGACCAGAAACCATCCAACAATACACCTTCAGCGTCACTTCCCAGGGCATCCCAGAATTCATTCGACCAGGTCCCTTTAAACCCTTGGAACCATTTGATATTGACCTTGTTTTCCTTCAGCTGGCGAACCAGGGTTACGGTTTCCGGCACATTGGCCATACAAAGAATCCCATCGATGTTGGCTTCCTTACCTTTGAGAACCTGAGAGTTGAAATCCTTGGCCCCCATGCCCATGGATTCCCGCAGCACTACCGGATATTTATATTCGGAAGCGATATTTGCCCAGATATCTCCCATCGTCTTGCCGTCAAAACTGTCTTCCATGAACAGGGCTAGTCTTTTCGGGCGCTGGTCTTCAGGCACGGAGTTAAAGATTTCAAAAGGCATGTTCCCGCTGCTTGCCGGATTAAAAAAATACATGGTGCAATATTTAAAATTGTGCTCGACAAATTGTTGAGGCCAGATAATGCCGCCATGATAATAGACTTTGTACTTCTCAGCTGTGATCATGCCGGGCAGCGTGCCCATGGCTCCCACCTGACCGCTGAGCATCAGGTCGACCTTATAGCGCTTGATCAGCCTTTCGGTGGCCGCCGCTGCTTTTCCGGGATCAGATTCATCATCAAGAGTAATAAGCTTTACCGGAAGCTTCTTGCCGTATTCTTTGACATAGATGCCACCTTTACTGTTGATGTCTGCGACTGCCTGGGCATAGGCCCATTTCTGGGTCGCTCCCGGCAATGCCCCGATTCCGCTCAGAGGATTATGCGTACCGATAAGGATCTCCTTTTTATCTTTTAAATACTCCCCTTTGCAAAAAAGATTGTATCAATAAATCCAATTCTAGGGGCTCTGATTCCCTTGAACTGTGACAAAAGTACGCCCGCCAAGACGCACTGGCGATCGGCACCCTTCTGGACTTCTAGTAAACTGACCACTTCTGTCAAGGGTTTCAATTCCGCCCTTTCTCCCCGTGTTACCGTGTGGCGTAGATCTCACCTCCTTTCCCTCAGGCTGGCGTTTCTTTGATTGAGCTAAATTGGCCCCTCATACTGTTTAACGGGGCTCTTCGTTTTTTATATTTTTTTAGGTCTTTTGAAACATCCAATGAAAAACAGGCAGCTTACGCAACACCCTGTCCTTGCGTCCCGTAATATAGCTCATAATGCCATCAGGCAAAAAAAGTGCAACCAAAACAATGAATGCGCCCGAAAAGATCGGATGAAGTTCGGGCATCCAGATATTGGCCAGTTCATATACCCCTGCCAGTATAAAGGAACCCAAGATAGGACCCAGAAAGGTGCCTGCCCCTCCCAGGCTGGCCATAAGGATGGGTACAATCACCCAATTGAGACTGAAAGCCCCACTGCTATTGACGTGAAAGGAGTAATAAGCATTGAGACTGCCGCAAAGTCCGGTGACAAAGGCGCCTATGGCAAAAGCTAAGATTTTATATCTGAGCAGTGCAATGCCGTTGGATGCAGCAGCCGTTTCGTCTTCCCGGATGGCGATCAGCGCCAGGCCGATCCGTGACCGCGTTATGCACCACACGACGAGCAGCGTGAAAACGGCTATCGCCAGAGCGATGAAGTAGTAATGCATCATTGACAGATATTCAGATGAGGGGAGGCTAATACCGGCAGTCCCCTCGGTAAGCGATCCCCCATTGATTGCGACCGCTCGCAAGATCTCCCCAAGTCCCAGGGTCCCGAGCGCAAAGTAATCGCCCCTCAGTTTGGCCAGAAGGGGCAGACCGACGATGATGGCGACAAAGGCTGCGCCGGATCCGCTCATGAGCATCGCCAAGGGATCGAGGTATCCCGTCCATCCCGCCCTCCAGATTATCGCGGTCACATAACACCCGACGCCGAAAAATGCGTGCTGGCCCAGTGAGACCTGGCCGGTGTACCCCGCGGCCAGGTTCCACCCCTGAGCCATTGTTACATAAATAAAGGTGGTATAGAGAAAGTAGACCAGGTATGAAAATTCGGCATCAACTAGAAAGGGATAGATAATAAAAAAACATAATAGAATGAGCGCGGCTGAATAACCCACATAGGGCTTCAACAGGAAGGTGCGATTCATGATCCTCCTTCTAGACCTTGGCGGCAGACACCCGACCTAATATGCCTTCTGGTCGAAATATCAGAACGAGTAGAAAGGCTGCATATGCAGCAGCATCAGCCCAGCCGGCACCGAACACAAAAGAGCTCAGGCTTTCCAGTACGCCCAAAATAATTCCTCCCAGCAGCGCTCCGCCCACACTGCCGAGTCCACCAAAGGCCACCGCGACCAGGGCCTTTAGGCTGAAAGTTAATCCAAAAAAAGGGTCAAAGGGATAAGTAATGCAGGTCGCCACCCCTGCAACGCCGGCTAGGGCAATGCCAATACCAAAGGTGGTAGCGCTGACCCGGACAGGACTAATTCCCAAGATGGCTGCAGCATGCATATCCTCGGAAGCGGCTCGTACGGCTTTTCCCAGCAAGGTCTTTTTCAGGAACACAAAAACCAATGCTGTGGCAATAATGGCGGCAGCGGCGACAATCAATCGGGTAACAGAGATATTCAGGTCTCCGAAACTGAAAGCCGCCGTTGAATACTTGGTTTTTATTGTACGGACATCCGCTGACCACATCAATGACATGAGATTTTCCAGAAGAACCATAAGGCCGAAGGCTAAAAGCAGCGATGGGTTTTTCCCGGCCTTGGCCACCCATCTGAAAAGCCCCATATACATTGCCCAGCCGAATGCCATAAATATGGGAAGAATTACCAAAAAACCAAAGAATGCATTAACGGGGGCTAGGGTAACGATCCAGTATATGCAATAGGCGGCCAGGATCATGACCGCCCCCTGCGCAACAAAGACGATCTGCATGCAACCGAAAATCAGGCTGAGACCGATTGCCGCGACACCATACATGCACCCGAGCAGGATGCCGTTGATCAAAACCTGAAAAAATAGAGAAAATGAGTTAAAGCCGGTCATGAATCTATTCCATCATTCCCAGATAGGCGCGTTTAAAATCCGGATCATTCATCAGCTCCTCGGCCCGGCCCTCCAGTTCCAGGGTTCCGGTTTGTAAGACGTAGGCATAGTCAGCGATCTCAAGTGCCTGATGAACATTTTGCTCGACCAGAAGAATCGTCACACCCTCACGGTTCAGTACTCGAATAATCTCAAATAATTCGCTGACAATGATGGGCGCCAGGCCAAGGGAAGGTTCATCCAGCATCAGCAGAACGGGACGGGCCATCAGCGCCCTGGCAATTGCCAGCATCTGCTGTTCACCCCCGCTTAAGGTCCCGGCAACCTGCTTGATTCGATTTTGCAGCACGGGGAACAGGCCAAAGACCCTTTCTAAGGATTCTTTTAAAAAAGGCCGCGTATTGACAGGATAGGCGCCTAACTCCAAATTTTCCAAAACCGTCAGCCGGGAAAACAGGCGTCGTCCTTCAGGGACCTGAGAGATGCCCTCGGCCACGACCTGCTCCGGATTGAGTTTGATCAGTGACTTGTCAGAAAAACAAATATTTCCCTTCCTGGGCTGGATAACACGCGAAATGGCATTTAAAAGAGTACTCTTGCCGGCACCGTTGGCGCCCACCAGGGCGACGACTTTTTCGCTTTCTACAAAGAAAGAAACATCCCGAACAGCCTGGGCATCTCCGTAAAAAATATCGACGTTTTCGACTTCAAGCAGATGATTTGCCAAGATAAGCCTCAATGACTTTTTTGTTTTTGGCGATTTCTTCGGGTTTCCCCTCAACAATCTTGCTTCCGTAATCCAGAACGGCCACCCGGTCACACAGACGGAAAATGGCATCAACCTTGTGTTCGACCCACAATATCGCTACTTTTCTTTCTTCCCTTGTCCGGGCAATCACCTGAAGCATGTTCATGATCTCAGACGGGTTAAGACCCGCCATAGGTTCATCCAGCAGGGCAATTTGCGGTCGGGAAGCCAAAGCTCTGGCCACCTCCAGAAGCCGCCGGTCCGAAAGTGTCATACGGGCGGTGACCACATCCTTTTTCTCTTTTAACCCGACAAGTTCCAGAGCATCCAGCGCTTCACGACGTGCTTCATTTCCGCGAAGCCGATGTCCGTAAATCGCGCCAACCAATACATTTTGCATGGCTGTCATGCTCAGAAAGGTTTTAACCAACTGAAACGTTCTGGAGATTCCGAGATGACAAATATGATGGGGAGTTTTTCCAGTGATTCTTTTTTCCCCTAAATAGATGTCACCTTCATCAGGCGGGTAAATAGATGTGGCCACATTGAATAGGGTGCTTTTGCCGGCGCCGTTTGGACCGATAAGCCCCATGATCTGGCGTTGCTCGACACTCAGATTGACCGCGTTCAACGCGACCAGTCCGCCAAATCTTTTGGTGATATTTTTAAGCCGGAAAACGACCGCATTGGAATTGCTGCTCATCTTTATTCGCTTTCCTCGTAAATTACGATTAGCAAACGATCAAGATAGATGCAATAACGGAATTACGCCTTAAAATGCGATAAAGATAATATTTTGAGAGATCTTAAAACAATGAGTGCCACCAAATCGTGTCATATCCGGTCCATTGCGTTTCGCAGGATTCGTTTCACTCGCTCTATCAAATTAAGTTTTTCATCATTGGACAAATTCTTCAACATCCGCTCCAGCCGTTCATCCTTCTCATTTTCAATATTTTTTAAGGTTCTTTTGCCTTTGGGTGTAATTTCCAGGATGGTCACCCGTTCATCCGAGGGATCTGATTTTTTAAGAACAAATCCGTCTTTCTCCAGCCGCTTGGCGATACCGGTGATATTGGCGTCCGGAACGATCATAATCCGGCTGATGTCGCTCATTTTGCTTTGCCTGTTTTTTGAAGCTTCCAGGACCCTTAAAACATTGTATTGCGGAAACGATAGCCCGTAATTTCGGAAAACAGCGGAATGGGCTCTTTTAAAAATTTCTGCTGCTCTCACAATTCCCATCAAAACCTTTTCATCAGTGCTCAGATCGCTTATGTAAGTTCTCTTTGCCATAATATTTTCTTTATAGCCAATGAAATCATCTTTTCAATTATATGAGACAATGCTCAAAATCAATATCTTTTTTATCAATACATTAACTAAACCATTTACAGGTTGCCTATAAAATTCTCAAGATAAGAACTGCTCGAATTTTTTGGATTATATGAATAGTGCGATCGTTTTAACCCGAGCACATGCAGATGTTGATAAGTTATTCAACCTATCAAAATTATTATAAAAAATTATTCACACCTTAATTTAGTTTATATATTGATAGTCAATATATTGAGTTTTTAGGTTTTTAAATTCATCTTTAGGATAACGATTTTCGGGTGACCTGTCTAAAACGTCAGTGGTAAAAAGTCCGCGTTTGAGTATCGCCCCGGCCGGATAGCAAGGACCTTTGCTGAAAAGATTGATTTCTGAAAAGCGGCTTTCCGAAGGCTTCTAACCCAATTCAACCAGGTCCGATACATTTATTTCCAGCATTTTAACACTGGCCAATATCCGGACGGCGTTACGATTGATGGCCGGAAAATTTTCCCCAATTAGCTTTAGTTCTTGGGCAGTTTTTGTCATCTCGGAATCTCCAGAACGTTTCAGTTGGTTAAAACCTTTCTGAGCATGACATTTGCTGGGCCATTTTTCTTCCTTATTCCAAATTTTTAGACAGGATTAACAGGATTTATTAGATAGTTTAAAACCTTATTTTTTGCGTAAGTCTTTGAAGCGCTTGGCCTTCACATCGTATCGCGGTAAAGTCTCACATCCGCAGATTTCAATATCGTACCGCAGATTGGTCTTAAGCCTGAGTTGATCGACAAGTTCGGCTTCAATAAGCGTACACTGGTTATCAGCCACGGGCAAGACTTCCACCCTGAGTTTGATCCTTTCGCTATTACCGACCTTATCGACAATCACTTCGTATTCGTCACTCAGTCCCTTCATACTGCGGACCACCTCTTCAATGGCGGATGGGGCCAGAAGCACCCCTTTTACCTTAGTGATATCATCTGCCCGGCCGACCACGCCGCCTTTGATCAGGCGGGTGGTTCTGCCGCAGGGACACGGCTCGGCGGCCCATTCGATAACATCTTTGGAATCAAAACGGATGCAGGGCTGGGCCTGACGGTCAAGGGCCGTGATGATCATTTTGCCGCGTCGTCCGGGTTCTTCAATGATCTCTCCGGTCTCCACATCTTCGATTTCCACCAGAAACAACGCTTCATTGACGTGTCGGTACACTCGAAGGACCAGGCGCCTATTTCAGTCGCTCCGGCGTGATCATAAACTTTTGCCCCCCAGGCATCCTCCAGTCGTGTTTTGGTGCTGGGGATGCTGGCACCGCATTCGCCCGCACAGGTGATTTTTTCAATGGTCAGCTTCGATGGGTCCAGATTCATCTTTGATCTGGCAGTTTCGGCCATTCCCAGAATATAGGTCGGGGTTCCCATCATCGCGGTAGCCTGCAATTCCTGGATTTTGAGAATACGTGCTTTGGTATCCAGAACCCCTCCCGGAACAACTTCACAGCCGAGCTTCTCGGCCGCATAATGGCCGGCCCAGAAAGCCACAAAAATATTATAACCGAATGGAATAAAAACCCGGTCTCGAGGCCGGTATCCCTGGGCCCAGAGAATATACGACCAGCATTCGGCCCACCATTCCCAGTCCTGCCAGGTATCGGGTTGATAGACCGGTTGACCGGTGGTCCCGCTGGTCTGTCGAAACACGGCGACTTCCTCAAGCGGCACGCACAGCGCATCCCCATAGGGAAACGGGTCCTTGCGCTGAATATCCCGCATCATGGCCTTTTCGACTTTTGGCACCTGCTTGATATCCTCAAAAGTGCGGATATCATCCGGTTTGATACCTGCCCGATCATACAGTTGCCGGTGAAATTTCGAACGGTCAAAGGCCCACCTGAAAATCTGTTTGAACTTTTTAAGTTGCAATTGGCGAATTTTTTCTCGTGGAAGTGTTTCCAGTACAGGGTTCCAATATTTTTGCTCGCTAATCATAATATCTCCTTATTTCGAAAGGCTAAATGATCTTATATCATAAAGATGATATTAATGAGTTTCCAATTCGGAAATGAGCAATGTTTCCGCTGAGCCCCACCAGTTGGCGGGATTTCACGTCTATTTTTTATAAAAATTATTGAGTTCAACAAGCGTGAGCCGATCCGTCGTCGCCCTTTTGCAAGCGCCGGGCTATGGCGGGACAAGCGCAAAAGCGCAGTCCCGCCATAGGCGGGATTGGAGTATGTGCGCATTTTAAGGAGGCGCACAAAACGGCTATTGGGTGTTAGATGCATTTTTGAGATAGCTTCTAATTATATTTTGCCCATTTGGGTGCTGCTTTAGACCTTGGCTTTTTTCCGTAAAAAATATTGTCCATTCGGTTAAAAAGTCGTCTGGAAAGCCGGTTGCGGGTAATTAGCGCTCTGATGATTTTATGGGGAAATGTGGTGGCATGGCTCCAGGGGCATACCCGCATACAGATATTGCAATCGGTGCCGACTTTGCCCCAGTAATCAAAGCAGGTTTCGGCATTCAGCTTCCATCGCAGGGTGCCGTTGACTTCTTTTTGGTCCCCCATGGGGATGGAATTGGAGGGGCAGCAGTTCGCGCATTTTTTACAAATTTTACAGAAATCTACGACACCAATATCGACCGGCTTATCCGGAATAAGCGGAAGATCGGTGGTAACCGCCCCCAATCTTACTCGGGGCCCAAAATCTTTGGTCATCAAATACCCGAGTCTGGCGATTTCTCCCAGACCGGCATCCACTGCCAGAGGAACGAGAATCGTATCGTAATGTCGCAGGTGATTGGCCGTAGACGAATATCCCAGGTTTGCAATATATCCTGCGAGCTGGGTGGCAATAAAAGCCCCTTTTGCATAATTTCCCATGCTGGCAATGGTTGTGGGGCTATGAGGGGCGGTGCCTACCAGTTCAAAGGCCATCTCGGTGGCAAAGACAATCGCATATTTATGGTTGAGTTCAATTTCTGCGCTTGGCATAAATCCACAGCGGATTGATTTCGGTGATTCCGACAAGATTTGCACCCAAATTTAAGGTATAGCCCTTGATTCTCTCACTGGCCTCTTCAGGGCTAATTCTGACCTGCTGGCCCTTACATTCCGGATGCGCAGAAGGATTGTATTTCTCCGGTGCCGATAGAAACAGCGGTATCGCTAAAGACGCCATGGCAGCCGCCACATTCGGCCTATCCTTGGGTTTGTCGATCAGGCCCGGACGACCTAAGGGGCCGCCCTTTTCTCTGCGTGCTGCATCAGATTGCTCAACCTCGGGCTGCATGGCATAATAGGCTTTATACTGTTCAGAGCCCGGACGAAGGGAACGGTTGCGGGCAAAAACAATATCTCTTTCATCGGCTCGTTTTACGTCCCCGACGATCAGGCCTTTGGTGCCTTCCAGTGCCTTTTGATTGGCGGGGGTTTTTCTGATCAAAAGAACACCGGCAGCAACGCCGGCAATTAGAAAACAAATCGGAATGCCGATCCCGGGGCCCGCGGAGAAAAGCCCGGTTTGCCACCCATAACCAAACAGAATCGTCACACCCAGCATGCCAATGAGCTGAATGCCGGCAAAAACGGATGCCCGCTTTTCTTTTTCCCGGATAGACGAAATCAAATAACTGAGGCCGACAGCAGCCTGAGCGCACAAACCGACTGTGACCAATAGACTTATTAAATCAACCATTTTCTCCCTTCCGGCTTCAAAAAATTTTTAGATTTTTTAAAGTTGGCCCCGGGCGCCGGCGTGGGATGGAACAATGAGCTTTCCATCAAGATCTTCTAAATAAAGATACTTCTTATTAAAAGGAAAATAATCGAAAGTCAAATCATCCTGGATTCAAGCTTAAGTTGATCAATTGAATCTATTGATCGGCAAAGATTGAATAGGATCATGGGTTAATTGAGGCAGGCGCACATGCGTGAACACGTCACCGGTAATAGCGGACTTCAAGAGCAATCTCAGCTAGGCGGTTGTGCTTCTTCATGGCCCAATTCAAGGTGACCTCACCGGCGGTAGGCACAGGCAGGGTGCCGCCTAACAGCGAAGATTTCCCGCCCAGAAATTCCTGTGCGCTGAATCGTCGGATGTGTCCCTTCGTCTGGGGTTCCAAGTCACTTTTGTGGTTGCAAGCCACCATATCGACTACCCAGGAGCCGTCGTTTTTTGTAGTGACTTTGGTAATGATCTCCTTTTTGCGTTTGCTCTGATGGTTGGTGGCAAGTACTATCGGCACCGTCTGCTTGACGTTGTAAAGGGAGATCGCCCCCACGTTTCCGCTCGGCACCCGGCCGGCATAGGTGACCGTGATGTCCTGGCTACCGGAAGGCGGGTCGAGGAGATAATACAGGGCCACCTTAAGCGTTATTTGTGTCCCTCTCCAATTCCAGGAAAACTGAATCCCGGAACCCGGTATGGGGCTCAACTCATGGCCGCCACACGTGACGCTGGAAACCATCGTATTATCCACGGATGCCTTTCCCTGTAACTCAAACTGGACCCCTACGATTAGAATTCGATTCGGTCCTGTGCCCACCTTGAAATTCTGCAAGGTGAAGACCTTTTGCTCATCGCTCCAGTCCTCCGGCAGTCTCACCCCATCGGCAAAATCAAAACCGATTTGATCCGTCTCCAAAGCTCTCTGCACCCCTTCACCGTTGACGGTTTTATCTGAATGCGCACATGCCATAACCCAAACAAGGCAGAACATTGTTAAAACAACTAGACCGTATCTTGGTAAGTTCATATCCAATTCTCCTGCGTATTTAAATAAACATAAAAAAGCTTAAAACAAGTAAAGGATGATTTGAATAAGCAGCGATTATCAATCGTTTGCCCGATTTAGAACCGGGGAACAAATGCTGCCCGGCTGTATCTATTCGAAGTCCGGCAAACCACTCGTCAGGTACCAGCGGTTTTCTTCTGGGTCATATTCCCATTTCTGTCGATCGATTAAATTTTTAACGGTTACGTTGCTTGTCCGATAATATTGAAAATCGACAATCCGCAGGATTGTCGTCTTATCTTCTGACAGAATGGTTTGTTTGACATTATAAGCAGTCACTCGAATTTGACGCAGATCTTCAAAATCCGGCATTTTACGGTCTATGGTCTGCGGATTTTTGAAAGCATAGGCGGCCTCATAATCTCCCCAGCGAATGGACCGCAGGTATGCCCTGGCCGTATCGTCAAACAAAGTCATTCTTTTGCCGGTCTGAATGCCCGCACATCCGAGAGTTAAAAAAAGCACAACGCACACGACACATTTTAATTTGTTCATTACAGCTTCCTCATTTTATCTTTGATTTCAATTCGGATCTCCGAAGGTGATACAGTGTGCCGGACAGACATTATCAGCGCAAGCCGGGATCAGTCCTTGATCGACCCGATGATGGCAGAGGTTGCACTTTTGAGCGATACCTTTTTGATGATCAAAGTCGATGGCGTCGTAAGGGCACACTTCAATACATGATTGACAGCCGGTGCACAGGTCATAATCCATGACCACGATGCCATCGGAGCGCTTGCCGATCGCTTCCTCAGGGCAAGCCTCGACACAGGGCGGATCATCGCAATGCCTGCACTGATTGACCCGGTAAACGAAATTGAGCCGCCCATCGATTAAATTGGGGCCATCTTCTGAAACCGAAACAAGTTTGACGCCGTCGGCGGTCCGGTTTTCCTGTTTGCAGGCGACTTCACAGGTTTTGCATCCCCAGCAGGATTCATGGTCGACGATCAGGGCATATGTTCTCATGAACTGCCTCCCCTATTGACCGGATATATTTTGCACAGAAGTGTCCTGACCGAAGTGGCGCCCACGGCGGGGTCACATGTTTTATATGCATTGTCGGTTAAAATATTGATGTTCGATTCATCCCATCCATGACCCGGATCTTTTTTCTCGGGAAACCACCAGGCATGTTCCGCGCTGACAACCCGCGGGTCCAGGCCGGCAAAAACTTTTGCCTTTTGCTTGACTTTGCCCCGGGCAGATTCAATAAAAACCCAATCTCCATCTTTGATGCCTTCTTTTTTGGCGGTCTCCGGGTGGATTTCCACCGTGGGCTCTCTGTGCAACTCACGCAGCCAGGGGATCTGTCTGTTTTCCGTATGGAAAAAGCCCGGAAGTCTTTTGCCGGTAATCAGGATATACGGATATTCTTTAAGAAGCTCCGGCGTACTGTAAGGGCTCTCCGCAGGTTCGCGGTACTGCGGCAAAGGGTCATAGCCCCACCTTTCAAGCAGGGTGGAATAGAGTTCAAATTTTCGGCTGGGGGTGCTGAAGCCCTTTAGCTTGTAGTTTTGGTGGACCACTTCCCCGCGGATATAGTCCATCTTTTTGAAGTCCTGCCAGCTAATCCCCATCGGTTCCAGAATCCAATCCAGGGCCTGCTCGAAATCATCCCACCAGTATTCAGACTGACCCACGCGATGCGCAAGATCATTGAGCATTTCATGGTCGGAGCGGCATTCTCCCACCTGAACCACCTTGCGTCTGGGCAAAATGTAACCATGGCGTTTCCAGAAATCTGCGATATAATCCATCTCCAGCCAGGTGGCCGCCGGCAGCACAATATCGGCCAATTCAGCCGTTGGTGTGATAAAAAAATCGGAAACCGCCATAAACTCCACTTTTTCAAGGGCCCGGTAAACCTCTCTGGCATTGGCCCGGGTCAAAACCGGATTGGAACTGATCAAGAAAAGCATTTTCACCGGATAGGGTTTTTCCTCAAGAATCGCGTCCCACACACATTTGGGGTTGATAATCGCAAAATTGCCAGCCAGACGAAAACGGTCCCCGCCCAAACGTTTTGCGCGCTGTTCATCGGGCAGCATTCGATGGGCACCGAAGTAACCCACGTTTCGGATTTTCGGTGCCTGAAACAGGACCTGTCCGCCGGCTACATCGATATTGCCTGTAAGGCCCATCAATGCCATCAACAGGCGGTCATTGTCTGCGCAGTTGATCTGCTGCTCAATGGCCACGCCCCACTGCACGGCTGCCGGTTTGGTGGTCGCAAACAGCCGCGCTGCCTCTTTGATCTTTTCTCCGGGAACCCAGGTGATTTCTTCAACTTTCTGCAGAGGATACTCATCTATGCGCTTGACAAAGGGCTCCCACCTATGAACGTGGTTGGCGACAAAATCTTTGTCATAAAGCTCTTCGTGCACAATCACGTTGAGCATACCCAGAGCCAGTGCCGCGTCTGTTCCCGGTCTGAGTTGCAGCCAGACATCGGCCCGGGCAGCAATGCGGGTGAGTCTCGGATCAACTGCAATGAGTTTTGCGCCTTTGTCCAGACTCACCGAAAAAGGCTCGCCTTTATAACAGTCCGGATTACTGATCACCAGATTGTTGCCCCAGACCATGACGCATCTGGGGTGGTTGGCATAATCCACGATGGGGTTCGTTCCGCAGGTAATAATACTGGTGGCAATTCGCGGACCGTAGCAAAAATGGCCCGCGGTCAAAACGTTGGGGCTGCCCAGCAGATTGGCAAAGCGATAAATGACCGCCTCGTTCTCCCGACCCGTACCGTAACCCATTACAACGGATTCGGCACCGAATTTCGCCTTATAGTTAAGGATCCTTTCGGCGATCTTATCCAACGCCTCATCCCATGAAATGCGCTGCCATTTGCCGCTGCCCTTGGGGCCAAGTCTTTGAACCGGATGGGTCAATCGATCCGGATGATAAACCAACTGGGCGGATGCGAGCCCCTTGCTGCAAAGGGTGCCGTGATTGATCGGACAATCCGGATCACCGGCGATTTTGGCGACTTTGCCGTTTTGCGTATAGACCAGAACACCGCAGCCGCCATGACACATTCGGCAGTGACTTTTAATGACCGCATCAAAGCCGTAGGTCTCCATTTCCTTTTCAACATTCGAAAACTTGAATTCAGCCACTTTTATCTCCTGAATTGTGGGCATATCAAATGACCCGCATGCTTCTAATAACAACTTTTTAACTCTTTTACCATTAAAAAGGCTTGCTAAAATCCGGTTGATTATTCTAAAAGCTCTCTATTTGGTCATACTTTTGGATATCGCCGAAATAAAAATACTTAACTAAATGGAGGATCAGGGAGCTTTTCATCCAAACTTTTACAGAGAGCGGAATGAATGATCGTTTGCGAAAACCGCGCACTGCTTGAGTGCATTAGGGATCGTTGCAAAAGAACAGGGATCGGATCAGTGTTACCGATCACAAAACTAACTCAAATTACATTTAACTTATATTAGAATACCCCTAACTGTTCTTTTGTTACGAAC
>JARRJQ010000109.1:0-2195 GCA_037388985.1 Desulfobacterales bacterium | reverse complement strand
TTTTAGAAAGGAGTTTTACCATGGCAAAGCACATCGGAATTGTTGCCTGTAGTGCAGAAGGCGCTGCTTTGTGTTATCGCACCATATGTGGTGAGGCTCCGCATTTAATGGGCGAACACATGCACCCTGAAGTAACCCTGCACACGCATCCGTTAGCTGAATATATGGTCCACATTCGCACCGGAGACTGGGAAAAAGTTGCCACTCTAATGCTTTCCTCGGCTCAAAAGGTTGCTCAAATCGGAGCCCAGTTTGCAATTTGCCCGGATAACACCATCCACGAGGCTTTTGATTTTGTAAAAACGAAGTCACCCATCCCCTGGCTGCATATCGCCGAAGCAGTCGCGGCCGAATCACAAGTACAGGGCTTTAAAAAATTGGCGATTTTGGGTACCAAATACCTTATGGTTGGACCGGTATATCCAACCATGCTGAAAAAATTTGAGATCAGCAGTCAAATACCCGACGCAGGCGACCGGGACCGAATCGATAAAATCATATTCGAAGAACTGGTCAACGGCGTTTTAAATGAGCAATCCCGGCGTTATTTCAATACGGTCATTGCACGACTAAAAAAGCGGGGCTGCGAAGCAGCCGTGCTAGGATGCACAGAAATCCCATTGCTGGTTGATCCGCATGATTGTCCTTTACCGGTGCTGGATTCGACGCGTTTATTGGCCCGGGCAGCCATCAAAGAAGCTCTGGCGGCATGAAGCCGCAGAAAGGCTTAGAATCTAAAAACCCATCGCTTTAAATGGTGAACGCACATGCAAAAATTTTTACAGAAAAACAGGCTGCACCTGATAATCGTTGCCGGTGTGATCTGGTTTTTAGCGGGCTGCGAATCGGCTTATTACAAAACCATGGAAACCATGGGCTACCATAAACGCGACATTATGGTGGATCGCGTTTCGGAGGCCCGCGATGCTCAGCAAGAAGCCAAAGAACAATTCGAATCGGCTCTGCAAAAATTTAGCAGTGTCCTGGGCTTTAAAGGCGGAAGCTTACAGGAGAAATACGACCAGCTGAAAGATGAGTACGAAAAAAGCGACGCCAAGGCAGCGGCTGTCCGCAGCAGAATAGCAGATCGGTGCCATGAAACGCGCCGAAAAGAAAATCGATCCGGTCCTTTCAGCTTTTAAGGATCAGGTGTTGTACCTCAAACACAATTTAAATGCCCAGGCCGTCGCATCTTTACAAAGTGAATTGACTTCAATTGAAACCGACGTCGCCAGACTCATTAAAGAAATGGAAGCTTCGATTAAAGAAGCGAATGCGTTCATCAGTTCAATGGAAAAAAGCAAGTGAATAAATTTAAAAAATGCACAGCCTGCGGCTATCTATGGCAATTGCGCAAAGATTTCCTGAATGACCCCTCCACTGAAATGGTCGGCTACCAGGTCAATTTTGATCATCTGCACCTCGGCTTTATTCTATTTAATCATTTAAAATGCGGAACGACGATCGGCATTCCGGTCGGTGAATTCAAAGATCTTTATCATGGCCCGATATACGATGATCGACTGACAGGCACAGAGCAATGCCATGAATACTGCCTGCATAGCTATATTCTCGATTCCTGTCCGGAAAAATGTGAATGTGCCTATGTGAGAGAAATTTTACAAATCGTTCGCCATTGGCCCAAAAATGATTGAATATTTGAGCGCAGGCACATTATTGGGTTTGGCGGCAGGATTTGCACCCGGGCCGCTGTTGGTGCTCGTTTTGTCAGAGACGCTCAGACACGACATTAGAGCCGGAATAAAGGTATCGATCGCGCCCCTGATAACCGATGTGCCAATTATCGTCATTTCCCTTTTGGTCTTAAACAGACTGGCTCATTTTAAAACCATATTGGGCGGCGTCTCGATTTTGGGCGGTCTGTTCATTCTTTATCTGGGCTACGATAGCATTAAAAGCAAAGGGTTGGAGTTCAATTTGCCTCCTATCAGCCACAATGCTTTTAAAAAAGGCGTGATAACCAATGCCTTAAATCCGCATCCGTATATATTTTATATGACTGTCGGCGCACCCATCATTTTTAAAGCGATCAATCAACATTTTTTATGGGCGTTTTTATTTATTGGCTCTTTTTTAATCTTTCTGGTTGGCTCAAAAGTCATCCTGGCGATGGTCGTTGGGCGCTCGCGCGCATTTTTAAAAGGACCGGTTTATATTTGGCTCATGCGAATTTT
>JARRJQ010000108.1:0-7968 GCA_037388985.1 Desulfobacterales bacterium | reverse complement strand
TCAAGTTTGGCATTTTATCCGAGCCTCTGGGTATGCTTTACAATGAGGGGTCTGTCTTAATGGGTCTGATTCAGTATCTTCTGCCTTTTATGATTCTAAATGTTTATGTTAGCCTGGAGGGGATTGACAAAAGCCTGTTGGAGGCCGCCCGCAGCATGGGCTGTACCGAATGGCAGGCCTTCAGGGAGGTCACGCTGCCGCTCAGTCTTCCGGGCGTAAGTGCGGGTTGTTTACTCGTCTTTGTCTTGACAGCCGGCACCTATCTGCCGCCCATGATTCTGGGAGGACCTAAAAATGAGATGATTGCCAACATGATTTTCAAGCGCGTGATCGGCACACTGGATTGGCCCTTTGGTTCAGCCATCAGCGTGATTCTATTGGGTTTGCTGTTGATCATCGTATGGACCTATAACCGCTATCTGGGAATCAACCAGATATTTAAAAGCCTTCAGGGAGAATAAACGCATGCCAAAAATATCGGGCTGGTCTTTGATTCGCTTGTATACCATTTTGGTCTACGTTTTTATGTTCGCTCCCATTGTCGTGGTTGTTGTGCTGTCCTTCAACCCCCAACAATTTGGCAGCTTTCCGATGCAGGGATTCAGCTTGAGGTGGTTTGTCAGGCTGGCGCATAACCGGACCATATTGCTTGCGTTTAAAAATTCTTTGATCCTGGGTTCTCTGACAGCCGTAGTTTCAACTGCGTTTGGCATCATGGCCTCCATGGCGTTCGTGCGCTATAACTTTCCGGGCAAGAACACGCTCAACACCCTGCTATTGGCACCCATCATGATACCCGAAGTCATTCTGGGAGTAGCGCTGTTGCTCTTCATCCGCTGGCTTCAGCAGCCCAAAAGTTTTGTTTTGCTGGTGATCGGTCATGTGGTGCTCACGCTGCCCTATGTGCTGTTGATCGTTCAGGCTCGACTGGGCGGGATCAAAATAGAATATGAGGAAGCGGCTCAATCCCTGGGGGCCAATGCCCTGCAGACTTTCAAAGAGGTGACCTTACCGTTGCTGACGCCGGCCATTCTGGCAGGGATGCTGTTCTCTTTTACCATATCCTTTGACGACATCACCGCAACGCTATTCTGGGCTACGGCGCAAAATCAAACTGTACCGGTGAAGATATTTGGCATGTTGCGCAACTCCATCAGCCCGGAAATCAATGCCCTAGGTACGGTAATGATCATTTTGACGATCGCAACGCCGTTGCTGGCCGGGTATTTGTCCCGCAAGCTCTCCAGAGGGACTTAGCGTTTCTCAAACAGGGAGAATCCAACATGCCCATGATCGAGTTAGCAGACAAGGAGGGAAATACAAAATGGATTACGGTGTTTCCGTTTAATTCGCTTGAACTGGCGCGCTCATATGTCGCAAAGTCCTCGGTTGTTTTGAAGATCATCAAAAGCAATCTGCCGGTTTATTGGGTTTGCAACCTCGAGGATGCCGAATGGGCTCTAAAATGCGGGTATCAGGAGGTAAATTGAACAAAAAGCTGAACAACGAAACACTTTATGAAAGGAGGTAAACTATGAAGCATGATTGGCAAGACAAATTGGATAAGTTACACGAACAATACAAGAATGGAGGAATCGGAAGGAGGGATTTTTTAAGATTTTTGGGGATTGCCGGTGCGGCGGCAGGTCTGGTGGGCGGTCCATTTGGATTTTTTAGCCGGCGCGCTTTTGCAGCCGAATCGATCCGTTTCGACGGCTGGGGTGGAGTCGTGTCTGAAGCTTTTCGCAAGTACGCCTTTAACCCCTTTACCGAGGCCACCGGCATCAAGGTCATCGATGGTGAGTTTGGTGACGCAGATACCTACCTGACACGGGTCAAGGCCTCGTACCCACCCGGCGGGGAGTTCAACCTGGCGCATTTGAGCGGTCTTTTTGATTACATTAGATATGTTGGCCTGAAATTCAATGTGGTTCTTGATGAAAGCAAGATTCCGAATCTGAAAAATGTCATGCCCGCCATGATGGAGCCCTACCGGGCGATTACCAACGGCAAGCTTTCGGCGGTTCCCTATGATTTTGGTCAGACGGGCATTGCCTACAACACCAAATATATCTCAAAGGATAAGGCTGAAAAACTGGGGGCCGCCCTGCTGTGGGACAAAGACCTCAAAGGCGAACTGGGCAGCTGGGGAGACTGGCGCACCAACATCTGGTATGCGGCTCTGTATACCGGACAGAATCCGAACAAAATAAGCGATATGAAAGCCATTTGGGAAGCCTTAAAAAAACAGGTCCCGCTGGTGAAAAAGTACTGGGCGTCCGGCGCCGAGCTGATGAGCCTGTTGGCCAACGAGGAGATTTACGCCACTGTTGCCTGGTCGGGCCGCGTGGCTAACCTTCAGGCCCAGGGGCACCCCATCGGATTTCTATCTCCACATAACTGTTATTCGTGGCAGGAATGTATCTTTGTCCTGAAAGGCACCAATCTCGATGTGGCCGAAAAACTGCTCAATTTCATGCTGGAGCCCAAAGCGGCTATTGCCGTGGCTGAAGGGCAGAAATATCCGTCCAGCCTGGATCCGACCAAAGTTCCTATGCCCGATGACGTCAAGAAGCTGCCGGCCTTTGATCCGACCGGCAAACTGGAGGGCTACCTGTTTGCCGACCCGGTTTTCTGGAACGCTCATCAGGTTGATTTTGCCGAGAAGTGGGATCGGATAAAAGCAGGTGCATAATGCAATGACAGTGCCGGCCGCTTGAAACGAGCGGCCGGCCGACAAACGTTCATGAAAGAGGAAGACCGTGGAAAAAAATAATCGTTCCCCTGCGGTTCAAATGAAAGGCGTATACAAACGATTCGGCAGTGTCGTGGCAGTTGAGAAGATGGATCTTGACATTGAAGAGGGCTCTCTGGTGACCCTTCTCGGACCGTCGGGTTGCGGCAAGACCACGATTTTGAGGATGATTGCCGGGCTGGAAGGACCGACGGAAGGCGATATTTATATCAAAGGCAAACGGGTTAATGACATTCCGATCCACAAGCGAAACCTTGGGATGATTTTTCAAAATTATGCCCTTTTTCCGCACAAAACGATTTATGACAATGTTGCTTTTGGTCTAAAATACCGCAATATAGACAAAAACGAAATGCAAGCCAAGGTCAAAAAAGCGCTGGAAATGGTGCGGCTTCCCGGTGTCGAAAACCGCATGCCCTCGCAGCTATCCGGCGGTCAGCAGCAGCGCATCGCCATGGCCCGTGCCATTGTCATTGAACCCGATGTTCTTTTGATGGATGAGCCGCTGTCAGCCCTCGACGAGAATCTGCGCGAAGAGATGCGCCGCGAAATCGACAACCTGCAACAGTTGCTCGGGGTGACGACCATCTTTGTCACCCATGATCAGCGCGAAGCGCTCTCCATGTCCGATAAAATCGTCGTAATGAGCGAAGGCCGCATGCAGCAGGAAGGCAGCCCCGAACAAGTATACAATTATCCCCAAAACCATTTTGTATCCGATTTTCTCGGGCATTCCAATTTCTTTGACGGTGTCGTTGCGAGCCTGGACGGTGAAACGGTCAGCGTTAAGTTGCAGGATGGCAATGAATTCAGAGTAAAGCATCCGGGAGATTGGACAAATGGTGAGCCGGTCGAACTGGTCATCCGGGCTCAAAAATTTGAACTCACTTATCCGGATAAAGCTCCGCCTGAACCCGACATGAACACCTTTGACGGTACGATCAAGGACCGCAGCTATATGGGTGGCGAGATCAGTTATTTTGTGGAATTGGAGAGCGGCACCATGGTCCATGTCATCGGCATCGCAAAATTGACACCTTTTAAAAAAGGGGGGAAAATTCGGGTCCACGTAGCGCCCCGGCATTGTGGTTTGCTGCGGATAGAAAACATGTCTGGGAAACGACCCGTTCTGCAGGACGATATCACCTGAATCCTGCATGAAACTGAATCAGAAATCGGCCAACCTTTTTGACCTACCGCAAGTAATGTCATAGCGAAACAGATAAATTCTTGCACTACTCACCTTCCACTTTAAGGGAAGCCATGGGTTTTTGAGGGGATTTTTATGGAATTCGCGAATATCATCCAAACGGTCAGGAATGTCTTTCCAGACCGGATTATCACAATTGATTCACACACAGCCGGGGAACCCACCCGTCTGATTATCGGTGGAGTGGGTCCTCTGCCGGGCGCGACCATTGAGGCCAAACGAGCTTTTTTTATGCAGCGGTATGATCATATTCGGCTGCTGATCACGCGCGAACCCCGCGGTCATCGCGATATGCTGGCTGCATTTGTCACCGAACCCGTAACGGCCGGTGCCCAGTTTGGCCTGATTTATATGGACGCGCGCCGCTATCCTTATCTCTGCGGTCATGCGACCATGGGTGCGGTTATGACTCTGATCGAGGCCGGTGTGATCGACGCAGGCGGCAACACCCGGCAGGTCATTGTTGACACACCTTCGGGTCCCATGCAAACAACAGCCTACATGCAAAACGGCAGGATAGAATCGATTGCAATCCAGATGGTGCCTTCCTTTGTTCACAGTGATAATGAAACCCTTTTAATTCCTGAGTTGGGTCAAATACAGGTCGCGACGGTCTGTGTCGGTGGGTTTTTCGTCATGGTTTCTGCCGATCAGATCGACCTCGACTTCAGCCCTTCAAATGGGCGCCGTTTCATCGAATTGGGCATGAAGCTCATTCAAGCGGCGAATCATCAACTGACCGTGCGCCATCCCACCCGGCCTGAAGTCAACACAGTGGATGTAACGGAGTTTTATGATCGATCAATGGAGGCTCAGGGCGAAGGAAAAAGCTTGGTTATTTATGGTGAGGAACATATGGACCGCTCGCCCTGCGGTACCGGCACCGCAGCCAAAATGACCCTGCTTCATCACCGGGGACAACTCGGACTCAACGAGATCTTCATTAACACCAGTCCGCTCGGAACGACTTTTCAGGGTCGACTCGTGGATGAAATCCGGCTGGGGGATAAAAAGGCGGTTGTGGCCGAAGTTCGCGGAAGCGCCCACATCACCGGCGTGCACGAATTCATCATTGATGCGCGCGATCCATTCCAGAAAGGATATTTGCTATGACCCGGAACCCCGCTGTGCCCGATCTCATTTTATTGAACGGCAATATCCACACAATGGATAGGCAAAGACCCCGGGCCCGGGCAATTGCCGTCAAGGCCGGCCGGATAATAGCTATCGGTGACAATGATGAAATTAGCGCCCTGGCGGGTTCAAAAACAGAACGCGTCAACCTCGATGGGCGTTTGGCTATTCCGGGGTTGATGGATTCTCATTTTCATTTCTACGATTGGGCCATGGGGCGCCAGCAGCTCGATTTGGCGCGTGTCAAATCTTTGGATGAACTGCTCAACCAAGTTGCGCAGGCGGCCGGAGATTTAGCGCGGGAAAATTGGATCTTGGGTCAGGGCTGGAATGAGTCTGATTGGCCCGAACATACCATGCCCCGCCGGGATCATCTGGATGCCATGGCCCCGGCCCATCCGGTCGCCCTTTGGCGCTGCGATTTACATCTGGTCTCGGTTAACTCACGCGCCCTGGAGCTGGCCGGGATAGACGAAACAACCCCGAATCCATCCGATGGCGTGATTGAAAAGGACTCATCCGGGCGTCCCACCGGCATTCTGCGGGAGCTGGCTCCCAACCTGATCAAATCGGTTATTCCGGCACCCGGTGCCCATGAAGTTGTGACTGCTATGCGAGACGGCATTGCGCACTTGCACACGTTAGGTCTAACCGGCCTTCACGATGTGCGCCTCATGGGTGGCTTGGAAGGCGCACCGGCTTTAAAGGCCTGGCAGCTTCTAAACGAAAAAGGAAAGCTTGATTTGCGTTGCTGGGTGAGCCTTGCCGGTGAGTGTCTTCATGAGGCCATCGCTCTGGGACTGCGAACCGGACTCGGTGATGAACGCCTTCGCATCGGCCACCTCAAATATTTTGCGGACGGCGGTATGGGCGCACGCACGGCCTGGATGCTGGAACCCTATCTGGATGCCGAATACGGCATGCCATTGGGCTCCATGGAGGAGCTGGGCCGCAAAATTGAAGCAGCGGAAAAGGCCGGACTGGCTGTGATAATCCATGCCATCGGGGATCGCGCCAATCGCGAGGTCATCACCATCCTGGAGCAACTCGTTAAATTGCGCGGCGAGAAAAAGGCGCCGTCTTCCCTGCCGCCGGCGCTGCCTCATCGTATTGAGCACACCCAGATGATTCGATCCGAAGACATCCAACGCCTCGCCAAACTCAAGGTGGCGGCGTGTGTCCAGCCGCACAATATGATACTGGACATAAACATGATCGACGAATCAGTCGGGCCCCGCGGGCGTTGGACCTATGTGTACAAAGAAATGATCGATGCGGGCATTCCGGTACTTCTCAGTTCCGATGCACCGGTTTGTGACCCGAGCCCGTTGGTGGGAATTCATGCCGCCGTCACTCGCCAAAGGCGCGATGGCACCCCGGCGGGGGGGTGGTATCCCCAACAGCGAATCAGCGTAGAAGATGCCGTCCGGGGTTACACGACGGTGCCTGCTGCATTTTACGGCCAATCCAGCGAGCTGGGCACGCTGACGCCCGGCAAAAGGGCCGACCTGACCGTTTTAGACCGGGATATTTTCCGGGTGGATCCAATCCAGATAGCCGATGCCCGGGTGGAAATGACGATTTTTGACGGCCGGATTGTTTACCAATCCCATCAATAGCTGAAGCTTACCTGAAAATTAATTGAGCAACTCCCCAACCCAACCCTAAGTTCGCTATCAGGTCATTAGAAAACCGGCGGAGTCCACCAGACCGTCAATCGCCAGGATCGGTTTGCCGTCTGTATCGACTCTGACTTGCGGCGGCCAGTCGTAAGCCGGATCCATGCCTTTAAAATAGTCCAGCCCATAGGGCAATAGCTTTAATAACATTCGCCCGTTTTCTTTAGAAAGCTTCGATGAGAGACCGAAATCAACTTCGCCCAGTTCCGTGAGGATAATATAGCGCGGTATCTCTCTGCCGCTACCGTCTTTGCGGACACGCGTCGCAATGTCGATGACCGTGGAAATGTCGACGGGATGTTTTTGGTTCCAATCTTTTTGCAGGGGCAAACCGGCGACATATAGATGGTGAAATTCAAGGCCGATCTGCCGGCAACCGAATGCCAAGCGGTGTATTTCTTCCGCATTGTCATTGATGTTTGCCAACAGCGGCGTGTTATTGTAAACGGTAACGCCTTTGTTGTGTAAGGCTTTTACCAGCTCCTCGTGGACCGGCTCGATTTCACTGGAATGCAGAAATTGCGTCTCGATCTCCAGCCTCAGGGGATTGACCACCGTCAACCGGTTGAGTTCTGCCAGGCGATCAATGACCCCCCGGGTATAAACCGCAGGCTCATAATTGAACTTAAGACTCCGCAACCGGACGGCGTTGACATGCGGGATTTCCCGAAGATGGTTGATCAGCTTTCCAATTTGATAAAGGTTTTCAATTGCATCGTGTTTCGATGAAATGAGGACATCGGTGATCCGGTGGTCCTGGCGAATATAATCCAGATCTTTATCATCGGCAGTCGCATCGATTTCTACCCGAGTTTCGTGGGCTCTGAAGAGGGTTGCCGATGCAGTCGGAACGATTGTGCATCCGATTCTTTGATCTTTTATTGTCAACGCCTGCATCTTCTCCAGCGCGTGCTGATCAGTCTCATCGGCTCTGGGGGGTACTGCTTTACGGGAACTAATGAATAGCGAATCATCTCCGATTTGGGCCATAAAGCGCGCATCCAGCGTGCCTTCAGAGTTGACCCGCACGACATCCTGCTCATCGACCTTCTCGGCGAAATCTTTAAAATAATCCGGCGTATAAGGTGTTCTGATCCATAAAAAATGATCATCCTGTTTATCCTTTTCAACCGCCCAACCGCTGGAATGCCAGTCTATTTTTCCGATGGGCGTGGCCGTGGTAATTCGGG
>JARRJQ010000107.1:0-8018 GCA_037388985.1 Desulfobacterales bacterium | reverse complement strand
CTTAAAACGAAAAAATTCTTGATAATGATTGTTTATGGGTTTTTGATCGGAGGTGTTCTGTGCTTCCGGCGGCGCTGCGACAGGGTCTTTCACCTGGGTTACTCTGGATTTGGATGTCAAGGTATTGGTCAGCGAGTAGGTAATTTGGTTGATCTTATCGATTTGGTCGATGGGATCAAAACGGGGCAGGCCACTTTGATTTACATCCGGAATAAACTCATACCCGATCTGCGGCCGAATGGCATGCTTGATTTTCTGAACTCTCTGACCCTGCAGGTCGAATACTCTGGAAATTTCCGTAAAAACGTCTAAACCCGTATCAAAAAGTTCACGGTGAGGCCATTGATGGTTATCGTATTCATCGTCAAAATTGTCCTTATCCATCCAATAAGCCGTCTCCCGCAGCCCCGCAGAAGGTTCGATTGTCAAATAGTTTGCAGCCCGAAACGGCAGATAAAATCGGGGATACAAATCCATTCGCTGACCCCGGGGGCCTTCATCACGCCAGAAATAATTATATTGGGAAGCCAGCTCGAAATAAAAGGGTGAGCTTAAAATTTTTTGTTTTTCGCCGTCAAATCCGACAAACGGCAGTCTTTGGAGTGTCTGACTCGTATTGCTATCCCGTTGGGAATCCTCATTCCAGCGCGGTTCGAAATTGAAACTGAACTTTGGCCAGATGCGGTTTAAATTCAGGCGGTTTGTTCGATAAGGATCATTGTAGTCGTTTAGCTGCCGATTAAATCTCTTGAGAAAATACCTTTCGGCATCGTCATATCCCATAGAACCCTCTCTAAAATCCCGGAGATAGTCCTGGTCACTGACGATGTCCAGATCCAGTTTGGCCGAAATATCATAAGGCAGTTGCTGATGATGGCTGGCCCGCAGCCAGAACCGGTCGTGATTGGTGCGCAGCACATCCACGGGATCATCTTCGTATCCGTATCTGTCTTTTGAGTCTCCGGTGCCGTCATCCACTTTTTGATCCTTAAAGCCATCGAGCATCATAGTTCCTTTAGCGCGTTCGCTGAGGATATATCGATATTCGGTACCAAGCTTCAGACCGCGCTTGCTCATGTATTCGGCATAAAGAGTGGCATCCGAACTATCTGAAATGGCCCAGAAAAAAGGCTGCGTATAGTCTGTGCCTTTTCGCTCCGAATCTGCATATTCGGGGGCCAGAAACCCGCTCTGCCGATCGCTAGTTGCCGGATAGTATAAGTAAGGCGAGTACAAGACCGGCACCTTTCTTACCCACAGGGTGGTATGTTTTGCGCTGCCGGCGCCATCGCTTTTAATCTGAATATCCTTGCCGGTGATTTTCCACGCCGGTTTTTCCCCATCGCAGGTGGTAAGGGTGGCCGCATCGATTCGGTAGGTGTTTTCACCGGTTTTTTCGATTTTATTTGCTTTGATATGGAAATTATTTTCTTTGAGAAATAAAGTGGCATTTTCAACGAAACCGACCTGCCTGTTTAGATCAATTTCCAGATAACTGCCGGTAAGAATATCCTGACCGATTGTCAGAACCACGTTGCCCCGGGCAGATGCATGCTGGGTTTTGTGATCGTAATGGATCTCATCAGCGGTCAACTTTTTAGCGGCATTTGATAGCTGAACATTGCCGCGGGCGATATATCGGTCCTGCGATTGGTCATAGCTTAGCTCTTCTGATTCCAGAACCCACGGTTGATGGTCATCACTTTTCAAAATCTGGTCTTTTTTTAGTTCAGTGTTCTGAGCCTCCGTGGGATAGGCACTTGCCAGCAAAATAAGCAGGCAACAGCCGAAAAGTGCTGCCGGAAGGCGGCTAGTTGAATTCGGAGCCAGATGCAAGAATTTAAGTCCTTTCAACTGAAAAGCAGCTTTCTTGCATTTTTCATGAAGCAGCGGTTGAACCATGCGGTGCTGATCGTTTTTTGATCTCCCCGTTTTGCGTGCTGCGCTGAACCGATTAAGCCGGGACCATGCGTTCATATATCTTGAATATGATTGGGATTTGGGATATAAACCCAATATATTTGAATATGTCAAGATATTGTCGGAAAGTCAATTGGGGCCCAACACAAGTTCCTTACTGATGTTTTCCGTTGCAATTTATCTTTGTTGGTTCCAACTTGCTGGGTTGAGGAACCTATGTTGTTTAAATTCCGCATGAAATACCGGTGAGACGTGTTATGAATATTCTTCTAACCAACGACGACGGGATCTATGCTCCTGGATTAGAGGCACTTTACAAGCACCTGGCCGTTCGGCATTCGGTGTCGGTCATCGCTCCGGATCGTGAGCAAAGCGCAGTGGGTCATGGGATTACCCTGGATGCACCGTTACGCGCAAAACAGGTCGCCGTAAATCATGCGTTTCAGGGCTATGCGGTTTCCGGCACGCCCGCCGATTGCATCAAAATGGGCGTATTGGAAATTCTCAAATCCAAGCCTGACATGGTGATTTCAGGAATAAATCCGGGTGCCAACGTCGGTGTGAATATTAATTATTCCGGTACGGTTGCAGCCGCCAAGGAAGCCGCTTTGTACGGTATCCTGGCCATTTCGGTGTCGATTCACAGCCGGAACGTTCAAAATTATGATGAGGCGGCCATCTTCATTGCCCAGCTGGCCGAAGACATATATGCCAACGGGCTTCCTTTCGGCACGTTTTTAAATGTTAATATTCCCTATCGACCATTTGCTGAAATCGCCGGCATCCGAGTCAGCCGACTTGATATGAATTTTTTCCCCGAATACATTGAAAAACGGACCGATCCGCGTGCGCGGACTTATTACTGGCAGGGATGTGATTCGTTGCCTTCAGGAAAGTCATCGGATGTTGACGGCTCGGCATTGTACGCAGATTATATTTCGATTACACCCATAAAGTGCGACCAGACCGATTATCAGGTGCTTGAGGATATGAAGGGTTGGAAAATTGTTACCCACTCAAACAGATAACAGATCAATGGCATTGGAATGACCTTATGTTTATTACGCTGGAAGGTATCGAAGGCTCAGGCAAAACAACTCAGATCGACCGATTGGTGGACTTTCTTGAAGACAGAGGCTTTGAGTGCATAGCCACCCGGCAGCCGGGAGGCACAATGATCGGGAAAAACATACGGTCAATTTTACTCGATCCAGCCAGCAAGTCCCTTGAGCCGACGGCTGAATTGCTTTTATACATGGCCGATCGTGCACAACATATTCATGAGCTGATCAAACCGTGCCTGATAGCCGGCAAGACAGTGGTTTGCGATCGGTATTATGATGCCACTGTGGCTTACCAGGGCTTTGCCAGAGGGCTCGATATTGAGTTGATTCGGAAACTGCATCACCTTTTGTTTGACGATTTAAAGCCGGATGTCACCCTGCTGCTGGATCTCCCCCCCAGGCTCGGGCTGGAACGCGCCTGGAAGCAGTTAAATACCGGCCAGCGATCCGGGCAGGAAAGTCGTTTTGAAGCTGAAAAAGTTGCCTTTCATGAAAAAGTCAGAGCCGGTTACCTTGAACTGGCCCGCCATGAACCGGATCGCATTCGGATCATCGATGCTGCCTCGCCCCCGGATCAAGTGTTCGCCGCAATCAGTAAAATCGTTTCGGCATTTATTATTCAAGCCTAATTTTTTGAGGGTTCACTGCGCTGCTTGTCGATAAGATAAAACATTGGGGTTATACAAAAAGCTCAAGCAATGCATTTTTTACCACGAAGTGCACGAAGGACGCGAAGCGGCGATATTCATTTGATGTGTTTTTTTCTTCGTGGTCTTCGTGGTGCGATAACAAGCGGACCGATTTAACTGGAACTCACAGGGGAATCACGTAAAGTTATTTTTTGGGCTTGCATAAGATTAAATTGGATCAAGACATGGGTTTTTCTATTTTGGACGCCGTCGGCAATACGCCGATAGTTGAAATCAACAAGCTCAATCCGAATCCGAGCGTGAGGCTGTTGGCCAAGCTTGAGTATTTTAACCCGGGGGGTTCCGTCAAAGATCGAGCGGCCCTCTATATGATTAATGCCGCCGAAAAATCAGGGGAACTGACCCCCCAAAAAATTGTTATCGAACCCACCAGCGGCAACACCGGAATTGGTCTGGCCCTGGTCTGTACCGTTAAAGGGTACCGGTTGATGCTGGTGATGTCCGATGCCGTCAGCATCGAACGCCAAAAGATTTTGAAGGCCAGGGGAGCCGATATTCTATTAACACCGGGTCATTTAGGCACCGATGGAGCCATTGAAGAGGCTTATCGACTTGCCCGTGAAAACCCGGAAACCTATTTTCTGCCCGATCAGTTCAATAATGAAGCGAACTGGAAGGCTCATTATTGTGGAACGGCTGAAGAGGTCTGGCGCCAAACCAACGGTAAAGTTACCGCTTTTGTGGCCACTCTGGGGACTACCGGCACTTTGATGGGTGTTTCCAGAAAGTTAAAGGAATATGATCCGTCCATCCAGATCGTCGGCGTAGAGCCTTATCTGGGCCACAAGATTCAGGGATTAAAAAACATGAAAGAAGCTTATTGCCCTGAGATCTTTGATAAACAGCGTCTGGATGAGAAGCTCAATGTCGCGGATGAGGATGCTTATGAGATGGCGCGGAGACTGGCAAAGGTAGAGGGTATATTTGTCGGGATGAGCAGCGGGGCGGCGATGGTGGGTGCCTGCCGGGTGGCGGAAAAAATGACCGGTGGCACCCTTGTGGTCCTATTTCCGGACAACGGCGAACGCTATCTCAGCACCTCGCTTTTTGCCGTGGGTGAACGAATTGCCCCTTTATTTTATAATGTGTTGTCGCGCAAAAAAGAGGTCTTTGAGCCCCGAATCCCGGGAAAGGTTACTGTCTATTCCTGCGGCCCCACCGCCCATGCCCGCATCCACCTGGGAGAAATGCGCCGCATCGTGTTTGCCGACCTGCTATGCCGTTACCTTCAGTACCGCGGATACGCTGTCAATCATATAATGGATATTAATGACCTTGACGATAAGGCCATTAGCGGCTCTGAAAAAGCCAATGTCAGCTTAACCGAATTCACCGAAGCCAACATATCCCAGTTTAAAAAAGATCTGTCTTTTCTGGGTATTAACCCCACCACCGCATATGCTCGGGCAAGCGAACACGTTGATGCCATGGTGACTCTGGGTGAAGAGCTGGTTAAAAAAGGCTTCGCCTATGAAAAGCTGCGCTCTTTATATTTTAATATTGCGCGCCTTGATACTTACGGCCAGTTGTCCGGAATCGACATTAATAAAATAAAAGTGGGTGCCACCGTTGATCTTGATGATTATGAAAAACAAAACCCGCGTGATTTCACTCTTTTTAAACGCTCCAGGCTTTCGGAATTAAAAAGGGGTATCTTTGTGAAAACCCCCTGGGGAAATGTGCGCCCCTCCTGGCACATTAAATCAGCAGCGATTTCCATGAAATTTTTAGGCGAATGCTTCGATATTCATAGCAGCAGCCGCGAGCTTATTTTCCCGCACCACGAAAATGAGAACGCCATTGCAGCAGCTTTAACCGGAAAGGCGCTTGCAAAATACTGGATCCACTGTGAACGGGTGCTCAGCGCCGGAAAAAAACTGGACGAAAAGTCGGCGAATCTGGCGCTCGCGGATCTTATGAATATGGGATATTCCGGGCGGGTCATTCGGTTTTGGCTGCTATCCAGTCACTATCGCAAACCGATTCCATTTTCAAAAGAGCGTCTGGATAATGCCAAGCGCGCACTTGCCCGACTCGACCGATGCCTCTTGAAACTGCGTTCCGTGAACAAGGGGCAATCGTATGCAGAGCGGGAACAGTTGCTTTACGATCTTAAAACCGGTTTTAGCAGTGCCATGGACGATGACTTAAATATTTCAGCAGCGCTCGCGACGATTTTTACGGTTGTCAAAAAAGTAAATGCCCTCATCCTTAAAAATCAGCTGAGTCCGCAGGACGCCTCTAAGATTGTTGACGGATTCCGCAGCATCGATGTCGTCTTAAATATCTTAAATTTCTTTGACGGTTATTTTGATTTCGAGAATCAGCGACTGCTCAGGCAAAGAGACAAAGCCCGTTCAGCGCAAAATTGGGTTCTGGCCGATAAGATCAGAGAGGAACTTAAATCGCGAGGGATTTTGCTGGAGGATCAAAACTGAGGTTCAAGGGACCAACAGTTGGAAAAAGGTGTCAGTGTTCAGGTGTCAGGGTCAATAGATGAGCGATGAGTGCTGAGGACTGAGGACCGAGCAAAAAATCATCCCCTGCGCCCGGCTAACCTCAGTCCTCAGCACTCAGTCCTCAGTCCGATATTTGCAGACCTGACACCTGCCACCCGATAATTGAGTCCTGAAAACCGGCCTGATACCTTGGCCATATTGAAATGAAATCGTATTAGGCCTGGAGCTTGCGGAACAATGAAACCCATCTATTTTCCTTATACCTATGTACCGCAGTGGGTCGCCCAAGCGTTGGCTGCCTGTTTTCAACATTTTATTGTGTATTGTCCATCAGGCACAAAAGTGCCGCATGAGATGTTACCCTGGGTTGAAGCGAATATAATGGAAATCCGTATGCCGGTGAAGATCGATGATGATGCGATTAAAAGGGTGGTCGAAGATTATCGATCTTTTGCCAGCCTGCATGCAAACAGCTATGAGATGAAGACGTCTGCCTTTTCGAGACGGCAGGGATCTGTACCATTTTTTGACGAAACGGCAGTCTCCCAGATCGTCTCTGAAGTAAAAAAGAATTTCAAATCGCAAACGAACAATACGAATCTCGATCCGCTGTTTGTCGAGCAGGTTTTTCTGCATTTTGCACAGGAATTCGATCGGCAGCAAGATGAATTAAGCCAAGAACTCAATTTCTACGATCAACGATCACAAAAATTGATTAAAAACTTAAGAGGCTCTGATGAAATCGATTCATTGGCCATTGGACCTGCAGTTGAAAACAAAGTCGATGATCCCGCCGAATACATGACACTTGATCGGCTGCAAGCCTGGGTCAGGCTTTTTATGGAAGATGCGGTCGATTCAGAACTTTTTGTGACGAGCAGCCAATCCGTTTTCAATCATTTAATCGAGAGCCAACCGGCTGCTGAAAAGATTATTCAATTAACAGAGCTGCCGGCAGTGCCGCCTCAAGAGGGTCCATTCATCACCTGGAGGGATATGTTTCTTAAGCAAATTCAAAAACTTATCGAAACCGAAGGATCAGATAACGAGCACGGCTTGGAAGATATACCCCGGACCGAGATCACCGGCATTCATATTGCGCTCACTCTGTATCGGTTACCCGGACAAAGTCCGATGGATTTATTTGCTCCAATTTTAGGAACTCAATCCAATCATATCATTAAATTCCATCCGTCGATGAAATCAAAAAATGCACTGCTCGGCTACTTTGAACGCCAATCTTTTAAATCCTGATTGGTTTTGAAGCAGCCGGCGCCACCGGTAAAACGTAAGCATAATTATATGAAATCTATGTTTTTTATGAGCACTGCGCGGCCTGTCCGATTAAACTTTATTAAAAAATGTGATCAAGACTTGACTCGCTTTTTTAATTGGTATATGGACTTTTCTCTAAAACAAATTCTGAGGTGAATTTGCAATACTCTAATTAAATCCCATTTTGAAAGGAGAAATATATATGGCTTTTAATGTGAACGTCGACGAAGAAAAGTGCCAAGCTTGCGAAGAATGTGTGGATGTTTGCCCGGTTGAAGTATTTGAAATGCAAGACGGCAAATCCGTGCCGGTCAATGCAGAAGAATGCCTGGGCTGCGAAAGTTGTGTTGAAGTTTGCGAAGAAGGCGCTATTACGGTCGAAGAAATCTAAAACCTATCTTAAAAATGCATCTAACGCTCAATAGCTGCGTTACCAACCTTCTCAAAATGCTCACATACTTCAAATGTATGCTGCGCTTTTTCGTCGGCAGGTGCTTGTTGAGCACATCAAGTTTTTATCATTAGATGCGAAATCCCGCTAATTAGCGGGGCTCTTGAGCGTGATCTACTATTTTTAAGATAGGTTCAAA
>JARRJQ010000106.1:0-8488 GCA_037388985.1 Desulfobacterales bacterium | reverse complement strand
TCTGCTGCCGCTCATGAAAACGAGCATCTTTGCCAGAGGTCTTATTTTCAGCATCGGCCCCACACTGGTTCAGCTTTTGGTGGTGTTTCCGATGAAAGCACATAAAGGTATGCTGGGCCTTGATCTGGGCTTGCTCACCCCCCTATTGGTGGTCGTTTTTAATGCAATCTGGGGATGGGCCGCAGCTATCTGGTTGAAGTCGGTGGGAAAATAGATTGAAAACTTAAATATTTGCCAAAGCTATTGCCTGTGGCAACGGAAAAGCATATAATCAAAAAAAGGGGGTAGCAAATTGACACTTTTTTGTTTTTTTGACCTCTAGCTGGGCTTTAAATATGCGGGTAACGATCTTAAAAGAGCGTAATTCCGGACGAATCATAGATGCTCGGGATAACGGAATTTTCAACCGTTAGCGGAGGGAATGCAGCCATGAAAGATCTGATCAGTCACATAGCAAAGGCACTTGTCGACCATCCCGAACAGGTAAACGTTACAGAAGTAGAAGGTGGTCAGACCTTGATTCTGGAACTCAGGGTGGCAAAAGAAGACATGGGGAAGATTATTGGAAAACATGGGCGAACGGCACAGGCGATCAGAACTTTGTTAAGCGCAGCTTCAGGCAAGGCAAACAAGCGCATGGTTCTCGAGATATTGGAATGATCGGTCTGGAACGTAATTGATGAAACGAATCATCTTTCCGGTTTTAAAAATGGTCAAATGACCGCCGCTGATATTCAACAATCGGGTTCACCGGCAGGTTCACCGGACTTAACCCGGAAGACGCCCTGATTGCAATTCATTAAAATTCAATATTAATAAGTTCGCTCTGAGGTTGTTGCCGGATACGTTATTTGACATTTCAGATATCGTACTTCGCCTGCAAATGCTGGCAAAAATCGCTTCTGCAGCTTACAGATAGCCATCACATCTCCTTCTTCACAGGCGTCTCTATGAGTCGTCCTATTTTTTCCCGGAACACAGGACCGGCAGAAAAAACTTGACAATTCAAGACGACCGGTCTATTTATTTGGTCTTGAATTATTTTGCGCCAGAAACAAACCTTACGGGGGTTATCGCATGCGAGCAAATACCAGAGACAGAATCATTGAAACCGGCGCCGGGATTATCCATCGCAAGGGATTCAATCATACCGGTATCCAGGAAATCTTAAATGCCGCCAGTGTGCCTAAAGGATCTTTTTATAACTATTTCAAGAGCAAAGAAGACTTTGGCCTCCAATTAATTGATTATTTTTCAGCACACTTCAACCGGATCGCCAAAAAGACGCTCCAAGACACCTCTGTTTCACCACTCAACCGGCTTTACGGTTTTTTAACCGCATTTATGGAACATTTTGAGTCCCAAAATTACGCAGGCGGATGCCCCATCGGCAATCTGGCCCAGGAAATGGGGGATTTAAACCCGGCGTTTCGTCAAAAACTCAAGGAAGCCATCGATATGATGGCTGAGGCCTACACACGCGTGCTGGCCGAGGCCCAGGAAGCCCGTAAGATATCGAAAAACCTTGATGTCAAGGAGGCAGCCTATTTTATCGTGGCCGGCTGGCATGGTGCCATCATCCAGATGAAGCTGAAAAAAAGCATCGCACCGCTTAAAAACCATCGTAAATTTGTTTTCGAGCACGTCTTAAAAAAGTGACCGGAAGTAAATTGAATCAGAAATTTATTGGCGCCATTAAAATTTGGGTCTTTTAAAGATAACATATTGATCGGAAATAATAGACCGGTCTAATATATTTCGGGCTAACTGCGTTCTGCCCAGGTGACAAACAGTCGCGCCGGGTCTTTCGCACGTGACACTCTAAAAAGCGGTCGTGATGCAGGCGGTTCTTGACCCGTTACTTTCGAATACCTACATTTGTGTACAATCATATTTTTTACTGGAATGCCAAGAATACCAATGGACGAGATCATGAAAGCAGATAAAGACAAAACAAAAGGCGAACTGATCCGTGAGCTGCAGGCCATTAGAAAGAAATTCAAAGAACGCACGCAATCCTTTGAGCAGGAATGCATCATACGATGCCAGACCGAAGAGGCCCTGGATTTGGCCCAGGTGATCATCGACAACAGCCCGGTGGTTCTTTTCCGGCGGATGGCTGGCGATGAGCCTAAACTCGTGTATGTCTCCGATAATGTCCGCTACATCGGGTATGCGGCTCAAGAGTTTCTGGATGGAAAGATCCATTTCAAAGATCTGGTCCATCCGGATGATTTTGAACGCATCGGCCGGGAGATCAAGCAATATGCCGAAGAGGATGTCGAGGAATACACCCAAGTTTACCGACTGATAACCAAAGACGGCCAGACCCGCTGGGTTGAAGACCAGACTTCGGTTGTGCGCGACGATCAGGGCAACAAAATATATAATCAGGGCCTGCTGGTAGACATTACCCGTCGCAAGCTGGCCGAAGAAAAATTGCAGCGCAGCGAAGAAAAATTCCGCCGAATTGTTGAAACCGCCGGAGAAGGATTCATCCTCATGGATGAGGATTTAAAAATAACTGAAGCCAACGATGCCTACTGCAATATGCTCGGTTATTCACGGGCAGAAATTTTGGGCAAAACCCCATTGGATCTCGCCACCGATGAATTCAGGCAGTTCATGTTAAATAACCGGGAAGAAATCCTCGCTAAAGAATACCGGGAGTTTGAAGGAAGCTCGCGGGCCAAAAATGGCCGCCATGTGCCGATTTTGGTTCACGGCAACACCCTGAGGAGCGATGAGGGTAAAGTCATCGGCAATATGGCATTTATCACCGATATGACCGAGCATAAAAAGGCCCTGGCGCTGGCCGGCGAGGTGCAAAAAAGCCTGTTGCCTCAGGACAAACCGGAGGTTCGGGGTCTGGACATTGCCGGCCGCAACGTATCCTGTGACGAGATCGGTGGTGATTACTTCGATTTTCTCTGGCGGCGCGAAAACCCCGATGGTCCCTTTAGTGTTGTGGTGGGCGATATCACCGGTCACGGTGTGGATTCGGCATTACTGATGACAGCGGCCCGGGCGTTTT
This sequence comes from Desulfobacterales bacterium, assembly GCA_037388985.1. Classification (GTDB taxonomy): domain Bacteria; phylum Desulfobacterota; class Desulfobacteria; order Desulfobacterales; family JAHEIW01; genus JAHEIW01. The sequence continues at coordinate 5,454 of JARRJQ010000106.1, read as the reverse complement.
TGCGCATGCGCGCCTCTCAACCCGGAACCATATCGCAAATCATCAGCGCCATGAACAGGCACCTGAGCCGGGATGTAATGGAAAGCGGACGGTTTATGACCCTTTTTTATCTGACGGTGGATCCAAAACAGGACCGGATCGACTGGGTACGCGCCGGCCATGATCCGGCCATTCTTTATGACCCGCAACAGGACACTTTTGAGGAACTCAAAGGCTCGGGTATGGCGCGGGGTATCAACGCCGGCGTTGAATATGTCGAAAACTATCGCTATGGCCTGGCAAACGGGCAGGTTATTGCCATCGGCACCGACGGCATCTGGGAAGCCTTTAATAAAAAAGGAAAGATGTTCGGCAAGCAGCGTTTCAAGGAGATCATCCGCCAAAACGCCCGGGCAGGGGCTGATGATATCCTTAACGCCGTTTACCGTGAGATCGGAAAATTCACTCAAGGCCAGAAATCAGAAGACGATATTACGCTGGTCATCATAAAGGTCAATAAACCGTAGAAGTGGTTTTAAAACCCCATCTAATGTCCTATAGCTGCGTTGCAGACCTCTTTTATGGCTCATCCCGCCTGCGGCGGGACTGCGCTTTTTCACTTGTCCCGCCACATAGCCCGGCGTTCGTTAAAGGGCGACGGCGGATCGGCCTGCGCCTTGCTCTCGAACATGATCTGAGGTTTTGAAACCACTTCTAGGCTCGCACCAAGAATTGTGCTTGTGCATAAAAAAAGAGCCGGTGCCTCCCTGACAATCGCACCAACTCTTGGACTCAGGCTTCGGAATGCACCCCTGGAGGTTTGACTCGCTCCCTGGCTTTTGGTCTCCTTTCGTCAGGATTCGGGGACATTCCGCTACCTAAATAAAATTTAATCATGCACATGATACCTGTCAACCAATTTAAGAGTTTTTTGAAGCTCAAATCCGCAAACCAAGGTAGGAGGAACAATGACTCTTGAAATCATTCGCGATATGCTGGCATGGTGCATCGTCATAAACTGGATCGTGCTGCTGTGGTGGCTTGTATTTTTCATTATGGCTCATGACTGGATGTACCGCATTCACAGCAAATGGTTTAAAATACCGGTTGATCGGTTTGATGCCATTCACTATGGCGGCATGGCGCTGTTTAAAATAGGCATTTTACTGTTCAACCTGGTGCCCTATCTGGCCCTGCGCATTGTGGGTTGAGTCAACGGCACCTGATCATTCGTTCTGCCGGCGAGAACCGGGACCGCTGAGCAATCACCCGGTTCAGTTACCCCATCATTATAACGGTGCAACTTTCTTTGCGGTGTAAACCGGTTCGCTTATCGTTTAATCTATTGATATTGTTAACTTAAATTAAATGACTAAAAACTTCGTCAACCTTTGTTGCATCCCTCATCCAAGGCCTTCGCGTTCCGTCCTCACTTTAACATACAGGAATTCAGACTTTTTTCATTTATTCCCGCTTCTTTATTAAAACGCGTAACACTCTGAAAATTAGTAGATTGCTTGTTTTATCGCCTATTTTTTTGATTTTTTTGAAGAGAATTTTTGGCGTTATACGCATGCAATAGTCGATTCTGGTATGCCGGTTGCTATTTAGTCGATTAAAAGAAGGGGGTGAACATGAAAAAGAAAGAATCTAAAATAGGCGCTGCAATTCGAAAATATTTTAAGCCATTGCATATAGCATTATCTCTTGTTTTCACATTTATCGTGAGCGGTTGCATAACGCCCTATGCGTTGGACCTTGCAGAAAGAAAATCATCTCCTTCTATTAGCTACACGGATTGGAATATCAGTGAGGTCAAGTCTGCGGTCGAACAGGAAAATGGTGATATATCCGTATGTGTCGAGTTACATGAATCTCAAAAAACCAATAAATCCGAGTATTACGCAATTACTCTGCCGGGCTCCTCCTTGTTAGGAAAAACTACAGATTTGGCAACGCTTGGTTTCAGGGGCAAAAAACGCGTTGAGCACCCCAACGGACACTCACCGGATCCATATATCGATGATTATTTATACCCACTCGCAAAAGCGAAAAAAGGCTGTCATGGATCAGAATCTAAAAAGCTTGCTACCGATTCCGTACTCCCAATTGTAAAACTTACCCTTCCGGAAAAAGACCGCAACCAGCTTTATACTTTGCTCAATGAGCTGAAAGCGCAAGCATCACCTGAAGAAAAATTGTACGAGGTAACGTTTTTAAAAATGGAAGAAGATAGCAGCGTTGAAATCAATGACAGCGAAGCTACAAAACACCCGAATGTTTTGCTAATTTACTGGCCCTCTGAAATCAATCAAGAACCTGCGCAGCCCCTGGGCCTTGCCGGCGGATATGAATCTGAAGATGAAAGCACCAACCTATACTACCTGTTAGTGCCGCCGGCAGCCGCATTAGATGCGATTGGATTAATGATTTTGGTGGCCAGCTATAGGCCCATGTAAGTTCTTTTTGGTGTTTATTTGGGGATTCAGCAGATATCAATTTTGAAAATTCTTATAATATTTCTTTCAATGAACTTTCTGCATTTTTATCGAAAGGAATAAAGCCAGAATGGAAAGAAAATATCTTACCTTGATAATCCTATGCGTCTTTTGCTTCTTAACAAGTTGTGGTGGAGTAAGCGGAGACAGCCCGGATTTTACAATGCTGTGGGGCGTGGCTGCCGATGATCTGGATATGGATGGGGCTGTTGATATTGTCGTTACCTCAACCGACTCCGGCGGAAATACAAAACATTATTCCTCTATCATTCTTAATGACCCGGATTTTCCGGGATCTTTTTTTCTATCGGATGAATTTGAATTGCAGGGAGCGAAGAGGGATTGGCCCGCCTCAGTTAGCTTAGGAGATCTTAATGATGATGGTTATGCCGATATTGCAGTACAGAATAAAGAAGCTATTTTTATATTATTTCAAGATTCAAGTTTGCCGGGGCAGTTTTTTGTTCCTTTGAAAATTGTTGTTGATACGTATGTGGAATCTTTAGCCATAGGGGACCTCAACGAAGACGGCTTTAGCGATCTTGCGATTTCCGGCGGCGAACCGCATCTATCTATCTTATTTCAGGATTCCTTGCGTCCGGGCGATTTTCTTCCACTTGTAAATTTGGACATCTCGAGCAGCTCGGTGGCCATCGGTGATCTTGATGGTGATTTTATAAACGACATGGCTGTAACAGGCAACGGAAAGGTTAGACTGCTATTCCAGGATCCGGCTGCTCCTGGAAATTTTTTGCCCCCCGTTGATCTGGATGTGGGTGCTCAACCAACGGATGTCAAGATTGAAGATCTTGATAAAGACGGAAACCTGGACCTTGTCGTCGGTAATTTTGGGCCACCCGATAATTATAAACAAGGAAGTGTTTCCGTATTGCTGCAAGATTCTAACAATGCAGGACAATTTTTACCTGCCGATAATTATAACTTTTCATGCAGGGTTCATGAAATCAGTTTAGGAGATCTGAATGACGATGGTTTTCTTGACATCGCAGTTGCAAGTGGGTGTAAGGATTGCAACATTACAATTCTTTTTCAGGATATAGCAAATATCGGTACATTTTTGCCTGCTGTTAAGTATTCGTGTAAAGGGTATAGTGATCCATGGTCTATCGCTGTTGGCGATTTGAATAACGACAATTTAAATGATCTTATCATTTCAGAAGATGGTGTGGTAATTCGATTTCAAGACGCTTCATCACCCGGCACTTTCTCGGGAAGGATCAAAATTTACGATCCAGATTAAGTGTAAAGATCATTCAACCAGATTACGCCAACTCTCCGTAAAAAATTTTCTGGCGATTCAAATAATTGACATTAAAGCACAGGTAAGATATTGCTTTTGTCAACATCCGGATTTCCTTCCATCCAATTCAAACTGTTCAAAAGCAAAAGGGGGCATAACCATGGAATGCCCGAAGTGCCAGTTTGAGAATCCTGATGGTGTAAATTTCTGTGTGGAATGTGGCGGCAAATTAGAAACAATTTGTCCCAAGTGTGGTTACCGTAATTCCCTTTCACATAAATTTTGCGGTGGCTGCGGCCATAAATTAAGCCTCCCGGAAGCAGCACTTCCCAAAGACCTATCATTTGATGAAAAGCTGACCAAGATTCAGCGCTACCTTCCAAAGGGTCTTACCGAAAAAATCCTATCACAAAGAGACAGAATTGAAGGTGAACGCAAGCAGGTCACGGTGATGTTCTGCGACATGGAAGGATTTACGCAGCTTTCAGAAAGCCTCGGCGCCGAGGAGGCTTACGCCATCATGGATCAGGTCTATGAGATATTAATTCACAAGGTTCATGACTATGAGGGTACGGTCAATGAAATGACCGGTGACGGGATTATGGCCCTTTTCGGCGCCCCGGTTGCCCTGGAGGATGCCCCGCAGCGAGCGATCCGCGCAGCCCATGGTATTCACCGGGAAATGTCTCGATTCAGCGACAAAATTAAACAGGAAAACGAAAATATTCCACCGCTTAAAATGCGCATCGGCATTCATACCGGTCCTGTGGTGGTGGGCACTTTGGGCAATGATCTGCGGGTGGAGTTCAAGGCAGTCGGTGATACCGTGAATCTTGCGTCCCGAATGGAGGGGCTGGCCGAACCGGGCAGTACATATGTAACGGAAGATACCTATCGTCGCACAGAAGGACTCTTTCGGTTTGAGGTTTTAGGTGACTATTCAGTGAAAGGAAGAGCAGATACGGTCAAAGCGTATCGCGTAATTGCCCCCAGCACCCGAAGGACCAGATTTGATGTCAGCGCTGAGCGGGGTCTGACTCCTTTTGTCGGAAGGGAGAGGGAACTTGACCTTCTGTTAGATTCATTTGATTACCATCCGGTATTGGATATCTTAAAATCAAACTTCAACATCGGTGAGGGGGATAATGACGCTGAAATCGGTAAAAAGATAAAAAGGGGGCTAAAAATTCTTGCTGCCGATGAAGCCACCACCTTACCCTATCTGCTGGAGCTTTTATCTGTCAAAGATAGCGGAATAGACAAAATTATGATGAGTCCCGAGGGGCGAAGGGATCGGATCATTGAGGCGTTGAAGCGCATCGTTCTCAAAGGCTCGGGGATTAGACCGCTGGTGATGGCGATTGAGGACCTTCACTGGGCAGATAAGAGCTCAGAGGAAGTATTGAAATTTCTTTTGGAGAGTATTCCGGGCACGGCGGTATTTCTCATATTCACCTACCGACCTGAATTTGTGCATACCTGGGGCGGCAAATCCTATCATAGCCAGGTAAACCTGAACCGGCTCTCCAACCGTGAGAGCCTTGCCATGCTGTCGCATCTGCTGGGGGCAGAAGACATTGATGAAAGCATTGAGGAATTGGTGCTGGAAAAAACAGAAGGGGTCCCTTTTTTCATTGAGGAGTTCATTAAATCGCTGAAAGATCTAAAGGTCATCGAGAAAAAAGACAGTAAATATAGACTGGCAAAAGAAATTTC
>JARRJQ010000105.1:0-8040 GCA_037388985.1 Desulfobacterales bacterium | reverse complement strand
CATCTAAGCGGGAAGCCAACCCCAAGATAAGATATCCCTTTCTCCTGGCAACAGGAGAAACTTAAGACCCCTCGAAGATGACGAGGTTGATAGGCCGGATGTGTAAGTGCGGCAACGCATTGAGCTTACCGGTACTAATCGGTCGTGCGGCTTGGCCACAAAATAATTTCCACAATTGCGATAAAGGCTCGCCTATTTATATCCAGATTAAAAAAACAATAAACACCAAACACTAATTACCAAACACGAATAATCAGTTTTCGGCGGCAATAGCGAAGAGGTCACACCCGTTACCATCCCGAACACGGAAGTTAAGCTCTTCAGCGCCGATGGTACTGCCCGGGAAGCTGGGTGGGAGAGTAGGACGCCGCCGGAATTTTTTCAAAGCCCGGAGTCAATTTTTGATTCCGGGTTTTTTGTTTCTATTTTTACAAAGCTGTAATATATAGCCTGCACCGCTGGGCTATCGTAACCAAAAAACTATGAGCCTCTGCGGAAAGAATAGTCGAATGGATCCGTTTGTTATCGCACCATGAAGATCACGAAGGTTGAGCAGGGAAATTCAGCCATTTTTTCTTGGTGATCTTCGTGTTTTTCGTGGTTGTTAGAGCCTTACTTGGGCATAACAGAAGCATGCAAAATTAATTTGTGCATTGTTAGCCGAGTTGCGGGAAAGGAGTCTGTTAAATGAAGGGCAAACCCGTTATACCCCCGGTGCATCTAAGTGCCACGTATAAATTCGATTTTTCCGATGATCTGATCGATGTGGTGCAAAACCGAAGCGGATACCTGTACTCGAGATGGGACAATCCATCGGTTGTCGAGGTTGAAAAAGAACTGGCGGCTTTAGAAGGCTATGATCGGGCCCTGGGTTTTGGTTCGGGAATGGCTGCCATTACCACAGCCATTATGGCCAATGTTCATGCCGCTAGCAGAATTGTCGCCACTCGCGAACTATATGGCGGGACATTTGAGTTTTTAAACGATGTTTTGCCGAAACTTAACGTTGAAGTGTTGTTTGTAAAATGCGGAGATACCGAGCAGCTTTTAAAGGAAATCGAAAAAGGCGTTGATCTCCTTTATCTTGAAACCCCCACCAATCCTTTGCTGCGGATCGTCGATGTCAAACTGCTGGCGGCGGCCGCCCATAAGCAAGGTTCAGTGGTGATGCTGGATTCAACCTTTGCCTCACCGATCAATCAAAGACCGCTCGATTTGGGGGTGGACATCGTCATTCACAGTGCGACCAAATATATCGGTGGCCATCACGACATCATCGCCGGTTTCCTTTGTTGTAACCAGACGCATTTTGACAAGCTCTGGACCCATCGAAAAATTCTGGGTGGTGTCATGGATCCGCTGACGGCCTTTTTAGCCTCCCGGGGGCTTAAAACGCTGGAATTACGGATCCAGCGCCAAAACAAAAGCGCCATGCAGGTTGCCGCATTTCTGGAAACCGCTGCCAAGATCAAAACGGTTTATTATCCGGGCTTAAGCTCCCACCCGGATCATGAGATCGCCAAAAGACAGCTGAAGGGATTCGGCGGCATGCTCAGTTTTGAGATCGACGGGGATTTCGATCAAACAAAGTTTTTTATGGACCGGCTCAAGGTCATTAAACTGGCCACCAGCCTCGGGGGGGTAACCAGTCTGGCCAATCAGCCCATCACCAATACCCACGCCGGATTAAGCCCGGAAAATCGCGCTAAATCCGGTATCAGCGAGAGCCTAGTGCGGCTTTCGGTCGGCATCGAGCCGGTAGAAAGCTTGATTGATGATCTAAGAGACGCTTTGCAAGCTGTTTGAGATTTGAGCGAGGTGGTAGGGGTTTTTTAAATTATTTTTTTATATGGATTATGAAATCTGAGCTTTTCCAAAAGGGGTGCACCGCCTCTGAAAAAGCTTTTTTAGATAGAAACAAACCCAAGGAGACCAACCATGGCCAAATATGTGGGCGCATTAGATCAGGGCACAACGAGCAATAGATTCATCATATTTGATCACACCGGTAAAATAGTCGGTTGGGAACAAAAAGAGCATGAACAGATTTTTCCGCAGCCGGGTTGGGTCGAGCACAATCCCGAAGAAATATGGAAAAACGCGCAGGACGTCATCCGCGGCGCACTTTGTAAAACAGGAGTTGGTGGTTCGGACCTTGCGGCCGTCGGCATCACGAATCAGCGGGAAACAACCGTGCTCTGGAATAAAAACACCGGCAAGCCTTTTATGAATGCCATTGTATGGCAATGCACACGTACCGCTGAAATTTGCAAGGAACTCAGCCGAGATCGGGGCCAGAACCGTTTTCGCGAAAAAACCGGACTGCCCATCGCTACCTATTTTTCAGGTCCTAAAATCAAATGGATTCTGGATAACGTCTCCATGGCCCGCCAAGGAGCAGACAAAGGCGAGGCTCTTTTCGGTACCATGGAAACCTGGATTATCTGGTGGCTGACCGGCGGGCCTGAAGGCGGATCCCATGTTACCGATGTTACCAATGCCAGCCGCACCATGCTAATGGATTTGCAAACCCTTCAATGGGACGAAGCAATCCTGCAAATCCTGGACATTCCGCCGCAGATTCTGCCGCGCATCGTGCCTTCCTCCGACAACGACACGTGGGGCACCAGCTTAACAGACGGACCCCTGGTAGCTACTATCCCGGTTTGCGGGGCCTTGGGGGACCAGCAGGCAGCCCTGGTGGGGCAAAGCTGCTTTGATATGGGCGAAGCAAAAAACACTTACGGCACGGGGAGTTTTCTGCTGCTCAACACCGGTACCACCCCAATCGTTTCCCACCAGGGCCTGCTCACCACCCTTGGCTATCAGATCAATGACCAGGCGCCGGTATATTGCCTGGAGGGCTCCATTGCGATTACCGGTGCCCTGGTCCAGTGGCTGCGGGACAACCTGGGACTCATTTCCAGTGCACCGGAAATTGAAACTCTGGCGCAAACAGTTGAAGATAACGGTGGCGCTTATTTTGTACCCGCCTTCTCCGGTCTGTTTGCACCTTACTGGCGCTCGGATGCCAGGGGTGTGATTGTGGGACTGACGCACTATGTCAACAAGGGTCACATTGCCCGGGCAGTCCTGGAAGCCTGTGCTTATCAAACCTGTGACATTGTCAACGCCATGAACAAGGACTCCGCTGTGGAACTGAGCAAGCTCAAAGTGGACGGCGGAATGGTGGCCAATGAAGTACTGATGCAATTTCAATCCGATATTTTGAATGTACCGGTCATCCGTCCGAAGGTTTCCGAAACCACTGCCCTGGGGGCGGCCTATGCCGCCGGCCTGGCCGTGGGATTCTGGAATGGTCTGGATGAGCTGAGACAATACTGGGCTGAAGACAAGACCTGGTATCCGTCCATGACGCCGGAAGCCAGGGAAAAATATTACCGGCAATGGAAAAAGGCGGTGGATCGCACCTTTAACTGGCTGGATGAATGATAGATAACCGGGGCAATGTCCATAGTGGATTGCCCCGGCACTTTCAGCATTTAAAAATAATTCCTCGGTCTGAAAGGAACGCAAGTGCACCAATTTGATCAGGATATTTTATTTAAGCCGGGCGAACCCTTTTCTTTTTCCGGAGATATTACAGAGAATTGGTCCATAAATGGAATTCCCGATGGCGGCTATTTAATGGCTATTTTGGTCAAAGCCATGATGTATCATACTGAAATGAAATCAACTCCTATCATAACAGCTAATTTTTTAAGCCGCTGCGAGCCAGGAGGCGCCGAAGTTTGGATCGAAAAGATGTCCACTTCAAGACAATTTAATCGTTTGCAAGCCAGATTAAACCAAAAAGGAAAGGAAAAGATCAGGGCATTTGGCACATTTGCCGATGAAAATAAGGAGTGTCTAGTAGAAAGTTTTGAAAAATCGGGATCCGATATTGCAGAATTAGAAAAATGTATATCGGTACCTGAGGTTCCAAATTATACGCTTTTCAGGCAAATGGATATTCGATTGGACCCCAGCTGCACAGGTTGGATGTCGGGGAAATTGGCTGATAGATCCGAAAGTAAAGGATGGATAAAATTTAAAAACGACCGACCCTTTGATGTATCATCGATTCTGCTCGTCGCCGATTCGTTTCCACCGGCAGCTCTATCGAGTCAAGGAATGGTAGCATGGGTCCCAACGATTGAAATGTCTGTGAATATCCGTCACATTCCGACAACTGATTGGCTGAAATGCAGTTTTCGAACACGTTTTATCACCTGTGGGCTTTTAGAAGAAGATGGTGTCATCTGGGATCAAAAAGGTGAACTCATTGCAATCTCAAGGCAAATCGCCCAATATCGAGTACCTGTCGAGCACATGAAACAGTGGCATCATAAATAAGAGCATCTGGCAAAGGCTTTCGCCACCTCATGGCATAAAACGACACCTCATGGCTTCGGGAGGACAATTCATGGCGTAAAACGACACGTCATGGGCGGGCACCACACTTTAGCCGCTTCAAATTACCATGGGTCGGCTGGCCTTTCCTTAACCTTCCTTAGATTTAATTCCTTCACCATTGCCGGTTTTTGTGATTTTCTTTTTAATTTCGCCAAGTTTGAATAATTTCGGTATAATTTGTTTAGGAGTTGATTTTTAGTTAAAGGCCTGCCGGCTGGTAGGTCAATATACTGAATTTATTTAAAAAATGGCACGATATTTGCAATCAAAAATAGACTGTGATAAACTTTTTATATAAATAACACCAAAAAAAGCAAATACTTAAGGATTGCTGTGCTTTTTCGCGGCCTGAAAACAAAAATCGCATTCAACATTGCCATCCTATTTTTTGTGGCCATGTTGTTGATTAACATTGTGACGGTAATGACCGCTCAGCGTGACATCGTTCGTAATGAGGTAGCCAGAGGCCAGTTTGTCCTGTCCGCCCTCGAGGCCGATCTGCTGAAAAGCTTGAGTCTTGAGTCAAATCCATCTCCATCTATTTCCAGAGCCGAGGTTAAGCGCCTGTTAACCGAAGCCGGCATTAGTGACGCACAGGTTCTGGGAAAAAACAGCGAGCGCATTTCTTTCGGAAGCAGCCCTAAAGTCGTACAGGATGAACTGCTAAAAAACTGCCGCACAGTGATACGGTCTGGAAAGCATGAGGCCAATTTTTTCGGGACAACCTGGGGTGTTTTTTGGAAGCAACCTAGCAACCTGATTCTTTCAATGCCCTTGCTACAAAACGGCCAATCAATTGCTGCTGTCAGCATCGTCCTGCCGCTCAAAGGGATATACCGATCCCTGAGACAATCCCAGAAGATGTTATTTATTTACCTCTTTATTAACACGGTGATTCTGACGTTTATCGGTATCTATCGTCTTTCCAAGGTTTATTTTCAGCCCTTGGCACGCTTGGCTCGGCGAGCCGAAGATTACCGCGAAGATGATGAAATGCTGTTTTCAGTGCGCAAAGGGGACAATGAGCTTCATCGGTTGTCGGGGGCTTTAAACAGCATGTTACGCCGCATATCTGCCGACAAGGAAAAATTGCGCGCGACCGTCAATTCTCTTGAATCCGCCAACCTCGAGCTGAAAAAGGCGCAGAAAGAAATTATTCGAGCAGAAAAATTGGCATCGGTGGGCAGGCTCTCAGCCGGTATTGCTCATGAAATCGGCAATCCGATTGGCATCGTCATGGGATATCTTGAATTGCTCAAGCAAAAAGACATTCCTAATACCGAGAAAAAAGAATACATTCATCGAACCGAAGAAGAAATCGAGCGGATCAATACCATTATCCGCCAGCTTCTTGAGATTTCGCGTCCGTCGGCTACCGGCCTAAAGGTTGTATCCATCCATGGATTAATCGACGATATTGCTCAGGTGCTAAATGTGCAACCGTTAATGTCAAATATCGAGCTTGAATGCTGTCTGGAAGCTCAAAACGACAAGGTCCTGGCAGATGCCAACCAGCTGCGGCAGGTCTTTTTAAATCTGATCATCAATGCAGCAGATGCCATTTCTTCTGGCGCCAAATCAACCAAAGGTAAACTAACCATCCGCAGTTCAATGATTGATGCAAATTCCGACCGACCGGTGCATGCCCGATCCTTTTTAAAGATTGTGTTTATCGATAATGGCCCGGGGATATCCGAAGAGAATCTCAGCAATATTTTTGATCCCTTTTTTACAACCAAAGAACCGGGCAAGGGCACCGGTCTTGGGCTTTCCGTCAGTTATATGATAATCGAGGGTTTCGGCGGCGAAATGAAAGTTGACAGTAAAATCGGAGAAGGCACAACCATGACACTGAAGCTGCCTGTTTTTAAAGGTGAAGTCGATGGAGTACCAAATGAAAGTCATTCCGAAATCAAAAAAGCGGCCGACTCCGCTAATTACCGAGGATAAAAAATGAAAGCGAAAATGCCGGGAAAACGACTTCTGGTTATCGATGATGAAGAAAACATGCGACATATGCTCTCAACGGTATTGGGCAAAGCCGGCTATATCGTTGAAACTGCAGCAAACGGCCATGAAGGGTTGAAAATGACTGAAAGCACCGTCTATGACTTTATTTTATGTGACATAAAGATGCCCAACATGAGTGGAATGGACTTTTTAAAAGCAAGTCGCAATAAAATCGGGTGCACCACCGTCATTATGATGTCTGCTTACGGAACGATTGACACAGCTATCGAGGCGATGAAACTGGGTGCATATGATTATATCTCCAAGCCGTTTAAAACCGATGAGGTTTATCTGACCCTGAAGAAAGCTGAGGAGCGCGAAAACTTAAGGCAGGAGAACCGCCTGCTAAAAGAACGAATAAAAAAGATTGAGAGCAACTATCATTTCGGCAACCTGGTGGGCAAAAGCGAGGCGATGCAATCCACGTTACGCGTTGCTGCCAAAGCCGCCCAGTACAAGACAACCGTGCTGATACTGGGTGACAGCGGCACCGGAAAGGAACTCATGGCCCGGGCGATTCACTTTGAAGGCGATCGCTCCCAAATGCAGCTGGTTCCGGTAAATTGCGGAGGAATTCCCGAAACCCTTCTGGAAACCGAATTGTTCGGTTATAAAAAGGGTGCTTTCACGGGCGCGGATAAAAATAAAAAGGGACTTTTTCAGGAAGCAGAAGGCGGCACGATTTTTTTAGACGAAATCGGTGAAATGCCGCTGGCTTTGCAAGTTAAACTGTTAAGAGCCTTACAGGAAAATGAAATCTGGATGATCGGTGATTCAAAATCAACGAAAATCGATGTGCGTGTCATCGCTGCCACTGCCAAGGATCTCGAGGCCGAGGTAAAAAAGGGCACCTTTCGTGAGGATTTGTTTTATCGCCTGAACGTCCTGACCATAAAAATCCCGCCCCTTTGTGATCGCAGGGAGGATATCCCTCTTTTGTGCGATCATTTTGTTGAGAGGTTTAAAAGTCGTCTAAATAAAAAAACCCACAGCATTTCGCCCGCCGCCATGTCCCTTTTGCTTGAATACCATTGGCCTGGAAATGTTCGGGAGCTGGAAAATGCGATCGAACGGGCGATGGTATTGAGCGAAGACACGTTGCTTTTGCCGGAGCATTTTCCGGTAGAGTTAGGGCAGCGGTTCGCACAAAGTCAATTGAACGATCTTTTTAACGGCTATTCGCTCAAAGCCGCCCAGGCAATGATGGAGAAAAAACTCATCACCGCCGCATTAACGCATACGGGTGGTAACCGGACCCACGCAGCGCGATTGCTGGAAATCAGTCATCCGTCGCTATTAAGCAAAATCAAATCATATAATATCGACTTATGAAAGGTTTAGCCGGTTGCCGGTTGAGCCGGTTAGTCCGTAATAGAAGGGAAAAAGCCTCTTTTAACCGGCCAACGGGCTAACGAGCAAACCGAGCTAATCAATGGCCCAGCGGAACAACATACTGCCCCAGGTAAAGCCGGCGCCGAAAGCCGCGATGATTACCCAGTCTCCTTTTTTCAACTTTTTTGCCCGATAAGTCTCAGACATCGCCAGGGGGATAGTAGCGGCTGTCGTATTGCCGTACTTGTCGATGTTGATAATCACGCGATCCGGGTCTAGGCC
>JARRJQ010000104.1:0-19816 GCA_037388985.1 Desulfobacterales bacterium | reverse complement strand
GTTTTTATAGCGGTCGACCGCTGTCGGCCCGGCATTGTAAGCCGCCAGAGATAAGGCGAGTTTTCCGTTAAACCGCTCATGAAGCGCTTTAAAATAGCGCGCCCCGGCTTTGATATTTTCCCAGGGATCAAAGGGATTTCTCAGATTTAGCATCTTGAAGTTTTCCGGCATGATCTGCATCAGACCCATGGCACCTTTTTTAGAAATTGCCCGCGGGTCAAAATCAGACTCGGCTTTGATCATCGCTTTCAGCAGACGAGAGTCGACTCCGAATTCTCTGGAGGCATCTGAAATGAAATGATCATATTTGTCGGTTGTAGAAAATTTCGCGGAGATGGATGCTCTTTCTTTAATATAAACTTTGTAATCGTGCTGATTGGAGGTAGGCGTGTTGGTAAAATGCATCACCCCGTTTTCATCGATATACATGTAAATATCCGCATGCACCGATGAAATAACGGCCATAAGAATAAAGATTGCGCTAAAAACACAGATTCTTGAAAGCCTAAAACCGCGTCCGCTCATCATTCCTCAAAATCTATTCTAAATTCTTCTGCGCGAGAAGACCCCCTTTGAATGTCTGTATAATAAATTTTACTATAGCTTTACTTTAAACACAAGGGATTTATAATAATATCCAATGATTTTAATGAGTTCCGATATACATCCACTATATCTTGTATAGGTCGGAAATCACTGGCCCAAGCAGTTGAAACAGCAAGCGGCCTGCTCGCTTCCAATTTGATTATCGACTAAGATTTAAAGAATCTTTAATTAAAAAAGGACAGCTTGGGGCCTGGAGCACGGGGCAAATTTCAGATTTCGCCATATCCTATGCATTATGTGCCATGCATTTTAGAAAAGCTTGAGTTGCTTTTGGGCGGCTTCTTTCTTTTTTATCTGTTTGAGCTTCGGAGAATCGTCTTTTTTCAAGCGGGCTTCAATATCGGCAACAAAAGGAGAAAGTGATCGGTCTAAAAGCTTCCCGTAAATACTGCGTTTTTTCGCCCGCGTGAGGTACAGCTGTTCCATGGCCCGGGTCATGGCCACATAAAACAGGCGGCGTTCTTCAGCGATATCAGCCGGTTCAGCACCTTCACGGTTTAACGGAATCAGGTCGTTTTCACATCCGGCGATAAACACCACCGGAAATTCCAGACCCTTGGCTGCATGCATGGTCATCAGGGCGACTCTTTCCGCGGCAGGCAGATACGCATCGGTATCGGTATCAAGCGCCGCGCCGGCTAAAAATCCAGCCATATTGTCGCTGAAATCTTCCGCAAAGGCCAGCAGATGCTTAAAGGCTTCCTGGGATTGAAAGTCGGTGTTCAGCATGGCGCTGAGCCGGGGGATTTGGGCGAGATACCTCAGCTTTTCGCTGACCGTCATTGCGCTGGTCTCGTTTTGGAGGAAATCGAGCTTTTCGCTAAAATCGATTAATTTTTGCTGCTGGCTACGGCTTAAGCCGGGTATTGGAAAGCGCCTGGCATTTATTAATCCCTGCTGCCGCGAGAATTTTTTTGCATAACACCAGGATTTAAAATGATCGGCTGCTTTTTTATGCAGCTCGACGGAAAATAATGACATGCCGTTATCTAAATCAAGATCGCTTCCGGATCCTTCAAGAATTCTTAATGCAGAGATCAATTCGGCTAAACCCCGGCTCTTGTATGAATTCTGGCGACTGGCAATTTGAAAGGGAATACCTTCCTGTTCAAAAACTTCACCGACGATTTTGAGCTGGTGGTGGGTGCGAACCAGCACGGCAAATTCCCGATAACTGCGGGCGGAAACGAGATTGGCATCGGCGACCTGACCGGTATCGATGGAATGAAAGCCGGTTCCGCCCACCATTTGGGAAATAACACGGGCAATCGCATGAGCTTCGGCCCTTGCAGTGGCAAGCTCAAGGATGCTGATGGTTTTAACACCCTCTGTTTGAGAATAGGTCCTGGCATCGCCTGAATTCAGTCGCCATTCCTTTATCACCTGAAATGCGGCATCGACGATAGCTGCCGTTGATCGATAATTGCGTGTTAAATGGATGACCTCGGCATCGGGATAATCATCTACAAAGCGGGTAAAATAGCCTACATCGGATCCGCGAAAGCCGTAAATCGACTGATCCGGATCGCCGATGACACATAGATTTTGATTTGAAAATTCCCGGGTAGCCAGCGCCCGCACAATACGGTATTGGCCGTGATTGATGTCCTGATATTCATCTACAAAAACATGCTGGAATTGATCGCGGTATTTTGTGCTCACCTTTTGATTGGTTTCCAGCAGCTGTACCCCTTTAAAAATTAAATCTTCATAGTCATTTAATCCCTGAATGGATAAGAGGCTCTGATAACGGTGATAAACTTCGGCAAGCGTACGCGAATCAGCCGTGATATGGTCGGCCTGCGTTAAATCTTCCGGATTAAGAATCTGCTGCTTGGCCGTAATGATCTGATCCATTAAGGTTCGCGCCTTTTGAGAAACACGAATCCCGCGATCTTTAACCTGTTTGATCGCCTCGCGGATCAAGGCATTACGGTCGTCTTCATCAATGACGGATTCAACTCTTTCTGGCTTTATTTCATTTAATATTTTAAAGCACAGCGAATGAAACGTGGCCACCAGCGGAAGTTTGTGAGTATCGCCTAAAATCGCTTGCAACCGTTGCTGCATTTCCTGCGCAGCTTTACGGGTAAAGGTTACCGCCAAAATGTTTGCGGGCGATACACCCTTTTGCAAAATTAAATAGGCAATTCGCATGGTCAGCGTTCGGGTTTTGCCGGTTCCGGGTCCGGCAACAATCAGCAGGGATCCATCCGGATGCTCCACGGCAAGGCGCTGCCGGTCATTTAACTGGCTGAAAAAATCAGCCGTCTCAGATTGGTGTTTACTTTAAATAGGGATTGTTGCCCCATAAGCAATTGGCGCTCATGGTCTTTAAAAATCCGCACCCGACCGTATTCTCCGTCATATCCCGGAATGATGTCAATTTCTCGGCGACGCATTCGTTGAACAGCCTCAGCCAGCAGCGGAATTCCGGCCTGATTGATCGCATCGGAATCCAGATTGTGTAAAATCTTAAACTCTGAACCCAGTTTAACCAGTGCCGTCTGATAAGCCTGTTGGACTTTTCTTGAGCCGGAACCCACCCGCAATATCTCCGATAAAATGTGCTCCAACTGGATGATGCTGAAATAAGGAGATCGGCGAGACGGTTTTTGGCCTTCAAGGCGGTCTGCTAATTCTTCGACTCGATATAAAACGCCCAGTGTCAAAGGTTTACCGCATGTCGGGCACTGACCCTCATGTTTTAAGGTGGTTTCAGGCCAAAATGAAATGTTGCAGGCCCGGTGTCCGTCAACATGATACTTGCCCTGTTCGGGATAAAACTCGAAGGTTCCTAAAAATTGATTGGAGTCTGCGGTTTTGAGGGCGGTTTTTATTGCCGGATATGAGAGCTGCGTGTCAAACAAATTGGCTTCGCGACCCAGATTTAACGGCGAATGCGCATCTGAATTGGAAACCAGGGTAAAACCATCCAAAGACGAGACCCGCCAGTTCATAGCCGGATCAGAAGAAAGCCCGGTTTCAACCGCAAAAATATGAGGGGTTAAGTCTTCAAAGCATTCTTCGACTGAATCAAAGCCGGATTTTGAGCCAAGCATTGAAAACCAGGGAGTCCAGATGTGAGCCGGAATTAAAAAAGCCTGGTCGGAAGTTTCAAGCAAAATTTCAAGCAGGTCACGAGCGTCCAAACCCAGTATGGGCCGACCGTCAGATTTGATGTTGCCGATTTTAATAAAACGTACCATCCCGCGACAGGATTCCGGTACCTGGTTATCGCAATGCCGGGCCAAATCATCTTTAAGTTTGTACAGACCGGGTTCGGCGGCAACCAGCTTTTCTGAAATTTCCTCAAACCATGCCGGATAGGTAAAATCCCCTGTTCCCACCACTGTGACACCCTTAAGCTGAGCGGCGATATACAAATTTTCCAGATCCAGGTTTTTAGCGGTTGCTCTTGAGTATCGGGAGTGAACATGCAGGTCGGCGATAAATTTCATCTCGTAACTTTTTAATATAATCCTTATAATGAATTTCTGAGCAATTTGGGGAACCAAGGGCATTAAGACAGATGGTTGCCGCGTTTGCCCGTTGAGCCGGTTCGCTGGTTTCATAATCGGGCTTAACGGGCTAGCGGGCCAACCTCTCTCCCATAGCACTTTTTAATATTTTTTATAACAGTAAATTTAGCTTGTTAGTTTTTGATAAAAACGCTATATATTTACATTAACTTGTTTAATATACTACATATGGTAGTTTTAATTAAATTTCAATTTTCACAGAATTTGGATAAACGTTCTTAAGATGAGTATTTTGTCCAGCTTAATTTCGATCACCCGCTATAAAGTTGAAGGTCGATTAAAGGCACCGGTTTTGGAAAAGGTCGCTGCCGGACTTAAAATAAATTCGATTTCCGAAATAGATGACCAATCTATAGAAAAGGCGGTTGGCTGGACTTCTTTTAAAAAACCGTATCAACCGGATTTTAGCGGAAGAGACTTCGTTTATGGCAACTATCTTCTTTTTTCGCTGCGAGTCGATAAAAAGTCGATTCCCCCCAGGGTTGTCAAAAAGCATTTTATGCTTGAATCGGCCCGCCGTATGGCCGACAACGGCAGACAGCAGTTGTCGCGCAGCGAAAAACAGATCATTAAAGACCAGGTCATTGAGCGTTTGAATTTAAAGGTTCCGGCAACGCCTTATGTTTATGACCTTATCTGGAACTATGAAGCGTCGGTTCTGTGGTTTTTCTCCAATCTAAAAGCGTCAAATGAAGAATTGGAAACATTATTTTTACGGTCGTTTGATTTAAAGTTGATTCGGATGTTTCCTTACACGGCTGCTCATTTAGCCTCGGATCTTACGGCGGCCGAAAAAGATATCCTTATTGAAATTTCTCCGACAAAATTTGCAGGATAAACAAAAATAAATGTTAGATGTCGCAGTTGCCTACAATAGATTTAAATTTATAGGTGATGAATTTTTAACCTGGCTGTGGTTCGTGATCGAACAGGATTTTTCCATCTTAAAAAAACTGGATCCGGAGTTAACCTCCTTTGAAATCGGCAATCGCATTGTCCTTAAAAAAAGGAATAAAAAGGCTGTCGAAAGGATCACGATAAAAGGCGAAGACGCCGATCTTGACGAAGCAAAGCTGGCATTGAAAAAAGGCGCGCTGGTGGCTGAATTCAATCTGATCTACCGGTCTGCGCAACAAAAATGGCAATTCACGCTGAAAGGAGAAAGCTTGAATTTGAGCAGTCTGAAAACTCCTCAAACTGCTCCACCTGAAAGCCAGGATGATTTAGAAGCAGCTGTTTTAGAAAAAATATTTCTTTATGATAAGATCTTGCAATTTTTAGAAAAATTGTATAAATACTTTATAAAATTAAGAATATCAAACAACTGGGAAGGCCGTGAGATTGCGTTGATAAAAAAATGGATTGGTTAATAATTAGCTAATAAGATGTTAATAGATCAAAGGTTATAAACAATTTTATCGTTTTGTTAACATTAAGCCCTTTATCAACATTAAAATTGAAAAGATATCAACCATTGCCTATCAATTATTTATTTATAATTTAAGCGTTTTAAAGAGTTATTAGGCGTTTGAACATCCCTTATTTATTATTATCTTTTTATTATATATAATATTAAGGAATAGGTTATGAAAGTTATCATTAAAAAAGGCAATCTGCTTCCGGTCCTGTCAAAGGTTCAGGGTTTGACAGGACGCCGAACGAATCTGGCGATCACCACCAATATTTTGATAAAGACGGATAAAAACAACGTATCGATTTCAGCTACAGATCTGGAAACCGGTTTTAAGGGGTTCTATCCGGCTAAAGTTGAAAAAGAAGGGATGATTGCCATAAATGCAAGAAAATTTTATGAAATTGTTCGAGACTTTCCGAGTGAAGATATTCTTTTAACCGAAGTCGAAAACCACTGGATCGAAATCGGCAATAAAAATGTCGAATATCACATTGTGGGTCTGAATCCGGATGATTTTCCGGAAATTCCCCAATTAGAGGCTGTTGAATTTTTTAAAATTGATTCCACGGCGCTTACAAAAATGATTGAAAGATCGGTTATTGTCAGCGGGGCTACCGATGATAAACGGGCTCACATAATCGGTATTTATGCTGAGCGCATTGAGGATAAAAAGAATACCATTTTTCGTTTTGTCTCTACCGATGGCAGCCGTCTTTCAAAAGTGGATTATATATTTGATAAAGATTCCGTTTTACCGCCCTGGAATAATGTCATGATTCCCAAAAAGGGCCTTGTGGAAGTTAGCAAGTTTTTAGATTCTGAGGGTGCGGTTAAAATTGGTTTCAAAGACAGTAATTTTGTTGTCCAAAAAGATTCAGAAACACTTATCATCAGGCTGTTGGAAGGTGATTTTCCTGAGTACGGGGATATCATTGTTAAAAAAGGCGGAACGTCTATTGTGCTGGACAGACAATTGTTTTTGATGATGCTCAAACGCATGTCTATCTTAAGTTCAGAAGATTACAAAGGAGTCATTTTTAATTTTGAAAAAAATCAACTGGTCATTACCTCCACCAATCCCGATATCGGAGAATCCAAGGAAGATATGGATATTGAGTATAGCGGCAATTCCATTACCGTTATGTTCAATCCAAAATTTTTTATCGAAACATTAAATGTAATGGATGATGATAAAGTCATTCTCAATATTACCAATGAAGAAAAGCCATGTTTAATTGAAGGCGAAGAGGATAAAACCTATTTAAGCGTAATTATGCCGATGCGAATATGAAAAACAATCTAAAACCAAGCAATTATACAGAAGACAACATTACCGTACTGGAAGGCCTGGAGGCGGTCCGCAAAAGACCGGCGATGTATATTGGCAATGTGGATGTCGCCGGTTTGCATCATTTAGTC
The DNA here is from genome assembly GCA_037388985.1 of Desulfobacterales bacterium. Taxonomy (GTDB): domain Bacteria; phylum Desulfobacterota; class Desulfobacteria; order Desulfobacterales; family JAHEIW01; genus JAHEIW01. The sequence continues at coordinate 12,835 of JARRJQ010000104.1, read as the reverse complement.
TATGAGGTTGTGGACAACAGTATCGATGAAGCCATGGCAGGCTATTGCAACAAAATCAATGTTATTATTCATGATGACAACAGTGTCAGCGTAATCGATAACGGCCGGGGGATACCCGTCGGTATCCATAAGAAAGAAAAAGTTCCGGCTGTCGAAGTCGTGATGACCAAACTGCATGCCGGCGGTAAATTCGACGATCATTCGTATAAAGTTTCCGGTGGTCTGCATGGAGTCGGTGTTTCGGTTGTCAATGCCCTATCGAGCTTCCTGGAAGTTGAAATTTATAAGGATGGAAAAGTTTATTATCAAACTTACGAAAAGGGTAAAAAGTCCAGTGAACTGCAACAAAAGGGAAATACCCGCAAACAGGGCACCAAAGTTCACTTCATTCCTGATCCGGAAATTTTTCAGGTAAGCGAATTCAGTTATGATGTTCTGGTCCGCCGCCTAAAAGAGCTTGCTTATTTGAATAAAGGACTCAAAATTACCATCGAAGACGAACGGACCGATGCCAAAGAAGAGTTTTTCCAGAAAGGCGGTATCGTCGATTATGTGAAGTATCTTAACCGCAGACATAGCTCCCTACATCCTAAACCGATTTTTATGGAAGGCATCAAAAATGATAATGAGATAGAAGTTGCCATTCAATACAATGATACCTATACAGAAAAAATTTTTTCATTTGCCAACAATATCAATACCACCGAGGGCGGATTTCACCTGATCGGATTCAAGGCCGGCTTGACCCGCACCATCAACCAATATGCAACTAACGGGAATCTGCCGAAGAATTTGCAGGTGAAAATTACCTGTGACGACGTTCGTGAAGGACTGACCGCGATTATCAGTGTGCGCATCAAAAATCCGCAGTTTGAAGGCCAGACGAAGACCAAGCTGGGCAACAGCGAAATCAAAGGGCTTGTTGAATCTCTGGTTAATGAAAAATTAAGCACCTTTTTTGAAGAAAATCCTACGGTTGCTAAAAAGATCATTGCTAAAGGAGTGGATGCCGCTCGCGCACGGGATGCCGCCAAACGGGCTCGCGATATGGCCAGAAGCAAGGGCGCTCTTCTGGATGCCACCCTGCCGGGAAAGCTGGCGGAATGCCAATCTACAGAACCTGCCGAACGGGAGCTGTTTATCGTTGAGGGAGACTCTGCCGGTGGATCGGCCAAACAGGCCCGGGATCGGAAATTCCAGGCTATTTTGCCGTTAAAGGGCAAAATTTTAAATGTTGAAAAAGCGCGCTTTGATAAAATTTTGCGCAGTGAGGAAATCAAAAACATCATCACCGCCCTTGGAACCGGAGTCGGCCAGGAAGAATACGATATTAGAAAAATAAAATATCACAAAGTAATCATTATGACCGATGCAGATGTGGACGGATCCCACATTCGCACGCTTCTGCTAACATTTTTTTACCGGCAGATGCCGGAGATTATCGAAAACGGTTATTTGTATATCGCCCAGCCGCCGTTGTTTAAAATCGGCAAAGGTAAAAAAGATGAAGACTACCTAAAAGATGAAACCGAATTGAATGATTTTGTCCTTAAAAAAATTTGCAATGGCCGTAAATTGGAGTTTAGCAAAGATCAGAAAGAATTATCCGGCCATAATCTTTTCATGTTGATTGCCAATATTTCTGAGTATTTTTCGGCTATAGCGCGTTTGGAAAAACGTGGCATTCCCTCGGATATCAGCAAACTGCTGGTGAAAGAAAATGTAGCCAATAAAACTTTTCTGCAGGATGAAAAGAAAATGTCAAAGTTAAGAGACCAGTTGGTCAAGAAAGGTTACACCGTTGACAATCTGGTCTTTAGCGATGAGCGCGGGATTTTTGAAATGGTGGTGGATGGAATGATTACCTCTGGAGAGGACCAACTGATCTCTGAACCAACCGGAAAATCCGTTGGTCAGGTAAAAATTGGTCGCGGTCTGATCTATTCCAGTGATTTTCAAAAATGCTTGGATCTTTGGAAAAATATTCTCAAGTACGATTATCCGCCCTTTACGGTTTCAAGCAAAGATACGGAAAAGGAAGCTGAGAGCATACAGGCCAAAAACAAAACCGAACTTCTGGAAATTTTCATGCGCGACGGCAAAAAAGGCCTCTCCATCCAGCGCTATAAGGGTCTGGGAGAAATGAATCCTGAACAGCTTTGGGAAACCACCATGAATCCTGAAAAACGCACTCTGCTGCAAGTAAAAGTTGAGGATGTTGCCGATAGCGACGAAATTTTTACGATCCTCATGGGAGAAGCGGTTGAACCGCGTCGCGAGTTCATCCAGACCAATGCCTTGGAAGTCAGCATGCTGGATATTTAGAATTAATTCATCGCAGAATCTGCATCTCTGCAAATAAGTCGTATAGCGGCTCTATAAGAATTCAACATACTGTTTAAATCATATGGTTTCAGGTGTCAGTGTTCAGGTGTCAGAATTGATATGTCTGAAACACCTCCAAACGAATTCCAGATACATGATCGCCTGCCACCTGAAACCTGACACCTGACTATGGACATTCACAGCATTTACGCCAGAGACTTACCGGATCTTTGGTTTCAGGCAGTTTATGATATTCTTGACCAGGGCAAGCGCTTTGTCATTGATCGCGGCTCATACGCCGGGCAAACCCGGCTTGAATATGATTATTTCATGGGCCACGTAAAACATCCCGGCACCCAACCTCTGATACCCGACATTCCGGCGGCCTGCGGTATACCCAATCCTGTGGAACACGATTATATCTACGGCGGCCCTGGCTATGATCGAGCCTACATCGAATACTTAATGTCGCCGCGTAAGGAACCCGGCGAATCTTATACTTACGGTGAACGCCTCACCCGGGTTCCGTTAACCGGTGATAAGCTAAGCTGGTGGCAAAAAGGCAACACAGAAATTGTCGATAAGCACGAAGTTGACGGTAGAGTGGTTTTTGAAGAAGACGGCCAGCTGTTTTTAAACCAGATCGAGTGGGTTATCGAGACCTATAAGAAATTCGGTCAGCGAAATAACCAGATGGTCCTTCAAATCGCCCATCCCTCGGATCTCGTTCTTCTGGATCCGCCCTGCCTGCGGTCGATTGACACTCGCATTCAGGATGATCGGCTTAGTTTTGTTGTTTATTTTCGTTCATGGGATCTGTGGAACGGATTTCCAGCCAACCTGGCGGCCATTCAGAATCTAAAGGAATACATGGCCGCAGAAATCGGTGTCAAAGACGGCCCAATGATTGTCGAAAGCAAGGGATTGCATCTTTACGGCTATGCTGCCCCGTCGACCACCATGAACCAATCGTCTCCTTCCATATGTGGCGGGTGTTGCACTTCCAATCTGGTGGTGACAAAAAGCGCGCCGACAATAAAATCATCTCCTTTGAAATCTGTTACCGGGCCGGTTATGGTTTTGGTCGATTTGCCGTTTACCCGTCTGTAATTAACCGCGCCATCATCGGTTATGGTTAATTGAGAACCGACGCCTTCCCAGGTTCCAACGTACGATTTTTTGTCTTCCGGGATCGGGATCGAGTTACAGCCGGTGATCAGAGCCGTAATGAAAACTAGAAACGCAGCGAGCATGAAGAAGAGAAGTTCCTTGTTCATCAAAGCCCCCCTGGCTAAGAAATGATTAATTCCTAAAATAAAATTATAGTTCTCCCGATATTATTATCTGCATTAATGACAGAAACTTTAGCTCTTTTTTTAGAAGTGCTTTCAAAACCCCATCTAATGTCCGATAGCTGCGTTGTCCCACGAATTGAAATACTCACGTACTGCCTGCCGTGTACGCTCCGTTTTCAATTCGCGGGACGCCTTGCTGAACACGTTAATTTAAAAAGATCAGATGTGAAGTCTCGCTGGATAGCAGGGCTCTCGAACATGATCTGGGATTTTAAAACCACTTCTATTAACTTTGGGGATTTTAATTTTGCAAAAGTAGGATATGTCGATGCACTGGATGGCATTCGGATGGTGGATGAAAGTTCGGTGACAGCCATCGGGGCCTTTGCCCCCGGATTAAGGAAATTGAAGGCTCGCGGCAGCCAGTGGTGTGTTGTCAAGCAGGATCCTCGGACGCTTAAGGATGATGAAAAGGGGAAACACTCTATCTGTAGAAGAGCGTAATCTGAGGCGAAGGCGGGTGCAGGATTTTTATTTTTCTTTTGGCTTGCGCATGTCGTTTAAGCACATCTTTAACCACGGCTTCCGCTGAGCTAAATTTGTAACTATTGTAAATGGATTTGTAATACTCGATCTGCTTTTCGATCAGCGGCACAATCTGTGGGTGTTTGATGAGCTGTTCGAAGGAAAAGCCCTGGTTAAAACCTTCGATCACGATTTCAACCACATCATAATCATATCCCAGATCTTTGAAATCGCTTTGGTCCGGTTCCAGGCCGGCAGTCGGTTCGCGGTGGATGATCTGTTTGTTCAAACCCAGGTGAGCAGCCATTTCACGCACCAGTCTTTTGGGTAGTCCTGCAATGGGACTGATGTGTACGGCTCCGTCCCCAAACAGGGTGTAATAACCGATGCCGAAATCCTCGTCCCGGTTGCCGGTGCCTGCCAGGATTTTATTTTCAGTTGCTGCTTTAGTCGAAAGGACATTGGCCCGGATTCTGGAGATCATGTTGCCTTTATGAAAATGGCTTTCAAAGGCTTCCGGGTTGGTCAATTTAAAGGAATCAACCAGGTTTTCAATATTGTGCTTTTCGTGGCGAATATCGAGATAGTCGGTTACAGATTCGGCATCTGCTATATCCCGAGTCTTGCTGACACCTGATGGCAAAATATAGCCGACGAGTTCGAGTTTTTGACTTTGTGGCGCCGGTTTTGAATTGTGGCGATCGAACGCGGCTTTAATCAGCGCCGCTGCAGTGCTTGAATCAATGCCACCCGATAGCCCGATGACACATCCGCTGGCGCCGATCTCCGTCACCATGTCGATGATAAAATCACCGATCTCTTCACAGACCTGCTTGCAATCTATTTTGGCAAGCTTTATTTTTTTCATTTTAACCTCCAATTCGCACTGTGTCTCATATGCTTCATCGGTATTGCTCTAAAAGTCAAGGTTTTTAAAAAGCGCAGGTCAACATATATGCGTTGTCTTTAACGCTCTGCGCTTTGCTTTTTGCGCTAAAGTAGTTCTAAGGCTATAAGGCGATGATAAAACGATGTGTAATGTGCATGTGATTTAAAGGGGCGGGTAAAGCACAAAAAGAATTCGACCGATGAATTAATCTCCTCGAATAAACCGATCGAGTTCGGTCTTCAGGGTACGCCAGCCGCGGCCGACTTTGATGGCCTTGATGCGACCTTCGGCGATATACTTGAGGTAGGTTGGCCGTGAAATTTTAAGATAGATACAGGCCTCTTTGGTGGTATAAACGATGTCCTGGCCGTTTTCACCATTAGATCCATTGAAATTGCCGTTGAAGCGGCGGTCAACTCCGCTGCGCCGGTCGGGTTTTTTCCGCCGATCCCCACCACTTCTGCGCTGCACGATGTGATTATCGATCATAATTTCCGTCTTTTTATAAAAAAGTAGGGAGACAATCTAGCTGGCTCCTAGTTGTCACTAGTATCGGCAATCTATCTATTTTTCTTTAAAAAATTTTTTAAATTAAAGCCTCTAGTTTAGCTTTAAATGATAAAATCTAGGATGTGAAGCATTTTTTTAAAAAACAGTAAATAGCTGTAAAATACTGTAAAGATAAGTAAAATGCTGTCAAAAATGTGTGAAAATTAATTGATTTTGTCACCTGCGATACCAAAGAGGAATTTAAAAATTTCATTCACCTAAAAAGAGTCCCGCCATAGGCTTACCCGGCTTGCAAACAATTTGCGCTAGCGAACTGTCAAATGCTGTCAAATGCCGTAAAATAGTGTAAAATATTGATATTACAGCTATTTTTTGCTTGAACCCGCCTTTCTCCTCTGTTAACCATGATCTCGCATGGGCTTGCACATATTTAATGAACCGCCTTTTATCCGCTAAAAATTCGTCATAAGGCTGTGTACTGGCATGTTGACAGGGAGATAAATGTTTGCGGAGGAGAAATGCTATGCTGGTAAGCCGACGCTTGTTTTGTAAACCTGTTTTATTTTTCCTTATCATATCTGTTTTACTTGCTCCTGAAGTTGCCATCAGCAATAGTTTTCCCACCGCTGTCTCCCAAACTGTGGTTGCAGAAGAAGACACACCGGTTGCAATTGTACTGGCGGGTGCAGATGAAGATGGCGATTCACTGACCTATGAAATTCTGCAGCAGCCGGCTCATGGCGAGCTTACCGGCACAGCTCCCAATTTGATTTACCTGTCGGATGAAAATTTTAACGGCAGCGATGTGTTTGTCTTTAAAGCCAATGACGGCAATCTGAGCAGTGAGCCTGCTGAAATTTCAATTACCATTCATCCAATCAATGATCCGCCCACGGCAGACGCCGGTTTAGACCGGGCAGTTTTTGTCGGCGATACAGTCACTCTGGCAGGCAGCAGCTCCAGTGATATTGAAGATGATCCGCTGACCTACCAGTGGACGATTACTTCCATGCCGCAAACCAGTCATGCAGTTCTTTTAAACCCGGCCGGCGACGAGCCTTCATTTACAGCGGATATGCCCGGCACATTTGAAATTCAGTTGATCGTTAGCGACCGCCAGATGGACAGCGTGCCGGATACGGTAAGCATCACGGCCGATTATCGGATGACTGAAGTGCCGGATGTTTCAGGCATGAATCAGGTGGATGCGAAAGCAGCTATTTCGGCGGCAGGACTGATCGTGGGCGTGATTACCGGGACACACAGCTCGGCGGTACTCGCCGGTCGTGTGATCAACCAGAGTCCTGCTTCTGGAAATACCGTGCAGCAAGGATCCTCAGTGGACCTTATCGTTTCGCTAGGGCCGGTGATGGTGACCGCTCCGGATGTAGTCGGAATGCACCTTGCCGAAGCAAAAACCGCGCTCGTCGATGCGAACCTGACAGTCGGGTTGATTAACACGATTGAAAGCGATTTGATTCCCAAAAACCAGGTCGTTGAACAGCATCCGGCCGCCGGAACGCCAATCCCAGAAAATGAGGCGGTCAATATGTTCATATCATTTCCTGCCGCTGATGACGATGATCATGATGCGCTGGCGGATGGCTGGGAATATGAAAAATTCGGAAACCTGGCGCTTGGCAAAGACGACGATCCCGACGGAGACGGCTACAGCAACTATCAGGAATATCTCATCGGAACCGATCCCGCCAATTCCGCCGAAGCCCCGGTTCCCGCCGGAAATTTTTACCAGTACGACGAATTCGGCAGGATAATCAGCAAACAAATTACTTTGGAGCCCGAATGTGAAGGCGAATGTCAGGACAAAATCTGTGAGGGAATTGACTGCGGAGAGGATACCTGCGGACCATACGCAAACTGGTACTGCCAGGATGAAAATACGCGCCGCCGCGATCGCAGCTGCACCGATCGCGGATGTGCTGCAGGTAAATGTTATGAATATAATTTCACCGATTATGCGTCCGAACTCTGCCCTGATGGCTGCATAAACGGCATCTGTGTCACCTATGCTTGGTACACTGGGGCTTGCAGTGTGCCATGCGGTGGAGGCACCCGCAGCGTATATTGTCGGCGAAGCGACGGCACCCGGGTAGGCGACAATCTGTGCTCCGGGCCAAAACCGGCTGTCAGTTGCAACAGCCAGCAATGTCCGGAGGTTTGCTATTACGATTACGGCAACGACGGCACCTACTTCTTTGAATCCTGCAGAGTAGAGTGTACGCAGTACCAATATGGTTGGTCCGGGGCTTACAAGGTACCGGTTGGATGTTCGAGCTGGACTCTTAAGTGTTACTGGCAGCTCCATTTTAAAGACAAGCATCTGGTCTTCAATCTCAATGAAATGGCACCGGATACATATGAAAAGAACGGATATGTTTACCGCAAAGGGCCCTTAATGCAAGAATGGGGTTGTGACCCGCACGATTTAAGCTGCCAGCTTATTCGAAAGTGGTGGGGGGTAATCACGACCCGGCTGGGCAATGCGAACGAACGCTGCAAATAGAAGCGGTTTTAAAACCGCTTTTAGTGCATCGTTGCCCTGAATTTTATAAATGCTGCCTAATACAGATAAGGTCGGTCCAAAGATGAGAGGCAATATGTATCGTTTCAAATCCGTGTCCGCACTTTTTATATTCTTGACGGCATTATGGCTCATCTGCTTTCCGGTAAAATCTGAAGCAGCTGAAGATGAATACGATCCGGTATTATTTCCTGAAAATTATCAGCCCGGCTTCCTGGGCAATGAACTGATTCCAAAAAACAGCCAGAATTCAGGAGCCGCTTCCAATGACATACCGATTCTGACGCCCCCGGGAAGAGGTCGGATCCAGTTGGATGATCTGGCGCTGAATTATAACAGCGGATCCAAAAACGGCTTAGTGGGTGTTGGCTGGAGCCTGGAGCTGGGAGCCATTCAAAGGGCCAGCAGGCACGGCGTTAACTATGACTCCAATGAGTTTATTGTTCTTAAAAATGGTTCAAAGGAGCTGGTCGTCAGGCCCGAATGGGGCAGCAGTTATTATGGCGCAAAAATCGAAGAAGATTTTACCAAATACTATTTTAGTGCCGCCAATGGCTGGACCGCCTTTTTAAAAGACGGTACGCGCTATTATTACGGTCAAAGCTCAGGTTCGAGGCAGCAAAATGCCAAAGGGGTGTTTAAATGGTGCCTGGACCGGGTGGTGGATTCAAACGGCAACATCATGATCCTAACGTACTTCCAGGATCGAGGTCAGATTTATCCCGACAATGTCAGTTACGCCGCTAATTCCGTCACCTTCGCTTACGAGGATCGCTTGGATTTTTCACCGGACTATGTCTCAAATTCCTCGGTTGTTACGGCAAAAAGATTAAAGCGCATTACGGTTTATGCCAATGGAGTACTGGCACGGACCTATACCCTGGACTATGCATACGGAGAATCTACCGGGTTTTCCCGATTAATAAGAGTCAACCAGCCATTGCTGCCGCCGATCACCATTGGCTGGAACGAGGGAGGCACCGGTGATTTTGCCGACACGCCTGTTGAGACGATTGCAGCACAAGGATCGACGAATGCCGGTTATGCTAATTTTGTGGATGTCAGCGGAGATGGTCGCGCCGATTTGATTATGCACAGTGCCACCGGCTATTACTTTGTTTATCTTTCATCCGGCGATGGTCATTTTTTAGACCCTGTAGAAACTTACACAACTGAAGGCAGCAATAATGTCGGCTATGTGCATTTTGCCGATCTAAATAGCGATGGTCGTATAGATCTGATCAAACACACTGCCACGGGTTATGTTTATGTGTATTTTTCATCCGGTGACGGTCATTTTATGGATCCGGCCGAATCGCAGACGACTAAAGGCAGCAATAATGTCGGCTATGTGCATTTTGCCGATTTAAACGGCGATGGACTGGCCGATCTGGTTAAACGCAGCGCATCTGGATATTTCTATGCGTATCTGTCCGACGGCAATGGCAGTTTCGCCGCTCCGTTTGAAACCCGCACCAGCATGGGAAGCAACGATAACGGCTTTGTTCATTTTGCAGATGTTAACGGCGACGGCCGCACCGACCTTATCAAACATTCCGCCTATGGCTATTTTTATGTTTATCTATCGTCCGGTGACGGCAGCTTTGCAGATCCGGTTGAAACGCGCACAATCGAGGGCAGCAGCAATAAAGGCTATGTAAATTTCGCAGACATCAACGGAGATGGGCTGACCGACCTGATCAAGCATTCGGCTTACGGATATTTTTATGTTTATTTTTCTTCCGGTGATGGAAATTTTTTAGATCCTGTTGAAACTCGCGCCACCTGGGGAAATACGGATCCCGGCTACGTTCATTTTGCCGAGATGAACTCGGATGGATTCGGGGATTTGATTTTGCGCACCGCCACCGGTTGGGTTTACACTTACCTTTCCAACGGAGACGGCACCTTTGCCGATCCGCTTCTACTAACCAACCATGGAGGCTCCGCCGATCCGGGCTATGTTCATCTTGCGGATGTCAGGGGAAAACGGGTCAGCGATTTGGTTACCCGCAGCGCGACCGGTCGAGTTTACGCGCATATTTGCAACGGCGGGCCCACCGACCTGCTAACCAGGATTTCAAACGGCCGGGGTGCAACGAGCACCATTACCTACCGTCTTTCAAACGACTATCCGGACTCCACGCTTCCCTTTGTGGTCAATACCGTCGCTACGCTTACGGTAGATGATGGCAACGGGGTTCAATCTGCTTTCAGCCATGAATATTCCGGTGGGAGATACGATGCGGTTGACCGGGAGTTCAGGGGATTTCAGCTTAATATTCAGACCAATCCTGACCAATCAACGGTTCACCGCTGGTTTCATCAGGATGATTTTTTCAAAGGCAAAGACTATCAGATTACGTTTGCGTCTCCATCTGCCGCCGTCCTGGGCCTGATCGAATCTTCCTGGGATAAGGTGAATTTTAGCCAGGGTGCTTTCGTCAAATTAGTGCATAAGCACCGGGAGATCTATGATGGGCCAACCATCGAGATCGATCAAAGTTATATTTATAATGATTCCAACGGAAATCTTTTGTCCACCGTCAGCTCGGGTCCGGGAGCCGAAGAATTAACCATTTTGCAGCAATACGAAAATTATGGCACCTGGAACTGGCGGCGAACGCAGCTTTCAGTCAGCGGCAATCAAAGCGGAACCGTCAGAGAAATCTATTACGGGTATGAACCCGGAACCGGAAACAAGCTGTTTCGGGAGCAGTGGAACGATCGGGGTGAAAACCCGATTACCCGCTGGACCTATGACAGCTATGGCAATCCAATCACCGAGACAGACGCCAGGGGCAATACCACCATTACCGACTATGAAACCATTGCCCACACTTATCCTTCCAGGATAGCGCGACCGGAAACCAACGGGATCAGCCATGTTGAAGAGAACCTGGAATTTGATTACCGGGCGGGGAAAGTCACCACGGCCAAGGATGAAAACGGCAACCTGACCAATTATGCTTATGATAGCCTCGGGCGACTTATCCAGGCCGACTTTCCGGACGGCGGGCAGACCGTTTATACTTATAACGACAGCAGTTTTCCGGCATCTATCAAAACCACGACCAAGACCGGAACCGGTGCACCCATCATCACATATGAATATTTAGATGGACTTCAACGCAAAATTCAAACCATCAACTACGGTGAAAACGGCACACCCATATATACCAACGCTTTTTATGACAAGAAAGTCCCGATGGCGAGCACGGTATCGTTTCCACAACATTTTCTTATAGCGGATTTGAAACTACCACCACCGATCCGGATCTGGCGAAGAAAAAAATCGTCAAAGACTATCTGGACCGTATTATCCAGGTGGTTGAGTATTCCGATAGAGGCGAAATTTATACCGACTACACCTATAACGCCGTCGGCGATTTAAAAACCATCACCAATCATGCCGGCGTTGCAACCGTATTTGATTACGATACTCTGGGCAGAATGCGCAGCATGAACGATCCCGATATGGGATTCTGGCAATATGATTACGATTCCAACGGCAACTTAAAAGCCCAGGTGGATCACAAGCAGCAGACCGTCGAATTTGATTACGATGAGCTGGATCGCGTTACGTCCAAGAGCTATTCCACTTTAGATTCACAGGTGTCTTACAAATACGATAATCCGGAAGTACCTAACGGCATCGGGCGGCTGCATTCGGTAAGCAACAGCCAGGTAACCGTGACCTATGATGAGTATGATGAAATGGGGCGCCAGATCAGCGTGTCTAAAAAAATTGCGGGCGATGAAACCGTCTTCACCACACACAATGAATATGATTTGGCCGGCGACCTGATCGCACTGATCTATCCCGATGGATACAGAGTGGATTATGTTCTGCATCCGGGAACCCGCCTGATTCACAGGGTAGCCGGACCGGAAGAAGTCGAATTGGCTGTCTTTGAGGATTATGAGCCCGGCGCTAAAATCGGTTACATATACCAGGGCAACGGTACGGCCACAACCTTTAGCTACGATTGCCAATCAACCCGGCTACTCGACATCCGCATCCTGGACCCCAGTGTCAATCCGGCAAACGATATTACAAATAAAAGTTACCGATATACGCCTGCCGGAGATATCAAGGAGATCACCGATCATTTAAAAAATGTCACCCGCTATTACGGCTACGACAAACTCCACCGGCTGATATCCGAAACATCCTCGGATGTGGCCCTGGTTCATCCTTCACGGGTCATCAAATTAACTTACAACTATGAAGGCGATGGTCCCTTTCATGCGCCCAAAGCAATTGAAGCCAATGGTGCGGCTCATCATCCGGCTTATGATCAAAACGGCAATATGACCGTCTCCCCAAATCTGGCTGACCCTGAGGTAGTGCCTTACAGAGAAATCAGTTACAACGCCGACAATATGCCGTCTCAGATCAGCCTGCCGGCGGAGAACCCAACCGGCACCAATTGCATCGACAGCCAGCCGGGAGCGCAATGCACTCAAAAAGTGGAGTTTATCTACGATGGGGATAGCAAGCGAGCCAGGAAAACATCTTCGCAGGGTAGCACCTATTACATCGACGAATATTTTGAAATCATTGACGGCACACCCATTAAATATATTTTTGCCGGCAACCTGAGAATCGCCAAAATAACTTCATCTGAAACCCAATATTTCCACAAGGATCATCTGCAAAGCTCAACAGCTGTTACCAATGATCTGGGTGAAAAGATGGAAACAACCGAATATTTTCCTTTTGGATATGAAAGAAGCCACACCGGT
>JARRJQ010000103.1:11415-14821 GCA_037388985.1 Desulfobacterales bacterium | reverse complement strand
CTCATGGCCCGGGAGGTAAGATCGCATCTGATTCCCGAATACAGCGAAAAGGGAAAAGACGTCGTCCTGTATTATATCAATCCTTGCCCGACCAAACGAGATCCGGCATGCCTGCCTCACGACAAACAACCCTCACCCCCCGAAGTCGCCCTGGGAATTAACGATATCTATCCTCACCTGCTGAAACATGTGAAACAGATTGAAGCGTCTGATAGCATTCCCTTTTATGAAACCCGTTTTGAATACGAAACGTGCGCAACCGGCAATGCGTCCATGTGGGCCATGTCCGGCGGCGAAATTGCCGACATGGATATCAATCAATCTTTGGCTGTTTCTGGCATGGAGGAAACCATCAGCTATCTGCAGAAAATTGAAATGGGGTTGTTTCAGGATATTGAATATATCGAATTTAGAACCTGTCGCGAAGGCTGCTTAGGCGGTGTGCTCACCGTTATCGACAAATACCTTGCCAAGGGTGCCGTTCAAAAGATGATCAAGCGATTCGGACTGGGAAAACGTCTGCATCGGGAAAACATTTTGCGAATGTATGAAAAAGGAAAATTCCAAAGCGAAAAAGATGCATCCAGATTAACGCGCCTGTTTGGTGCCCGAAAAGAAGCTCTATCGATCGAGTCCATGAAGAAAATTGAGCAAGTTATGGATTTGATCGAAGGCTCAGACTGTTCGGCATGCGGCGCGCCGGATTGCCGGACTTTTGCCGAAGATGTCGTACGCGGAGATGCCGACCTGAAGGATTGTATTTTTATCGGTGGCCGAACAAGGAAGAAGGATTGAGCCGCTTTTTTTAAACCATATTTGACAACCGGCCGGAAAGGATGACGCCTGATGCGGGTAAAGGATTTGGTGAAAAAATTCAACCTCCCAATAGCTGCCGGAAAAAATGGGCTTGAGCGCGAGGTCAAGAGCGGTTACTGCGGCGATTTGTTAAGCGAAGTCATCGCCAACGCACCTGAAGGGTGTGCCTGGATGACGGTGCAGGGGCATCAGAATATCGTCGCCGTGGCGGTACTGCGCAATATGGCAGCAATCATCATTACGGGAGGCCAGCGCCCGGATGATGAAACCATCGAAAAGGCGGATCACGAAGGCATTCCTGTATTACAGTGGCCGGATTCATCATTCAGCCTGGCCGGCCGTATCTTTGGCGCCGGCATCGGGAAACCAGCAACCGAATAATTAAGGAATCAAGTGTTGCTGAAAAATTTTAAAGCCGACCTCCACATTCATTCTTGCCTCTCGCCCTGCGGCGACTGGGATATGAGCCCCAAAAAGATTATTCAAAAAAGTCTTGAGAAGCACCTTGATTTGATTGCCATCTGTGACCACAATACAGTCGAAAATGTCTCAGCGACCTTGCGGGAGGGGAAAAAACAAGGCCTCGCCGTTTTGACGGGAATGGAAATCTGCTCCAGAGAAGAAGTGCATCTGGTGACGCTTTTTAAAAATATTGAAGAGGGCCTCAAGATGCAGGAATATGTGTACGCCCATCTGCCCGGCAAAAATAAGCCCGAAGTATTCGGCCATCAGGTGATTGCCGATGAGCACGATCAGGTGCTGGGCGAAAATCCCCGGCTGCTGATCGGCGCCACGCAACTCAGCCTTGCCGAGATCGTAAAAAAGGTTCATCAACTCGGCGGCATCTGCATCAGTTCCCATGTTGACCGCCCGTCTTACAGCATCATTGGACAGCTTGGGTTTATTCCACCGGATTTGCCTTTAGATGCGCTGGAGGTCTCTTATCGGGTACCTCTGGAAAAGGCCCTGGCCCAGGTACCGGGCATAGAGAATTATCCCTGTATAACATCTTCCGATGCTCATTTTCTAGACGATATTGGAAAGGTATGGACGGAATTTGTTTTAGCGGCGCCCACTGTAGAAGAAATCCGAATGGCACTGGGCGGAATAGACGGACGCAAGATTCTAAACGCGGCGTAATGACATAAGATTTTGTTAAAATGCGTGAGTTGTCTTTACATATTTTGGATGTGGTTGAAAACGGAATTACCGCCGGTGGCGATTGTATCTGGATTGAGGTTGATGAAGACCGCAAAAAGGATCAATTAAAAATTATAATTCGAGACAATGGTCGGGGTATGCCTGTTGAAAAACTGGAAAATATCGACGATCCTTTTATCACTTCCCGAACCACGCGCCGGGTTGGTTTAGGACTTTCACTTTTGGCCGCTGCAGCCAAGCGCTGTGAGGGGAAATTGCGCGTCAATAGCAAGCCCGGCAAAGGCACTGAAGTTGAGGCCACATTTCGTTATCATCATATCGACCGCGCACCCCTTGGCGATATGGCGGCTACGATCGGCACCTTAATCATTGGCAATCCGGAAATCGATTTTATCTACGCCCACCGCATCGACGGAAAGGATTTTTCATTGGATACCCGGGAAATTAGAAAAGAAATGAACGATCATTTCCCATCCGATCCGACCGTCATTTACCATTTAACCGAATCTGATCGTTGTTCAACTGAAAGCGATCAAATAGTGATATTTTAGTGAGGATTAATATGGCCAATATAACTATTGATGATTTATAAAAAATCAAGGAAAATACAACCAAGGAAACCTCGCTGAGAGAAGGTGCTGCAAACGTTAAGATCACGGTACACATGGGGACCTGTGGTATCGCGGCCGGGGCCCGGGATGTGATGAATGCCCTGATGGAAGAGATGGCCGAAACGGATCGACAGGATATCCGGGTGGTGGCTTCCGGTTGCATGGGGATGTGCAGCAGCGAGCCCAATGTCACCATTGAGGTTCAGGGCAGCGAGCCCATCGTTTATCAGTTGATGAATCCAAACAAAATGCGTCAGGTGTTTAAACGGCATGTTCTGCTTGTCGAGGTCCAAACCTATTTTGCCCTGGCCAAGATGTGAGACGCAGTTCGGAAAACATAGACGACCATGAAAGTAAACGGGAAAAACCTGCGGACAATCTGGCTGGCATCAGATGAAAAAACGGTTAAAATCATCGATCAACGGCGGTTGCCCTATGAGCTTAGAATCGTCGATTTATACACAGTCGATGATGTGGTTATGGCGATCAAAGACATGTATGTACGAGGTGCTCCGCTCATCGGTGTAACCGGCGCCTACGGTGTCTACCTGGCTGCTTTGAACGCACCGGACGAACTAGAACAAAACACCTATCTGCGGGCAGCGGCTAAGCGCCTGAAATCAGCGCGGCCCACGGCAGTTAACCTGGCATGGGCTGTCGATACTGTCTTGGCCGCGATATTAAAGGTAAAAAGAGCCGATGAACGCCTACGCACGGCCAAAGATCAGGCCGCTCGAATAACCGAGCAGGAAGTCGAAAATTGTAAAAATATCGGCAACCACGGTTTGCCCCTGATTGAAGCGATCAGCCGGCAAAAA
>JARRJQ010000103.1:0-11401 GCA_037388985.1 Desulfobacterales bacterium | reverse complement strand
GGCCAGCCGGTCAACATCCTGACCCACTGCAACGCCGGCTGGCTGGCCTGCGTGGAATATGGCACGGCTACCGCCCCCATTTACACTGCCTTTGATCGCGGCATTGACCTGCATGTCTGGGTGGATGAAACTCGGCCATTGAATCAGGGCAACCGGCTGACCGCCTGGGAGCTGGGCAAACACGGTGTCAAGCACACAATCATCACTGATAATGCCGGCGGCCATATCATGCATCAGGGAAAAGTGGACATTGTCATCGTCGGCTCAGATCGAACAACGGCTACCGGCGATGTGGCCAACAAAATCGGCACCTATTTAAAGGCGCTGGCCGCCAAAGACAACCACATCCCCTTCTATGTCGCCCTGCCTTCCAGCTCCTTTGACTGGAATCTGAGAGATGGTATCAAAGAGATCCCGATCGAAGAGCGCGACCCTAATGAAATCCGCTACATGGAAGGACGGTTGGATGCTAAAGCCGCACGGGTGCTCATCTGCCCCGAAAAAAGCAATGTGGCCAATTATGCATTCGATGTTACGCCGGCAAAGTATGTCACCGGTTTTATTACCGAGCGTGGAATTTGCAAGGCAACGGAAGCCGATATCCGGCGACTGTTTCCTGAAAAATTCGGCAAACCGTAGAAAGGTTTCGGGTGTCAGTGTTCAGGTGTCAGGAAAGCGAGCCCGATGACGCTGGGATTATCAGATTTCGCATCCGTTCATCTGTTTGCTGACACCTGACACCCGACACCTGAAACCTTTTAAAATATTGACATTTCGACCGTTAAACGCGTATAGGCACCCCATGCTCACCGAACTGGAAAAAAGGATAATCGCTTCCATCCAAAAAGATATGGCCGTTATAGAAAAACCGTATCTGAAAATCGCACAAGAACTTGGAATTTCAGAAACTGAATTGCTGAAAAATTTAGAAGCGCTTTGCAAGCGGGGTGTCATTCGGCGGTTCGGAGCAACTTTGCGCCATCAACGCACGGGCTTCAATGCCAATGCCATGGTCGCTTGGAAAGTTGATGAAGAACGCATTGAAGATGTCGGCCAGAAGATGGCGTCATTTCAACAGGTATCTCACTGCTACCGGCGCAACCCATCTAAATTCTGGCCATATAACTTATATACCATGGTGCATGCCAATGATGAACAAGCATGTCGTGAAATTGCCCGTAAAATGTCGCAGGCCACCTCGGTTAAAGACTACTCGCTGTTGTTTAGCCGTGAGGAGTTGAAAAAAACCTCGATGGTGTACTTCCCAACAGACGAAGACGACTAAGAACCGATCTTAAAAATGCATCTAACGCCCAATAGCTACGTTGTGAGCCTCCTTAAAATGCTCACATACTATACGTATGCTGCGCTTTTGCGTCAGCTCACGCCTTTTGAACACCTTAATGTGGAATATCAAGGAGTGAAATCCCGCCAATTGGCGGGGGCTCTTGGACGTGATCTACTATTTTTGAGATCGGTTCTGGTAATTCCTTTTCAAGTGCTCGTGAGATTCATCTTTTAAACCCATCAAAGCTACTAGCCTACTCCTTGCCTTTTCTTAAATTGCTTATTAAAGTAAAAAGTTTATTAGGAATCATTTTAAACAACGGACAACTAACATTTCCATGAAACGCGACGTTCCCCATATTCTTCTGGTAAATCCTTGGATCCATGATTTTGCGGCCTATGACTTCTGGGCCAAGCCTTTAGGGTTACTGATCCTGGCCGCTTTGCTCAGGTCTCATGGTGCAACGGTTGATTACTTCGATTGTTTGGATCGGTTTCATCCAAAGGCACCCCTGAGTGACCCTTTCGCCCGCAACGGCAGGGGGCCGTATTTAAAAACACCGATAGACAAACCGCGTTGTCTCAAAGATGTCCCCCGCACCTTTTCCCGATACGGCATCAAACCCCGATGGTTCAGGGAAGATCTGCTTGCCACACAGCAACCCGATTTGATCCTGATCACGTCCCTGATGACCTACTGGTACACAGGCGTTCAGGAAACCATCGCAATTATCCGTCAAATTTTCCCTGATGTTGCGATTCTGCTGGGCGGCATTTACGCCAGTCTTTACCGCCATCATGCGCTTAAAAGCTCAGGGGCCGATGATATCTTTTCAGGACCGGCCGAAGAAGCGCTGTTTGACCTCGTCGCCAGATACACCGGCTTCGCCATAACCCCTCATTTTGACCCCCGGCAACCCGATACCTATCCCTACCCTGCATTGGATTTGCAACACCGCATCAACTACATTCCACTGCTCACCTCAAGGGGTTGCCCGTTTAAATGCAGTTATTGTGCGTCGCATTTGCTGAATCCCACCCGCATGTGGCGCAGCCCGGAATCGGTCATTGAAGAACTTGAATTCTGGCACCATACCCATCAGGTGACCGATTTTGTCCTGTATGATGATGCATTTTTAGTCAACGCTGAAACGCATGCCATCCCTGTTCTGAAAAAAATTATTCAGGCCGGTATGGATATCCGTTTCCATACACCCAATGCGGTGCACATCCGCTGCATCACTGCTGAAACCGCCCGACTTTTGTTTAAAGCGGGTTTCAAGACCCTGCGGTTGGGCTTAGAAACAACTGAATTTGAGCACCGTGAAACGTTTGATCGCAAACTTGCCAAAAATGATTTCAGCCGAGCCGCAAAATTCTTAAAAGAAGCCGGTTTTGAAAAACACCAGGTGGGTGCTTATCTGCTGGTGGGGCTGCCGGGTCAGAAATTAGGATCCATCGAGCATTCGATCCGCATTGTTCAAGAAACGGAACTAACACCCATTTTAGCCTATTACTCCCCGATACCAAACACGGAGATGTGGCCCCAGGCAAAAACGGTGTCCCGCTACGACCTGGAAGCCGATCCGATTTTCACGAATAATTCGATTATGCCCTGTCAAACTGAGGCATTTAATTGGGAAAGCATGTCTAATTTAAAAGAGCTTGCTTCCGGTTCTGCCACAGCGTAAAGTCTGCCTGACAAAACCGTTAGCCTGAAGGCTTGGAGGCTTGAAAGTCTGGAGGCTCTGGCACTATTTGACTTACTAGCATGCAGACTGCCTGGCATCCCGGCTTTATAGCCTCCCAGCTTCGTGGCCCAACTTGTGCTTTCGTGGTTAATTATATTTTGCTATACAGCATTTAGAATACGAGAAGAATCAACAAAAATGGAGAAAAAAATGTTGAACCTAAAAGCCATTGATCTGAAAAAAGAAAAAATCGATACGCTAGTTGTTGCGGTCTGTGAAGACAAAAACATACTCAACGCCATGATCAATCAGGCTTTAAAACTTAAGGAATTTAAGGCCGAAAAAAGCGACGACGTCACACTCTATGATTTGAAAGGCTTCAACATAAAGCGGATTATCTTTGTTGGGCTCGGCAAGTTTGAAAAAATTGAACCTGAAGTCTTGCGGGCATTTTGTGGCACGGCTGTCAAAAAGGGTATCAAAGCCGGTCTTGAAAGAATATGGATCGCGGTACCGACGACTGAAAAACTTAAAATGGAACTGACAGCCGCAGTTGAATCCATGATGGAAGGCGCCTGTCTGGGAAACCATCTGTTTGATAAATACAAAAAGGAAAAGAAAAAGAAACCCTTAAAGCAAATCAATTTTTTGGTTCAAGCGGATGCCATGGGCAAACTGAAGAGTGCCCCCCAAAAGATCGGCAGCATATGTGCCGGTACTATCCTCGCGCGCGAGTGGATCAGCACTCCGTCAAATGAAAAAACACCGGAACAGTTTACCCGCTCCATTGTTTCCCGAGCCAGGAAACATGGCCTTAAGATCCGGGTGCTGAGAGAAAAGGAATTGAGGCAAAATAAATTTGGCGCCTTGCTGGCAGTAGCCGCCGGAAGCCAGAGCAAACCCAGCCTGGTGGTATTGGAACACAAGCCGGTCAACGCGAAAAGAACGCTGGCGCTGATCGGAAAGGGAGTCACATTTGATTCTGGAGGCCTGAATATCAAAACCGGCGGATCAATGGCCGGAATGAAAGCGGATATGTCGGGGGCTGCCGTGGTCGCTGCCACTCTGTTTACTCTGGCTCGACTCAAAGCTAACCTGCATGTCATCGGGGCCATCCCCATCGTCGAAAATATGCCCTCGGGCAAAGCCACCCGGCCCGGAGACATTGTGCGCAGCTATTCAGGCAAAACCATTGAAATCGGCAATACGGATGCCGAAGGTCGTCTAATTTTGATAGATGCCATGTCCTATGTGGTCAAAAAATATAAACCGCAAATGATGATCGATCTGGCAACCCTGACCGGCGCCTGTCGAGTGGCTTTGGGTGTAAAAATCGCCGGTCTATTTACCCGGGATGACAAGCTGTCTCAAGCTATTATGGCATCCGGGGAAAAAACCCATGAGCGCTGCTGGCCGCTGCCATTACCGGATGACTATAAAGAGCTGCTTAAAAGCGACTTTGCCGACATTAATAATATATCCAACACCCGCTGGGGCGGGGCCATTACGGCGGCATTATTTTTATCTGAATTCAGCGGGGATACCCGTTGGGCTCATATCGATATTGCCGGTCCGGCCACTATCGACAAAGAGGATGCGTATTGCGGTCCCGGGGGCACTGGGTTTGGTGTGCGGTTGTTGTGTGATCTGATCGAACAGCTATAAGTGGTCTATAGGTTGAGCCCGTTGGCCCGTTTGCCGGCAAAAAAATTGAATCAAGCCCTTTGCCTTTTTATACGGGCTCAACTGGCTTAACGGGCTAAACCGGCTAACTTAAAGCGAAAGAAATAGTAGCATTTATTTAACCAGAAAAATTGAGGAAAATGGCCTTGATAGAGTATGCAGAAATAATAAGCCGAGGCGACGCCAGCGGCAATGAAATGACTGTGCGCTTCAGGCTCCCGTCCGGACTGGAGATTTTTGGTTTACCGACGAAAAATTTTTACGGCGGCCATTGGGACCTGGGTCCGACCTGGAATTATGTCGTGCTCAACGACAGGCCCTTTCTGGTGGACGCCGGTCGCTTCGGACAGGGCGGTAATTTGATCGCCATGATGGAAAGTGTTGGACTTACCGGCAAAGACCTTGATTTCGTTTTGATCAGCCATGGCCATGAAGATCATGATGGGGGACTTGCCGAACTGGTAAACGCTACCCAGCTGAAGGTCAAAGCACATGCGATTTATGCCCACCTGATCAAAAAATACCCGGACAGATCCCCTGCAGGTGAAAAAAAGAATTTTCCGGCTAAATGCTGGCACTGTCCCATGCCGGAGTCATTTTATACCCAAAATTGCCTCGAGTATCACAAGGTCCTGCAGCACTTGAAAATTGATCCGGTCGGCGATGGCAAAAACCAACTGGCGCAGGATACGCATACCTATCATTTGCCGGGACACAGCCCGGATTGTTTGGCTATTCTGCTGGACAAAGAAGCCATCATTGTGGGAGATATCATCCTGCCGGAGATCTCACCCTGGCCGACAAAAGAAGCTTTATTCGAGGAAGTCGCCGATGTGATCAAACCCGATTATAGCGACGCCGCCGCCATTTTTGGTTTGCGCTGCTATATCAAGTCGCTAAAAGAAATAATCAAGATTGCTCGCAAATATCCCGGGTTGCTCGTTCTTCCGGCCCATCGGCTGTATTACAATGGTCGCTGGAACCGGATCGATCTGGAAAACAGGGCAAAAGAATTGCTGGAACACCATATTCAACGCTGCGGCGCCATCATTGAGATCTTAAACAGCGGACCCAAGACCGCTGAAAAAATTGCCCGGCAACATTTTGAAGCAAAATTGCTTGAGGGCTTCGGCAGCCTGATGGCGACCAATGAAATTATCAGCCACTGTGAATTATTGACCGAATGCGGTGATGTGATTACCGAAAACGGCAGTACGTATACAGCAACCGGCAGCGCGCAATTTGAAAACTATATCGAAAATTTGGCAGCGGATTAGAAAATGATGAAAAAAACGGCTAATTTAGCATCCCGGATGTCGGCTAAAATTTTATCTTAGAAGGAGACAATCATGAAGATGAAAAAAATGCTGGCAGGCTGGAGCAGGATCTGTCCCGGCTGTAACATCGGACGCAAATATCCGGATTCATTTATCGGCAAAAAAGTGAGAAATCACTGGCAGAAAGGCTGCATCTCCCACAGGGCATACGTTGAGGTGTATGGCAGCGATGAGCTTTCAGCCAAAGACAACCCGAGCACATCCGGCAACGGGTGATTTCATTGGCGAGTTATGGGGCCGAAAAAAGAGACGTCCCCATGCACTAACCGGGTATATCCCTACGATTAAATTGGTATATGCTTGCTAAAAGACATAATAGAATCAGGCAAGACAATACCGTAAAATTCAGCAAAAAACTGCGCCGGCCAAACATGAGGTCTTCCGGTTGGTAATAGGTGAAGATATTAAACGGTTTGGTGAATTGGATCATATCCCACAATGAGCTTAAATAATGTACCAGATAAAAAACCAAGACAATTCCCGCCACTCTAATACTCACCTTATTGCCTTCTTTTTCAAATGAAGATAATACCATCGTAAAACTCATTACGCATACAAACAGCAGCCAAAGATTACAGCCAATCTTGAGCATTTTTATAAATAAAACGAACGTCAGCTGGTGAAAAATGCGAATGGAAAATAGTGAAGAACAAAAGGCGCAGAAAATTATGAGTAATAGAAAAACAACCGCTGAAACATAAAGATTCAAAAGAAGTTTGCTCCGCCTTACCGGAAACGATAGGACCAATTCCAATGTTCCGGTTTCTGCCTCCCCGGCAATATGGCGGCTGGGGATTGTAATGGCGCCAATGGACAAAACGACTAGAACCAGCGGGTGGTTCAATCCGAAAGCTGCGGCACCCTCAACCGTTAGTATTGAAATAAAATCCTTGCCAAACATCGCCCGTACAAATTCGGGAAGCTGCTCCATCAAATTCAGGATGATCGAAGAATAATCGATGGTGGTAACCAATCTCAGGATTAAAAACTGAAACAATGAAATGACGATTACGCTAAAGACCAAAAAGCTGCGATGGGATTTCCAGATGAAATAAAAATAGGACATATTTTACTCTTCTTTGCGATAGTAGGCCATGAACACTTCCTCCAGATCCGGTTCTGGTAAGGTTAAATCTTTGATCGGTAAGGTTGACAACCATTGCAGCAGAGTTTGAATATCACCTTCGACCAAGTATTCATAGCTCAAATCTTTTTGATTCACTAGGTTAGCGCCGGGCAAATCCAGCCTATCAACAGGTCGACTGAGTGTGAATTGCAATCGCTTTAACTTTTTCTTTTTCAACCCCTCCAATGTTTCCAGTGCTACCAATTCACCTTCCCGGATGATCGCGATTCGGTGGCAAACTTTTTCGACTTCGGAGAGATTGTGAGAGGAAAAGAAAACGGTTTTCCCGTCATTTTGCATTTCGCGCAACAGGCGATAAAATTCCTCTTGCATGAGCGGATCTAAACCAATTGTCGGCTCATCGAGAATAAGTAATTCCGGTCGATGAAAAAACGCCTGGATGATCCCTAATTTTTGCAGTGTTCCGTGAGACAAATGTTTGACTCTTTGAGATAGATTGTCTTTCGCAAGTCGAAATCGTTGGATCAAACTTTCCTGCAGCCTGGTCTCTGCCTTGCGCATGGACGCAACAAAGCGCAGAAATTCACCGCCGGTCATATTGCCGTATGCACAAAAATTGCCGGGTAGATACCCACACCTTTTTCGAATCTCCAGTGAATGCTCATCAATCCGGTGGCTGAATATGTTTATTTCTCCGGATGACGGTCTTAACAAATCGAGCAACATTCGAATGGTGGTGGTTTTTCCCGCACCATTTGGGCCAAGAAAACCAAAAATCTCACCCGGGTTCACAGTAAAATTAATATTTTGAACGCCGAGTGACCTGCCATAATATTTCGTCAAATTGCTTACTGAAATGATAGGTGAATTATCCATAGCCGTACGAAATGATAAATAGGGATCGGCGTCTGCGATTCCACGCATATCTATGCCAACTCGACCGATAATTTAATTTCGATTATATTCGCCGACGCCCCGTTTCATAATCTTAGCTTTATCGATTTGGCATGCGCTCCCAGTCTTTCTGTTTCAGCCAGACGAATGATATATGGAGCTTCGCGTTGAAAGGCCTTTTGAGTATAATGAATCAGGCTGGTCCTTTTGATAAAGTTATCCACTGAAAGAGCGGATGCAAATCGAGCGGTGCCGGCAGTGGGAAGCACATGGTTGGGACCGGCGATATAATCGCCCACCGCTTCCGGGCTGTAATCACCCACAAAAATAGCACCGGCATTTCGTATTTTTCCCACGTACTCGAAAGCGTCTTTTAAGTGCAGCTCGAGATGCTCCGGCGCGATCCGGTTGGCCATTTCGACGGCGACGTTCCTATTTTTGACAACTATTATAGCGCCGTATTTTTCGAGAGATTTTGCCGCAATGTCAGCGCGCAGCAGACTAGCAAGCTGCCTCTGAACCTCTCCGGCCACCGCTGTGGCCAATTTTTTCGAATCCGTAATTAAGATGGCCGAGGATAGGGCATCGTGCTCGGCCTGGGAAAGCAGATCGGCAGCGATAAATTTTGAATTCGCGCTTTGATCGGCAATAACCAAGATCTCGCTGGGTCCGGCAATCATATCAATTCCGACAATGCCGGATAAAATTTTCTTGGCCAGGGTGACGTAAATGTTGCCCGGACCGACAATCACATCGACCCTGGGAATGGTTTGTGTTCCATAAGCCAGAGCGGCAATTGCCCAGGCACTTCCGGCTTTATAGACCGCATCGGCGCCGGCTTTCCGTGCCGCAACCAAAAGATGCGGATTGATGCCTCCGCTTTTTGTCGGCGGAGTTACCATGACAACCTTTCTGACCCCCGCAACTTTAGCCGGGATGACGCCCATCACTACCGAGGACACCAGCGGCGTTTCCCCTCCCCTGGCACCGGGTACATACACCCCGGCGGCATCGACGGGATTGACGATCTGCCCAACCAGCGCACCGGGCTGATGGGTCAGCATCCAGGATCGGCGGAGCTGTCGCTGATGAAAGGTTCTGATGTTCGAAACTGCGCGATTCAAGGCCCGGATAAAAGAACGATCGACTTTTTTGGCGGCGTCTGCAAATTCCTTATTAGACACCCGCATCGAGGATAAAGTCATCCGCGCAGAATCAAACCGCTGGCTATAGGAAATGACTGCTTGATCACCCTGCTTGCGGACGTCTTCGCAGATACGGTTGACCGCGGCCAGATCTTTTTTCCGAACTGAAAGGCCACGATTGATAATTTGCACAACCCGTTGCTCGGCCAAACGCGATGGGTAATTGTAAATTTTCATGAGCATATCCTTCCTTTACCCGAAGTTTTCTCATCTGCTTCCGGAAGACCAGCGAACACTGGTTGAGCCCGTTTCCCGTTGTCCTGTTTGGCCGGAAAAAATAAAACCAGACATTTTTCGATTTTAACTGGTTCAGCTGGCTCAACTGGCTAAACCGGCCAACCGATTTTGATATAGCTTCCATACACCAAATACAGAGTGCTGGATACATATAAAGGATTTAGAGTGAGCTTGGCAAGCAATAACGACTAAAGAGCTTGACAATGCACCGCAGTGGGAATAATGAAATTAAATTAAGCGACCCAACATGTATAAATGGAACATGCCTTAATCGTCAAATTGAACAAATTTGTGGGGATTACCATTTGATTTAAAACAAGGAGGTGTACATGGACAAGATTCTAAGAATCAACATGGGTGCGGACGGCGGTCCGGCGGTTAAAAGCGAACCGCCGGGTGACTATGCCGGTCTGGGCGGTCGGGGACTGACGTCGGCCATCGTCTCAAAGGAGGTTCCGCCGCTATGCCACGCCCTGGGGGAGGATAACAAACTGGTTATCGCTCCGGGTCTGTTAAGCGGCTCCACGGCAGCAGAATCCGGACGCATATCCATGGGCTGCAAAAGTCCGCTGACCGGCGGCATCAAAGAAGCTAATGCCGGTGGACAGCCGTCCCAGATGATCGCCCGGCTGGGTTACGCGGCTGTCGTTTTAGAAGGCAAGCCCAAAGAAAACAAACTCTATAAAATAGTGATCAACAAAAATGGGGTCGACATTAAGGAAGACAACAGCCTGCGCATGCTCGGAAATTACGACCTGGTCGATAAAATGAAGGCCGAATATGGCGAAAAAATTAGTTGCATCTCCATCGGCCAGGCCGGTGAAATGAAACTGTCCGCGGCTTCGATCGCCTGTACCGATATGGACCTCCAACCCACCCGTCACGCCGGTCGCGGTGGTGTAGGGGCGGTCATGGGTTCAAAAGGTGTCAAGGTGATTGTCATCGATGATGCGGGCACAAAAATGAGACAACCCAAAGATCCCGTGAAATTCAAAGAAGCCAATAAGGTCTTTGTCGCCGGTCTCAGGAAACATCCGGTTACCGGAGAGTCACTTCCCGCATATGGAACCAACGTGTTAGCCAATATCATAAATGAAGCCGGCGCCTTTCCCACCAAAAATTTCATGTGGGGCCGATTTGATGGATGCGACAACATCAGCGGGGAAACCCAGGCCGAGACCGAGACATCCCGCGGCGGTTCAGCCCTGCATGGATGCCACCGGGGATGCGTTATAAAATGTTCAGGTTGCTATGTGAACAAAGATGGGCACTATATTACCAAACAGCCCGAATATGAAACCGTTTGGGCTCACGGCCCAAATTGCGGCATTGACGATCTGGATGCCATCGCCCAGCTGGATCGATTGGATGATGATTTCGGGCTGGACACCATTGAGATGGGCGCCACCATCGGTGTGGCCATGGAGGCGGGCGTCGCCCCGTTTGGCGATGCCGAAGCGGCCATCAAACTGGTAAAAGAAGTCGGTGCAGGAACGCCATTGGGACGGATTCTGGGAAGCGGCGCTGCCGTGACCGGAAAGGTTTTCGGTGTTGAAAGGGTCCCGGTGGTCAAAAACCAGGCCATGCCGGCCTATGATCCTCGTGGCGTGCAGGGTATCGGCGTGACCTATGCCACCAGCACGATGGGAGCCGATCACACCGCCGGTTATTGTGTAACGGCAAATATCCTTAATGTGGGTGGAACGGTCGATCCTCTGAAACCGGCAGGGCAGATAGAGCTAGCCCGGAACCTGCAAATCGCAACTGCAATGCTTACCGATTCCACTGGAATGTGTTTGTTTATCGCATTTGCGATTTTAGATCAGCCGGATACTTTCCAGGCGCTGGTCGATCTGATAAACTCCTTTACCGGGCAGAATCTTACAGCCGAAGACCTGACGGAACAGGGCAAAGCGATTCTGAAGATGGAAAGAGATTTTAACTTCAGGGCCGGGTTTACGGAAAAGGATGATCGTTTAC
>JARRJQ010000102.1:0-8162 GCA_037388985.1 Desulfobacterales bacterium | reverse complement strand
CCGCTATCTTTGACCGCGGAAAAAGTGTCGCTTGAATTACTTTCATTTCGCAGCCGGCGCAGTAGCTGTGGAATGGGTATCTTTACCGGGCAAACTTCCGCACAGGCCTCACATAAGCTGGATGCCGTCGCTAGAACACCGGCCTTTTTGAGGCCTTCAACCTGGGGCTTTAAGATCTTTCCGATCGGGCCGGGATACACAAATCCATAAGCATGACCGCCGATACGGGTGTATACCGGGCAATGGTTCAGGCAGGTGCCGCAGCGGATGCACAGCAGCGTCTGCCGCAGTTGCGGGTCGGCCAAAATTTTCGAGCGCCCGTTGTCCAGGATGATGAGATGGACTTCTTTGGGGCCGTCTTTTTCACCATTTCGGCGAGGGGAGGTAATCATATTGACATAGGTGGTGATCAGTTGTCCGGTGGCTGAGCCGATCAACAGGCGCAGCAAAGGGGGGATGTCCTCCAATTTTTCCACCACCTTTTCCAGCCCCATTACGGCAATATGCACCGGAGGCACCGTGGTGCACATGCGGCCGTTTCCTTCGTTTTCCACCAGGCAAAGCGTGCCGGTTTGCGCAACGGCAAAATTAACACCGCTTAAGCCGACCTTAGCTTCGAAAAATTTTTGGCGCAGGGTCTTGCGCGCAATGGCGTTTAGTTCTTCAACATCCTCGGTGTAAGGCACCTCCGAGAGCTTTTGATGAAAAATTTGAGCAATTTGCATTTTATTTTTGTGGATGGCCGGAACGATGATATGCGAAGGCGTTTCGTTGTTTAATTGAATGATGAATTCGCCTAAATCCGTCTCGATGGCCTCGATTCCATTTTTTAGCAGAAAGTCATTCAACTCCATTTCCTCAGAAACCATCGATTTGCCCTTTACCAGGATCGTTGCCGTATGATCCTTCATGATGCGCAAAACGTGATGATTGGCTTCTGAGATCGTTTCCGCCCAATGGACCTGAATGCCGTTTTGGGTGCATTTTTCTTCAAGCTGTTCGAGCAGGTGCGGCAATTTTTTCAATGCCCGGCTTTTGATGGCGTTGCCGATTTTTCTGAGTTGCTCGGTTTCGCGTTCATCTGAAAATATCTGTTTGCGTTTCAGAATAAAATTTCCCATGGCAAACTTGAAATTTTTGCGCAGTTGCTTATCGCTCAACGCCCGGGAAACGTTTTGGCGAAAGTTGAATCCGGCATCGTCAGGCATTGATTCTCTCCCAGATAAATTCAGCAATATGCTGGCCTTTTATCGGTATCTTTTGATATTGCAGTGCACCGCTGATGTTCATCAGACAGCCGCAGTCGCCGGTCAACAGACGGGTTGCAGCGGTTTGCTGAATATCGGCGACTTTGTCGTTGACCATGGCGCCGGAGATATCCGGCTGTTTGACGGCAAAGGTTCCGCCGAAACCGCAGCATTCAGATTCGTTTTGCAGTTCAACCAGTTGTACATTTTTCAGTTGACGGATCAGTGATTTTGAATATTCGATGATGTGCATCTCTCTTAATGCATGGCAGGAGGAATGCCAGGTGACCTTGATCGGTGCCCCCCGGTCCTCCAGTTTGACGTTTAACGTTCGCACCATAAATTCGGAAAGCTCGACAATTCGATTTGAGAATTGTTTGATGGAATCCATTCTTGCATCGCCCTCAAATAGCAACGGATAGTGGTGTTTCATCATACCGGCACAGGACCCTGAAGGCACCACAATCGGGTAGTTTTCAGCGAAAACCTCGACTTGTTTTAGCGCAACTTTTTTGGCCTCTTTGGGGAAACCGGAATTGTAGGCGGGTTGTCCGCAGCAGGTTTGCTGCCGGGGAAAAATGACCTGCAGGCCTTCGCGCTGGATAAGTTTGATCCCCGCCATTCCGGCCTGGGGATACAACGTATCCATCAAGCAGGTACCGAAGTAGTATACCGTTTTCGGCCGGTCAGAATATCCTTTCATGGCGCGCTTCATTTCAGTTGAAATCTCAACAATTCACAAGGTAATCTCGATTTGCCGTATACCAATGTTAAATCTTACTGGCAGAGATTTTGCTCTTTTGCAAGGTTAAACCCGTCACAAAATTTCGGTTCACACGCTTTCCGACTCAGTCGGGTTAGCGTTTAGGCTGCCGTCATCCGATTGAAATTTATGCTGAAGCCTTAAAACAGATGCGCGAGGACGATTCAAAAACCCTTATTTACAACCAATTAAGTTGTTGATAGGGTGAAAGACACACTTTACTTTTCGATCAACATACGTATTCTAAAGGAAAGACATAATGGAAGACATCCATGAGATTTTCAGCCAGTTTAAAGAAGAATTCCCCGAAATCCACGCAAAACACGAGGCTTTGGGAAAAGAAGTCCATGAAAAGGGAGGGCCCTTATCTGAAAAAAGCCGCTGGTTGATCAAAATTGCCATTTCCGGTGCTTGCAATCATAAGCGTGCCCTTGAAACCCATATTCGCAAAGCAAAAGCAGTCGGTGTTAATGAAGATGAAATCAAGCATGCGCTGCTTCTGCTGATACCGACCGCCGGTTTTCCTGCTTTTATGAAGTCTTATACGGTGCTCAAAAGCATTAAATAAACAGACATTTCCATCAAATTGTATTTGAGTGAGCTAACTCTTCATTCGAGTTATGATTACTTGTCAGTTGTCCGTTGTTAGTCGTCCGTGGTATATTGAATTTCTGCAACCGACGACGGACAACCCACCACGGACACGATGTTTAAAGGTGAAAAAAGTGAAATCCACTCAAAGGCACGATTTACGAAAACTCACAGCGAAATTTTTTTCGTTTATCCGGGTTGATATATGGCGGATGCGACTGGACGATCTTCCTTTCGGCAAGTCTTTCTTAATCAAGCAGCTGCGGATCATCATTTTGGCGTTGCGCGGCTATGATGAAGACCGCTGTGTGCTGCGGGCGTCCTCTTTGACTTTTTACACCCTGCTTTCCATCGTTCCTGTTGCGGCCATGTTTTTCGGCATTGCCAAGGGTTTTGGCTTTGATAATCGACTGGAACAGGAGCTTATCGAGAAATTCCCCGGCCAGGAACAAATCGTAAATCAGATCATTACCTTTTCGCGTTCGCTGCTGGAGCAGACTAAGGGGGGCATCATCGCCGGTATCGGCCTGCTGGTTCTTTTTTGGTCCATACTGAAGGTTCTCGGCCATATTGAAATGGCATTAAACGATATCTGGGAAATCAAAGAGCATCGAAGCTGGGGAAGGAAATTCAGTGACTATCTGTCCATTATGCTCATCAGCCCGATTCTGGTATTGATGAGCGGCAGCGTGACCGTTTTTATCACCACCCAGCTGGAACATATCACCCAGAGAGTGGCACTGCTGGGCGTTTTCAGCCCGCTGATATCTTTTTTATTGAAGTTGATGCCCTATGTATTGATCTGGGTTCTGTTTACGATTCTGTATATCATAATGCCCAACACCAAAGTCAATTTCAAGGCCGGCCTGGTCGGTGGTGTGGTTGCCGGCACGCTTTACCAGATTGCCCAATGGGCTTATATCAGTTTTCAAGTTGGCGCCGCCAAATACAATGCCATTTATGGCAGTTTTGCCGCCCTGCCGCTATTTCTGATGTGGCTTCAGATTAGCTGGTGGATCGTCCTTTTTGGCGCCGAGCTGTCCTTTGCCAACCAAAATGTGGACACCTACGAGTTTGAGCCAGATTGCCTGAATATCAGCCCCGGATTTAAAAAGCTGCTCACCCTGCAAGTCGCCCATTTATTGATTCGAAATTTCTCCGATGGCGAAAAACCGTTGACCTATTCTAAAATTTCGAATCGTCTGGCAATGCCGGTGCGCCTTGTGCATAACATTATCTTCGACCTCGTCGAAAGCGGTCTGATTTCAGAAATAAAGACCAAAGCCGATAAGGAATTCGCTTATCAGCCGGCCCGTGATATTAATTTGCTGACCATTAAATATGTACTGGAAGCGCTCGAACGAAACGGCACTGATACCGTGCCGGTTGCTAGAACAGAAGAATACCGGGCGCTGTCGGATGCACTTAAGAACTTCAGCAATGCGATGGAAAACTCACCGGCGAATAAGCTGCTAAAAGACATTTAAACAGGTTTCGGTTTGCCAGTCTTTCGAAAGGAGGGAAGAACGATGAAGTATCTTGCTGTCCTTTTTTCTTTTTTGATTTTGTTAATCGCGCTGGCAGTCGTTGGATTTTCCAGCGATCAAAGCACAACCGCCAAATCTGTGGTGGCGTCGCCTGCGGCTGTTGCGCATGAGACCGAACGCGTTTATCCTATAGCGCCCGGTGTGTGGTATCCGGGGCAGCCGATGCCAGAAAAGCCGATGCGCTATTATCGCGTTAGATGCTGGCCGGGCTGCCACAGCGGCAGCGATTACGGCAAATATCCGGACAAGCCCCTGAAGATGAAACCGATTTATCAAACCTCGACGGTGAGAGCACCTCAATAGCAAATTAAGGTAAACAGGCGACCCAGTGATCGCTGGCTACCTCTCTGAGTTGAGGCTCGCTAATGCGGCATGTGGATTTGGCCGCATGGCATCGCGGGTGAAACCGGCAGCCGGAAGGTGGATTGATCGCACTGGGAATCTCCCCTTTTGGGATGGGATGTGTGCGGCGAAACTTGGGATCCGGAACCGGAACCGCGGCCAGCAGTGAAATGGTATAGGGGTGAACCGGATGGCTGAACACCTCGTTTAAGGGACCGATTTCAAGGATCCGCCCCAGATACATGATCGCAATCCGATTGCAGATATATTTGCAGGTGGCCAGATCATGGGTGATGAACAGATAGGTCAGGTCGAACTCCTCTTTCAGCTGCACCATCAGTTCCAGAATCATCGAACGCACGGAGACATCGGCCATGGCCAGCGGTTCATCGGCCACGACGAAATCCGGATTTGTAATCAAAGCTCTGGCGATAACCACCCGTTGGCGCTGGCCCCCGGAGAGCTGATGCGGATATTTTCTGCTCAAAAAGCGGGCCGGTGAAAGCCCCACCTTTTCCATGATTTCATGAGTCAGCTCCTTTATTTCCGCCGGCTTGTATGACGTGTGGATTTTGAGGGGATGCCCGATGGATGCGCCGATGCTCATCCGCGGGCTCAGAGAGGCGAATGGATCCTGAAAGATGACCTGTATTTTTTCGCGCATCCGGCGCATCTCCTCGCGGGTGTTGCCGAAAATGGACCTTCCACGGTATAGGATTTCTCCGGAGGTGGGCTCCAGCAGTCTCAAAATCAACCTGCCGGTGGTGGTCTTGCCGCAGCCGCTTTCTCCGGCAAGCCCTAATACTTCGCCCTCCCGTATAAAAAATGAAACATCATCTACGGCGTGAACTACCCGTTTTTCTTTGGCAAACCATTGCGCCAAAAAACCCTTGTCCAGCGGAAAATGCTTTATCAGGTTCTTTATTTCGAGCAGTTTATCCATTGTCTTATTGAAGATTTCCCTGTCACGCCATGGCGTGACTGCAGTCCCGCCTCTGGCGGGATTCCCCGTAAGGAATTTTAATCGATCGATAATTCGCTCGCTAACCCCGCAGTCCCGCCTCGGCGGGACGGGTAATGCACTCGCTATTGCGGACCATACAACCAGCACACGGTGAGGTGGCCGTTTTCTTTAAACGCCTTGGGGATCTCTCGGCGGCATCTGTCCATGGCGTGCGGACAGCGCGGGTGAAATACGCACCCGGCAGGCGGTTCCACCAGATCCGGCGGGGCTCCCGGCATGGAGTGCAGCTTGGGCTGATCCAGCTTGATATTTGGAATGGAAGCCAGCAACCCCTGGGTATAGGGGTGTCGGGGGTCGGCAAACAGGGCTTCCGCATCGCCGGTTTCTGCCACCCGACCCCCGTACATGACTGTAACCCGATCGGCCATCTGGGCAACGATGCCGATATTGTGTGAGATCAGCAAAATGGTCAGGTTGAACTGCGCCCGAAGCTCGTTTAAAAGATCCAGAAACTGGGCTTCCACGATCACATCCAGCGAGGTGGTCGGTTCATCGGCTAGGAGCAGATCCGGGTTCAAGACTAAAGCGATACCGATCATAATTCGCTGACGCATGCCGCCGGACATCTGATGAGGGTATTCATAAAGCCTATCCGGAGCAATCCCCAGACGCTCAAGCATTTCCGCGGATCGTTTCAGGGCCTCTTTTTTGGAGACATGTTTTTCATGGGTTTGAATGGTTTCCACGAACTGATCGCCGACCCGGAAAAGCGGGTTGAGGGATGTCAAAGGATCCTGAAAAATCATGCCGATCCGGTTGCCCCTGATGGTCAGGAGCTCTTTTTCATTCATTTTGACGATATCGTTGCCATGATAGCGGATCCGCCCGCCGGCGATAATTCCGGGAGGCCGCAGAAGCCGGAGAATGGAAAAACCCAGTGTGGATTTGCCGCAACCGGATTCGCCCACCAACCCCATGACCTCGCCTTCCTTAAGGTCTAGAGTCACATCCTCGACAGCCCGCACCGTCCCGATATGGATGGGGAAATGCACGTGCAGATGTTCGATTTCAAGAATATTGCGTTTCACGCTACCGTTCCAGCAATCTGGGGTTCAGGATTTCTGATAGTCCTTCACCCAACATGGTAAATCCAACTGCCAAAAGCGAAATCATAGCCCCCGGAAAGGTGATCATCCACCACTGTCCGGAAGGAAGAAATTTTTTCCCCATGGCCAGATCCATGCCCCAGTCGACCACGCTGGGCGGCAGCCCCAGGCCCAGATACGTGAGCGCCGCCTCTGTCATGATTGCATCGGCAACGTTCATGGTAAAAACCACTGCGGTGGTGGCAATCACATTGGGAAATATATATTTTAACAAAACGACGATGCGCGGGGCACCGATAGCTTTGGCGGCTTCGACATAGAGTTCTTCTTTGATGGTCAGCGTTTGACCGCGCACCAGCCTGAAATAGGTCGGAATATAGATAACCGCCACAGCGATGCTGATATTGGTAACACCTGGTTCCAGCATGGCGGCAAAGGCAATCGCCAGGATAAGGCCCGGAAACGAGTAAATCGAATCCATAAACAGGGATAAAAACCGGTCGACTTTTCCTCCTGCAAAACCTGAGATCAACCCGGCGCTGATGCCCAGGATCGACGATATGACTGCCGCCAGAATCGCCACTCCCAAAATCGTTCGCGCTCCGAAAACAATGCGGGAGAACACATCGCGCTGCAGGTTGTCGGTTCCCATGAGGTGCAGCTGGCTGGGCGGTGAAAGCTGGGGTCCGGTGTTTTGGGAGTAAGGACTGTACGGTGCGATGTAGTGCGCAAATATGGCCGAGAAGACCACCGCGAGGATGATGATCGCACCGGCGACCGAAATCCACCATTCCACTCCGTATTTATCGCCCATGCGTGTAAAACGACGAATGATATGTCCTAATCCGGCAGCCGGAGAATACTGCATAAAAACTCCTAATAGCGAACCCTCGGGTCGATGAAGGCGTAGATGACATCGACAACGAGGGAAACCAGAGCGACGATCAAAGCAAAGATGACGATAACTCCCTGAATCGTCGGGTAATCTCTGAGATAAATCCGTTCAAGCAACAGCCGGCCCATTCCGGGCCAGGAAAAAGTGGTTTCGGTTAAAACAGCACCGGCCAT
This sequence comes from Desulfobacterales bacterium, assembly GCA_037388985.1. Lineage (GTDB taxonomy): Bacteria > Desulfobacterota > Desulfobacteria > Desulfobacterales > JAHEIW01 > JAHEIW01. The sequence continues at coordinate 534 of JARRJQ010000102.1, read as the reverse complement.
CAGAAGGGCGACCTGCAGTCCCATCATCGTCAAGATAGGAACAAACGCGTTTAAAAGCGCGTGTTTGTATACCACTTTGAAATGGCGGATGCCTCGGGCTTCAGCTGCCAGGGTATAGTCGGATTTGAGCACATCCAGCATATTGGCGCGGGTCAGGCGGACAAAAATGCCCGAGAGCGTAAGCCCTAATGTGACGCACGGCAAGACCAGATGGATGAGCACATCCCCCAGCGCCTCGAAGTCTCTGGCCAGAATCGTATCCAGCACATAAAAGCCGGTTTGTTCAAAGCCGGCAGTAAACACCCGCGCACCGGTTCTTCCGGAGATGGGAAAGATATCCAGCCATATGCCGAAAATCATCTGCAGCATCAGACCCAGCCAGTAGACCGGGATACAATAGATACCGATTCCGTACAACCGTATGCCGTAATCCTGCGGCGATCGGCGCTTGTCGGAAGCATAAGCTCCCAGCGGGACACCCACCAGAATGGTGATCAGCATGCCAAAGAAAGTTAACTCTACGGTGGCCGGCAG
>JARRJQ010000101.1:1611-9786 GCA_037388985.1 Desulfobacterales bacterium | reverse complement strand
TGACGGTTGTGGCAAAAGCAGAATTCGCCCAATCATAGATTACCCATCCCCAGAGAGCTTTCTGGCTATTTTTCATTCAGGTGTCTCCGCATTCATTACGAGCAGGTGTCGGATATAGCCGGGTTTCAGATTTCAGGTTTCAGATTTCAGATAAAATGAGAAGGCTGGTCTCCAACAAGCTGTGAATGGATTTGATCAATTTGAGGTTTCCATCAAGCGTTTATGCAGCCGCTCGGCCCTCAGGCAAAACGTTTCTAATTTGGCGTCAATGAGTTGCGGGAAAGGAGATCCATCGCTTTCAATGGCTAGAAATGGAAGGCTCTCAATATCGGTAAGAACAGCCCTAAGCCGATGATTTTGCGGATCCTTTTCCAGCTTTACTTTACTGGTCATCGTTTCATTTAAAATGGCTTCCGACAACCGGTTGGGCATGCAGCCGAACGGGCCGATGGCAATGACTCCGCAGGAATGGGAAACGATGTCTGTCAGAGAACCCCCGATGGTCAGAATCGCCTCCCCTTGAAGATTCTTGGATATGAAGGCTGAAGCATTGTTGACGAAGGTGTCGATATCAATAGGCTCAGCGTGGATCAGTCCTGATTCGGAAAGAATCGATTTAATTCGCCTTTCATAATACGCCTGGAATTTGTTGCGGATTTTAAACTTTAATTTTTCCAGCAGGGTCATGGATTCGGGATTCAATCTTTTATCAACCATGTAATTGCAATACAATACCCATTCTGAAACCGGTGAGCAAATGGCGGCAAATCCTCTTTCCGCCAAGCGTTCTGTGATATATTGACGCGAGAGCGCATCTCGTCGCACAAATATCTCACCAGACAGGGTAACTGTTGGAACCGTTTCCGGCGGCAGCCTCATCGGAATCTTTCGCAGATGCCCGGCCGTACGCATCAATTGGTTCTCCAGCATTGCAAATTCGCCGGTCTCCAGTGCAGTCAAGATGGCCTGCCACTCTCTTTCAAATGTTTCCATGGCCTTTTGTTGATCAACGGCATTAGCCAGAACCATCGATCGAATATCTTCCATGACGTCGGCAACCACAACAGCCCACCAGCCCCGGCTTTCAAAATTTTTATCCATCCCTATATAGGAGTTCTCGGAAGATAACGTAAATAGGGCAACATCAGGAATTTGAAGCCGTTTGAGGAGGTCCTCCATAAAAATATAATATTGGCCGAAGCGACATGGTCCGGTGCCGGTGGCAAAGAAATAGACCAGGATCTCATCGTCTCTTTTGCCGTTATTTACATAACTGAGAAGGGTACCGGTCGTTAGAATTAGCGGTAGACATTCTTTACAGGATGTATTTGCACGGCCCAGTTTTAAAACCGCCTCATCGGATTGCTGATGCGCCTTGGCATTAAAGCCGAAACCTTTTAAGACTGCCGCGAATGCCTCAGAAGACAGTCTGCCCATTGATGGCAGCAGCAATGTGACCCGCGGATCGGTCATCGGTATCGATTCTCCGGAAGATGTAATCACTTTTGCCGTTCCGTTTTTATTGGCAATAAATGCGGGTTGAAATGACCGTTCTTGGTGAATAATTTTTTTCTGCGCGAGCAGTTGCCGGTAGGCCTGCACAATATCCAAAAAGGCTTCAATGCGCGTTTCCAGCCCCGCGTCGGCCGTGTGGCTGTCGAGTTCCAGAGTTAAAGAAGGCTTACGGCCCATGATCTCTCTAAAATACCCGACGACAAACGAATCCGGCCCGCAGGAAAAGTTGGTTATGTAGGTACCGAAAAGCTGGGCATGACGTTTGATGAGCCGACCGCCTTTCATTATCATCTGGCCCATCCCCCAGTACATGTTGCGCTTGGACCGTTCGTTTTCGAATTGGAGAAAATCCAGCGGAAGCACCATTATGCCTCTGGAGGCGAATTTATGCGGGATACCCATATGCGCCTCATCCGCATATCCATTATAAGGCCGGGAAAAAATAACCACCGCAAATTTTTCTGGATCAGCCTCAAGCGCCGCTATGGCTTTTTGGCCGATACCCTGCATTTCCGACATACAATCGAGTTGTTTGCGCAGGGCCTTTTCAAACGCAACTTCGGCTATTTTACGTTTGATGCCCATTTGAATAGCCGCCTGAATCAGAGGGTCGCTGGCGGCTTCTATTCCCTGGGACAGATCGATTAACGGCGTTAATAACTTCGTTCCCCTTTGGGTCAATTGAGCCAGCTTCTTGCGGAAGGTGGTTTGCAGATAAAACGTTTCCCCTTGAACCAGCGGGCATACCTGAGATTGTGCTTGCGGGTTAGCGTTGTTTTCCCCGGGCACTGCTCTGAAATGGGGAAGGAAAATATAATCGAGCGGATTGCCGGATTCGATTAGCGAATAGAAAAAGCCATGGGCCAGTTCCCCCGGGTAGCAAAAAGGGGCATTGCGCAGGTCAATGCCTTCCTGTGATGGCTTAAGCGGCAAAATAACTTGATAGCCTAGTTCAGAGAAAAAATTGGAATACAGCGGATAATACGTGTTAATTAAAAAACTTCGGTTAAGACCGATGACACCGCGTTGTTTGATGCCCATTTCGGCTGGGGAGCGAGCCCCATATTTTTCAAATATGAGTTTCTGGCGAATAGCAACCAGGTCCAGTTTTTCAATGTTATAATGCACATGGTGACGTAAATTGTAATAGCGGTTGCAGGCACCGCCGAATGGATATTTTTTTCCTTCGACTTTGATCGTTGCGATTTCACAGCGCCGATCGCATTTTTCTTTCCCTCCTTTGCAGACAAATGATTTTCCGTAAGCGACTTTGCGGTTGGCAAGCTTCTGCAAGTCAAACTGCATTTCGGGCATCAAGCCAGCCTCGATGCGATTTTTAACTTCCAGCGCTACACCGTATGCGCCCATGAGCCCCGGTTCCGGAGGAACAACAATGGGCTTGCCGATCAGTGATGCCATAGCCAGCGGTACGGCTTTGTTATAACAAACGCCACCTTGCATAAATACCTTTTTACCGACGGGCCGGTTGCCTTTGACACGGTTTGAATAGTTCATACAGATGGAATAGACAAGCCCGGCAACAATGTCTTCGTGCCGAAGGCCCTCATGAATGGCGTTTTTGATATCGGAGGCAATAAATGCGGCGCATTGGTCATTGAAATTAGGCGGATGCTGTCCTTTCACGGCAACCTCGGCGATTTTCTCCATTTCAACGCCAAGGGTCTCATAGGCAGATTCTTCTAAAAACGAACCGGTGCCGGCTGAACAGGCCTCGTTCATCGCATAATCCGATGGCACGCTGTTGGTAATATAGGTGTATTTGGCGTCCTGCCCCCCGATTTCGAAGATCGTGTCCACTTGGGGATCAAAATAGACGGCGGCGGCGGCATGGGCAATAATTTCATTGATGACACCGTCGGTCAGCGCGTGCAAGCCTGCTATCTGACGTCCGGAGCCGCAAACACCAAGACCGAGGATCGATAGTTGAGCCGGATCCACCTGCTGTTTGACTTGCTCTAAAATCGATTGATAACACTGTCGGGAAGCGCCGACCGGGTCGCCGTTGGTTCGCAGATAAATTGAGGCCAGCATGGCATCATCTGATCTTCGCATCAGCACCGCTTTGGTCGTGGTGGAACCAACATCCAAGCCTAAAATACAGATGTCGCCGGGGTTTATTTGCCCCTTTTTAATAGTTTTAAATTCTACTTGATCGCTGAAATCTTTTAACGGCGGTAACGTCTGAAATCTGGCGGCTTCCGCGTGGAAAAGCTCAGCGAATCCCGGATATGGATCTGTTTCGTGCTCAAAAGCCCATAATGCAGCCCCCATGGCCTCGAAATAGGGGGCTTCATCGGGCACGATCAGTCCGGGTATTTCTTGCCTCAAGTACTCGATCATCATGCCATTGCGCGCTGTGCCGCCGGTGATCATCAAATTGCGTCTTTCCACCTTTTTCAGAAGTTCCAGAATTTTGTTGGCCATCATTTTGCACAGACCGGCGGTCACCTGGGATTTTGGAATGCCTTTGTTAGTCGCATGCGTACAATCGGATTTACAGAATACCGAGCACCGGCCTGAAACGTGATGGGGCGACTCCACCGCCGCCCATTGAGCGGCTTCATCCAGAGAAACATTCATACGCCTCAATTGTTGCAAGAAGAATTCACCGGTGCCGGAGGCACATTTGTTTCCGGTGATTACGTTGGTTATCCGTCCGGATCGATCCAGCACATATACCATAAATGTCTCCCCCCCGGCCGAAATGACGGCCGGACAGGAGATATCTGCCGGCTTAATAAATTGATACGCATATTCGACGGCTTCCGGCTCGGGTATGGACGTGAGGTTGACATATTTTCGGAATTTTCTCCCGGTGGCGGCAATCCGGTCAAAAGAGCTCAGGTCAAGCTTCTCTAAGGCGTTTATCAGCGTTTGCTTGGGATCGCCTTCGTGGGGATAGAGGGAAGCGTCAATTAGGGTTGCTTTAGGATTTTGTTGTGCAGTGCCTGAGCTGGGATTTTCCGGAATCCATTCCAACTGCGCAAGGGAAATGGTTGATGCTCCCAGACAGATACCCAAGGATTTTATTTTTGCAGTCATCGCGTATTTTATAACTCCCGGTCAACTCGATCTTTTTCGATGCTCATCAGTTTTTGATTAGCCGGTATCTTAAAAATTTTATATTGGGAATGATTGTGGCCCAATATTCGGTTCATGCCATAGCAGGGCTGGAACCTGATTATGGAATTCATTTTCCAAATATCCGGTCACCCGAAGGTGGGTAAAAAGATGACTTCTAGGTTCCTGGCGTTATGCCCAATAACGACAGCCCGCATCTCCGGAAAAGCGGTCAAATAGGTTTCACACGTATTCGGCAAATTATTTGAACCTTCCGGCTGATGTTCTCGTTATTTATGTCGTTGGGCTCCCATTTGCCATGGTCAAAAAGTTTAAGGGTCTTTTATTACTTTAATTTGAACAGACTTGCAAGCTTATATTCATTTGATAACGGGTTAAATTCTGATATTGGCGGAACTCAAGCAGCCAACCTAAATGATTGATCGACTTTTGTAAAGATGGGTTTTAATGAACCCGTGCAGGTTTCGTTCGGGTTTCTCGAGCAGCTATCTCCGGCTCGACGCGCCAGGTAATGATGGGAGAAAGGGTATAGAGAAACATGTATATCAGACATGCTTGCCCATAATATGGCGTAAATACAGAGCAGATGACGATTAGTGTTCCGCGTCCGAACCAGGGATGCCGGCTCATGAAACGACCCAGGTGCAGATAGCGGATCGGATAAGAATTCATCAGCACGGCGGCCAAGATCAGCAAAACAAAGTTGAAAACCCCCCAGAATTTTATCCAGTCGGAACTATCGTTGACCGCCTGCGCGAAGATGATCAGACCCGAGATCACCAGCAAAGCGGCTGCCGGCGTCGGCAGGCCTTTGAAAAATCCGGGGATGGGGGATTTGTCCAGGGTAAAATAAATCAACCGTGCGATTCCCATCAGTGCGTACAACCAGGCAATCAAGCCTATCGGCAATTTTTGGATCAATGGATCCGGATAGCTCGAAAGAACGATGTAGAATATCCAGGCCGGCGCAACACAAAAACTGACGGCATCGGATATATCGTCGAGCAGACTTCCCAAATTGATTACTTTTTTCTGGCCCTGCTCTTTTGGCGGCTCTGTCAAACCCAGTTTGCGCGCAACTGCTCCGTCGAGTTTGTCAAATAAAGCCGCTCCGATTAAAAACAGGGACGCTTCCCTTATGCGTTCCTGATATGCAAAAAATACGGCCAGAAGCCCCATCATCGCATTCATGACCGTCAATGCGTTGGGAAAGAATGCCAGGATCCGCCGGCGCAACGGTTCATTGCCCAGGCACAGCTCATCCAAACACAGCGCGCCATACTTGCGCACGTATCCGGCAATGGAGCCGAAATTAATGATTAAAAATATGATTTCAATGAAAAATAGGCCTCGCAGGGGCAAATTTCCCAGCCAGGAAATCCAGAAATAGATTTTTGAAGGCGGGCCTTCAGGCACATAAAATGCATAGGCGTAAAGCAAAGCGCCAACGGGAGCGGCCACAATCGTCCGTAATCGTGTAAACTCTTTATATTCGGGTTCCTGATATTTGCGGATGGCAAAGCTGCGCATAAAATGTGCAAAATTATCCCGGATCAAGACAGTTACCGACAGCAGAAGCACAAGGATGGCATGCAGCACTTCTGCTTTAGTTGGGTTTGGGGAACTGAAATGGACTCGCCACATAACCCCGACCGCCACCAGCGGGAAAATGATGGAGTAGACCAACTTATCCATCAGGCGGTCGGCGAGCGGCGCCAATTTGGGGTGAAGCTCGAAGCGGGCGGCAAACCAGCCATCCACCAGGTCAAAGCTCATCGAAATGAACAATAGAACGACACCGATCGTATAGACTACAGGGCTTTGTTTCCAGATAACCGCAATTGCGCACATCATCCCGCCAAACACCAGTGGAGGGCGTCCGTAAACAAAGAGCGCTGTGATTTTTTGTGAAATGATCTCCCTCTTGTTCATGACGATACGAATTTGATCTTAAGCAGACCTCCATTTTCCTTGAAGCCGGCTGATGCTTTTCAGCTATTGGGTTCGATTCGGTTCTCAGAGATTGCCACGCAGATATTGATCACAGCGGAAAAATTCGTTTCAAATGCAACAGGATGAACCCCGCTAATTTTTCGGTCAAGATGCTATCATAAAAGATCTGCCAAAACCTGTCAAGAATACGTATCCTCATTAAAGATTAACCCTAATACAGAACCCATTTTTTGCCGATGATGCTTTGCCTTCTACGGTACTTTTTGATAATGCAATGGCAGCCGTTGCGGTCAAATAAACGTTTTCGGAAATACAATCTAAACTGGCGTTGCCTATGTCACATTCGGTGTATAAAAAAGTTGGAATCGCCTCGTTGATCATGATGACCTCGGTTTTTCTGAGCAATCTAATTGGATTGGTCAGAGAAATGGTTATCGCTTATGTTCGCGGAGCCGGGCAACAGGTTGATGCCTATCAGCTTTCTTTCCTGATTCCTGAAATTCTGAATCATATTCTTGCCAGTGGTTTTCTTTCGATTACGTTTATTCCGATTTTTTCCCGATACATTTCGGAACAAGACGAGAGCCAAGGGTGGCATGTATTTTCCATCATCATAACCAATTTTGGTATTCTATTGGTGTCTTTAATCTGTATTGCTGAAGTGTTTGCCGCTGGCATTATTTCGGTGCTGGCGCCGGGCTTAGATGACCCGGAGCTAAAGGCTACTGTGATACGAATGACTCGAATCATTCTTCCGGCTCAAATTTTCTTTTTTGCAAGTGGGCTTTTCATGGCCGCACAGTATGCCAAAGAAAAATTTGCCGTACCGGCTCTTTCTCCAATTATTTATAATCTGGGAATCATTCTGGGAGGGATACTGTTGGGAAGCCGGTTTGGTATGATCGGTTTTTCCTGGGGTGTTTTAATTGGAGCATTAGGCAATTTCATCGTCCAGTATATCGGTGTAAAACGGATCGGGATGAAATTTCAGCTTTCATTTGATTTAAAGCATCCGGACCTTAAAAAATACATCGTTTTAACAGTTCCGCTCATGATTGGCCTGACCATGACCTTTTCCCGGGAATTCTTTTTCAGGATTTTTGGATCTTATCTTCCACCGGGAGGTATTTCGGGCATCAATTATGCCCTGAAGATTATGCTCATACCGGTAGCTATATTCGGGCAGGCAATCGGAACAGCGGTCTATCCATTTTTAACACGATTTGTCGCTGAAAATAATATGGAGGCCATGAACGATCTGTTGAATAACACCCTTCGCTATTTGGCTTTGGTCATACCGGTTTCCGTGTTACTCATGGTGCTCAAAAATGAAGTGGTTTTAATCATTTACCAACGCGGTCAGTTCGATGCCACCGCAACTGCTTTAACGGCCGATATTTTGATTTTCTTGTTGGCCGGAGCCTTCGCTCTGGCAGCTTATACGATTGTACCCAGGGCTTATTTTGCCATGCAGGACACGCTATTTCCGGCCATATATGGCAGCATTACCGTCTTATTGAGCATTCCTTTTTATTTTTTTGGATTGCGTCTCTATGGTGCAAAGGGCATCGCCATCGCAATTTCGCTGTCAGCGACTTTACAGGT
>JARRJQ010000101.1:0-1567 GCA_037388985.1 Desulfobacterales bacterium | reverse complement strand
CAGCGCATTAATCGGCCCTTTACTTTATGGGTTTAAAACCATCATATTGAAAGGGATTGATACAGCGACTTTTTATGGAAGTATTTTGGTCAGCGCTCTGACCGCAGCGCTCTTTATGGCAATTATGGCGATTGTGGCGTATGGATTGAGGATAAACGAGATAACCTATGTGGTGGGTCAATTGGTCAATAAATTGAAAAAAACCTTCGGTTATCCATAAAATCGTTTCCTAAGAGTTTAGAGCGGGTAAAATAAAAGACCAAAAGCATCATCGCTGCCACTAAATTACCAGCGAATCAAAGCACTGCCCCAGGTCAGGCCTCCTCCAAAGACCGGTAAGCATATTAGATCATCTGCCTTGATGCTTCCGTCGCGAACCGCCTCGTCAAGCGAAATGGCGCACGAAGCCGAAGAAATATTACCATATTTTTGCACGGTTAAATAAAAGCGTTCAAAGGGTACTTTTAGCGTTTGAGCGATATTTTGAAACATGCGGATATTGGCTTGATGCGGGATAAACCAGTTTACGTCTTCAACGTTCACATGGTTAAACTCAACGGCCTCCTTAATTGAATTGATAAAATGCCGCACCGCTACGCGAAAACTCATATTTGCTTCAATCATGTTGAGATGATGTAAACCCTTATCGACGCTTTCATGTGAAATGGGGGTGGTTTTCGAGCCCCCGCCGGGAAGCAGCAGATCCCGGCCGTTTGCACCGTCAGTATGTAAATGGGTTGAAAGAATTTCGGGCCCTCCATCCCCCAAAGTGAGTAAAGCGGCTCCGGCGCCGTCGCCCCAGAGAATACACGTCGCCCGGTCTTGCCAATTGAGCGTGCGGGTCATGATTTCTGATGCCACCACCAGCACGCGCTTGACGGTTTTATTTTTGAGATATTGCTCGGCGACATTTAAGCCGAAAATAAAACCGGAGCAGGCCGCGGTAACATCAAATGTCACCGCCTGGGGGGCATTCAGTTTGGCCTGCAGCCAGTTTGCTGCAGAGGGACAGCAGGTATCCGGTGTAATTGTAGCGAAAATAATTAGATCAATATCTTCGGCGCTCAAGCCTGCCGCTTCTAAGGCTTTTAAGGAAGCCTCATAACCCAGGTCCGATGCCGTGACTTCCGGATCTGCGATTCTTCTTTCAAGCACACCGGTGCGCTTTCTAATCCATTCATCACTTGTGTCCAGACCCATATTAACCAGATCAACATTTTTCAGCCGTTTCGGTGGAACGTAAGAGCCGGTTCCCAGAATTCTAATTGATTTCACGTTTAGCTCCCCAGAAATAGGAATTCGAAGTCAGTTAGATGTCATTAGCGCGTTTAATTCTGAAATTTGTGCATGTTATGCCAAAAAACACATCAAAGATCAAATGTAACGATCCACCATTTCTGAGATCATATGCTCAATCTCTTCAGCACCCTCTTTTTGTTGCACTTCTTGAATCAGGTTTTTGATTTTTTGATAGGTTGCCGGATCGCGCTTCAGATCTTGCGTTGAACGATAGGTGCCACCGCGGCGGCCCACCCGATAAACCAGCCGGTCGCTTTTGGAAAGGTCC
>JARRJQ010000100.1:0-8224 GCA_037388985.1 Desulfobacterales bacterium | reverse complement strand
GCTCAACTCAGTGACTTTGTGGTCTACGACCTGAATGCCGACACCACCCTGCCATTTGAATCAAACACTTTTGACGCAGTCGTCAACACGGCGTCTGTCGAATACTTAACCGATCCCCTGGCTGTTTTCAGGGAAGTATCCCGAATCCTGAAACCGGAGGGCCATTTCATCATCACTTTCTCAAATCGTTGGTTTCCCACCAAAGCCATCAGGATCTGGCAGGAGCTGCATGAGTTTGAGCGCATGGGGCTGGTGCTGGAATACTTTTTGCGGGCCGGAGGCTTTACCGATCTGCAAACCCACTCGATTCGGGGACTGCCCCGGCCGCACGCTGACAAATACTTTCCGGATTTATTGTTTTCAGATCCGGTCTATGCGGTTTGGGGGCGGAGGCAAGCCCGCTAATCGAGCGTTGGCGCTCGGTTAGTGCAGTTAAATGTTATTGGTTATTGGTTATTTAGATAAAGCTTACAACTTATTGGCTCAAGCATAACAACAAATAACCAATATCTTCAACATTGGGGGCCTGAAGATGGCTCGGACCCTGTTCATATTCGTTTTTGGGTTGGCGACAACTGTAGCCGGATGCACGGGAATTCCAAAGGGACTGGAGCCCATAAGGGGTTTCGAACCGGAAAGATACCTTGGAAAGTGGTATGAGATTGCCAGACTGGATCATTCTTTTGAACGCCACTTGAGCAATGTCAGCGCCACCTATACGCGGGAGGACAATGGGTACATCCGGGTCATCAACCGGGGTTATAATACTCAAACCGGCACCTGGAAGCAGATCGAGGGACATGCCAGCTTTATCGAAAATGAAACCGTCGGCAGCCTGAAGGTTTCCTTTTTCTGGCCGTTTTGCGGCGCATACAATATTATTGCCCTGGACCGGCAAAATTACAGTTACGCAATGGTGGCCGGACCCAACCGCAACTATCTCTGGATACTCGCCAGACAAAAGACGCTGGAGGAATCCACTTACGCAAAGTTGGTCGCCCAGGCCGCTGCCTGGAGTTTTGACACCGGAAAGTTGATCCGGGTCGAGCATGACCTTCCGGAGGAAAAAATGGTGATTGTGGAAAATATGTCAACAACCGATGCCCAAGGAAAAGATCGCGTGCTCACACCCTGCCCCTCGACACCCAACTGTGTGTCTTCGGTCGACAAGGATCCAAAGCATTATGTCGAGCCGCTGCGTTTTACAGGGTCCGTCGAAGGTGCCCGAAACCGCCTTCTGGAGGTTCTTTCTTCATTGAAGCGAACCCGGGTGAAAACACTTGAAAAAAATTACATCCACGCCGAATCTGTTTCCGCCATCTTTCGCTTTGTTGATGATGTCGAATTTTTATTTAACGACCGCCAAAAAGTCATTCAAATTAAGTCGGCCTCGCAGGTCGGCTATTACGATCTGGGGGTCAACCGTCGCAGAATTGAGAAGATACGCAAACAATTCGATCAGGAAGAAAAAGGCTTTGAACAATAACGTGATAAAAGGGGCTAAAAATGGTTGAAATCAGAAAAAAGGCAAAAGAGTTTTGCCTTGCATCGGCAAACAAGGAGCAGGTGTGCCTTGAAGACTACTCGGGCAAATTTGTCGTCTTGTTTTTCTATGTCAAAGATAACACGAGTGGCTGAACGGCCGAAGCTCTGGAGTTTTCAGAGCTGAAATCAGAGTTTGAGGAACTGAACGCTGAAATTTTGGGAGTGAGTCCGGATTCCGTGGCTTCGCATCAAAAGTTTATTCAAAAACACAAGCTTTCGATCGATTTGCTCAGTGATCCGGATCACAAAGTTTTGAAAGCCTATCAGGTCTGGGGCAAGAAAAAAATGTATGGGAAAGAATATGAAGGCGTGATTCGCAGCACGGTTGTGATTGATTCGGACGGCTTGGTGCGGCTCGCCTGGCCCAAAGCCAAAGCAAAGGGGCATGCTTTAGAAGTGTTGACTGAAATGAGAAAGATAACCGGCTGATAAAAAGACCAGCCGCTCTGAGTTACCGAGCCTTTTGCCGCATTTCTTCCCGGCGCATTGGCATGGTATCGATCAGGCCAAAAATCTCCTCAAGTTGCGTGAGATTCTTGTTGCTCATCTTTATGCCGCCATCTTTACCGATGAGAATTACGGAAAAATCGCCCTGACGCACCTTGAATTTTTCTCGCAGGAAGCGGGCTGTTTGAGGATCGAGATCAGCCTTATCCATGTTGGACGTCCCTGATTCGAGGATTTCGAAAACCACCACGTCCCGGTCTGATAGCTCTGCTTGTTGGGTGATAAGGGTTTGGTGTAAAGCCTCGAAGGCCGGGTGGTTGCGATTCGGTGCAAAAAGAAGCAGCAGACGATTTTTCCATTGAAATTGAGTTAAATCGAAAGATACTGCCGGCGCATCCCGGCTGCCTCCGATTGATAATCCGGCGACCATCAGCATCGCCAGCAGAATTGACTTGAGCATAAACATCGATTCCCTTTCTGCATGGCCTGTTGCCACGCGCTTTGCTGAGAAGTCTGCGATATTGCCTTAAATGGGTTTTGCACTCGTTTGCGAGAATTATCATATTATCAGCATGATGTCGTCTAAAAAACAAGCCCCGTCAATGCAAAAAATCACCCTGGGGCTGTCCATGCACCGGCCGGAGATGATTCCAATAATTGCGGATCGAATGCTGCAACATAAAGCGATTTTCCTGGAAGAGCCTCCCACCGTCGATTTCGAACAGATGCTGAATGGGGTGCTGACGGTGGATGATTATTTGAACCTGCTCGATTTGGAATACCCCGCCTTCAGCCGTAAGCTGTGTTACCTGCTGCGGGAGCTTGCCGCCCGGGGGAAAAAAATTATCCAGGTTGAGCCTTTCTTGGAAATCCTTCTGGGCATTCATGAGTTTTTTGCTCAAGGGCACCGTCCGCAAGAGCTTGACAGAAACGCGATACACCATCGGGTATATCTTGCCGAACACCATGCCACCAGAACACTTCTGGCCTATTATCAAACGGTCATGACCGAATCGTTTGAGAAAACATTAGAAGCCATCGAGCAGTTCGCGCGCGCGGATGCAACGCGCTTTCGATTACGCGATTCGCTGCGCGCCCAGGCAATGGCGCCGCTTTTCAGACAGTATCGGTCTGCCTATATCGAGGCCGGGGTCATTCATCTATTACTGTGGCGATTGTTGCGTCGGCAGATCTCGCCGCCGCACCGGTTGCAATTGATATATTTAGCCGATGGTGCCCTCAAAAGACTGAAAATCAAGGGGCATCTATATGGACCGGGAGACCAGCTGACGCTGCTGTATATCTTCCATCCAAATCACATCACAACGAGACGAACAAAGATGCTGGCTGCCAGATCCATCATTTATTCGAAGATCATTGAAAAGGAAGAATTAACGGATGCGCTGGAATCCTATCCGCATCTGCGCGATGAACTCGCCTGCATCCGGGCTGCAGGCCAACTCTCTCTGGATGATTGCCGCCGGCTGTTTCCGCTTGTGCGCAACGCCAATAGTTCCGCCGCGCGTCAAATTGTTACCGAATATTTGGCGCTGAGATCCTAAACGGCTGCAATCGAGAAATTGTCACGAGAGAAGAAAATGAGAAAAGCGGATAATGACGTTATCGTTTTGGGCGCCGGACCTGCCGGGCTTCGATGCGTTCGTCCTTTGGTACAAGGCGCTTTTCCCTTATTAATTCCGGCGGCAGATCAACCAGTCCGTCGATCCAACGACGTGGAAATCTATCGAGGCCGTGATACGCCCCCAACAGTGCACCTAAGACCGAACCGCGCGCGGCATTGTCTCCGCCAATATTCGTATTGGCGATCAATGCTTTTTCCGGATCATGGTAGTATTTGAGAGCCAGATAAATTACGGCCGGTACAGAATCTTCGACATAGCATGCGGAGCTCAAGCGCGGACCGATAACCCTTTCATCCGGCTCATCCAGCCATTTCGTAAAAGGGTGTCCAACCAGAGGATTGTTCCGGGCCTTGATTCCTTCAAGGACGGCGGCTTTCAGAAAATAACATGGCCGTCTGTCATTTTGTAAATTATTTTTGGAACGGCACACTAAAGGCTTTTGCAGGACATGGCCTCATCGATGTCCTCTTCGGTGATGCCCAGCAGATGAAAGACATGGTTGAAGCGATCCCTGGAAAGAGCCACATTGGCCACCCGGTCCAATGCCTTTTTGGCGTTGTAGGCGATGCCCAAACCGGCCTGGGTCAGCATCAGCGAGTCATTGGCGCCGTCGCCCATGGCCACCACCTGGTCCAACGGAATGCCCATATCACAGGCGACCTGGTTGATGATGCGCGCTTTTTGAGCAGCGTCAACGATGTCTCCCTGCACCTTTCCGGTCAGGGCACCGTTTTTAATCTCCAGGCAGTTGGCGTAAGCGAAATCCAGGTTGAATTTAGCCTTCAGGTAGTCGGCAAAGATATCGAATCCACCGGAAACGACCCCCAGTTTAAATCCCAGCCACTTGAGAGTCGTCAGCAGCGCATCCGCGCCCTGGGAAAGGATCATTTGATTTCTGATTTCCGTTATCTCATTCAAAGAGAGACCTTTGAGCATGGCCACCCGTTGTCTGAGCGATTCTTCAAAATCAAAGTCGCCGCGCATGGCCTTATCCGTGATTCTGGCCACCTCGCGATGGACACCCGCTTTGCGGGCCATTTCGTCAATGCCTTCCATCTCCACCAGAGTGCTGTCCATATCAAAGCAGATCATGCGCTTATTTTTGCGGTAGGCGGTCAGGCTTTGAACCGCCAGGTCAACATTCAACTCGCGGCTTTTGGCCAGCATGCGGCGTTTCAAACGGTCCACACTGCTAACCGCGCTGATGTTCAGGATCATCTCATAAGAACGCGCGGCGTGATGCGTTGCGCTGGATATCATCTCGATGTTCGCATTTTCCTCCGCCAGCACTTTTGAGAGCTCGGTGATGGCGCGCGTATCGCCAAAATAGGTGAGCACCAATCGTTTGCGCTGATCTAATCGGTGCAGTTCGTCGGGCGTCAGCAGTTTGAAGTTGAGCGTGAGATTGAATCGATTGGCTTCTAAAAGAAGGTCTTTGATCGCGCTGTCTTTGCTATGGCCGGCCGCTTCAAATCTTAGCAAAAAATGCAATCCGATGGTTTGTTGCAACGATGCCTGCTGAATGTCTGCGATTTCGATGTTGTAATTCTGCAAAACCTTCGTAAAGGCAGCTAAAATTCCCGGCCGATCGGGTCCGGAGACGTTGACCATCAGCAAATCAATGTCTGCCACAGCTTATTTCCTTTTTAAGTAATATGAACAACAACGGCATGTTCCCGGATGCCGTTGTTCCCGTATCCCAGTACATTCCAGTGAGCCGTCTCAGGCTGCTCGTGCGCCCTGGTGTCCGTTGCGCGTGCCAAAATCGTGTATGTGCCCGCCTGCCGAACATTCCATAAATACTCCCAATGCCGCCAGGCATAGGTTTCCTGAAAGCCGATCAATCTGGCCGGCTTCCACGTTCGGCCATCATCAACCGAGACGTCGACCGCCTCAATACCGGCTTCACCGGCATATGCCGCACCGCGAACGGGCACAATCCCCGCCGGGAGGGTTTCACCGTTTTCGGGCTCGACAATAATCGCCTTGACGACGATGTCTTTAACCACTTTGCCGGATTTTGGATCTTCGCCCTTCTGAAAGACCCGGTAGACCTTGTCCATATAAAAACCTTCATAGGGCTGATCGAGCACCGTTATCCGATGAAGCCATTTGACACAGTTGGCGCCCGTCCAACCAAGAGCCATGGCTCGCAAAGGATAGCCGTGTTTGAGTGGTAAGGGTTGTCCGTTCATCTCGTAGGCCAGCAAGGTGGATGCGATGGCCTTTTCCAGCGGAATGCTGCGAATGAATTTCACGCCGGCGGAGCCTAGCGGTTTATCCAAACCTTCGAAGCTGACATGTTGGGCACCCTTTTCAAGCTCGGCCTGATCGAGCACATCCCTGAGCCAGAAGCCGCCCCAGATAGCATTGCCCACGCCGCCGACCGTCCAGGGATTGCCGGAAGCCTTTTCTTTGAGCAAAGAGCGACTGTTGCCGGAGCATTCCAGGGTATTGGCCAGCTCCACTTTGGGCATGCGCCGGATATCCTCAAAGGTCAGTGTCAGGCTGTTTTTCACCAGGCCTTCAACGGTCAGCCTCCAAGCCGAAAGCCTAACCGGCCTTTGCGAGATCTGACCCTGATTGCGCTTAAAGAATACCTCATTGTCGGTGGTCCAGGTCCGCAGAAATTCAATCGGTGTTTCGGCATTGAGCGGTTTTTCCGACATGACCCGTATTTTTTTCTTCATCGCAGCATCTCCTAATTTGTCTCTTGCGGAAATGAAACAATAATCACTGGGCTGAAAGTCACACCCGTAAGGCTGAATTCACAGTGAGGAACGTGAGCCTTGAATGATAAAGGACTGTATTTCATAAAAAGCGTTTTCGAACAACTAATTTTCGTTGAATTTTCATTCGACGCGCGATCCATATTTAAATTGTTTATGGTGTTCTTTGCGCCTTATTCATTGCACAGGGGGAGGTATGGCAGTCAGACATCCCTCACTTAGCTTTAAGTAGATGGTTTTACCGATCGACGGCGCCGCTGCCATGGGTTGATCCGGACTGCGGTCGTCGAATTCGGCGATGATCATGCCGTTTCGGATGTGAATGGTCCGGGGAAATACCCGATCCCCTAAAAGCACCGCATTCGTCCCCCGGTAGATATCGCCGGCGGCGATTGCCGCTGCAACGTAATAAAAGGTTCCGCTGCCGCCAGGATCCTGCATGAGGAACAGAGCGGCATCCTCACGGCCGTCGCGGTTCAGATCGCCGTAAGCCGGTTCACCGAACACGGCCGTGGTGATTTTAATCGCCGATCCCGGCGCGGCCTGAACTTTGGCCCGGCCGTTGAGGAGCCGAACCGCCTGCTTTTCGATCAGGTAGGTGGCATTGAAAACACCGCAAGAAGTTCTGCCCGGCTCGCCAGCATGAACGGAAAAAACAAGCAAGGCAGCCAGAATGCAGCCAGATAGCAAACAAATGATGGTTCTGATGGCGTCACCCTCCTTTCAGCGTTTCAATGTTGCCTTTCAGGGCGAAACTTCATCGTGCCACTGTCGTATGGCAGCTCAAGGTAAAGCGTACCGTTGTCGACGAAAAAGGAAACCACCCGCTGCAGGTCCCGCATGAAGGCGCTGTCCAGACTGTCCGGCGGGCAGGCCATGCGCGTCGACATCAGCGGGCCAAAGGACAGTTTGCCCATGGAGATATTAAATCCCCCGCCGCCGCGGTTACAGTCAAACCGCATCTGTGCCCTGTTGTCGGCCTGCAGAAAAATGGTATAGCGTTCGGGCGCCGGCACCGTGATCTTTTCAACCGGGGTGATCGTCGTTTCCCACTGCCAGGTCCTGCCCAAAATCGTCTGAGGATCGGTACTGCGCGTATGCTGAATAGACGAAGAAGCGGAGGCGCAACCGGCCGCGGCCAACCCAGCCAATAGAACCAATAGAATTCGATGCATATCCATCCTTTCTTCAA
The DNA here is from genome assembly GCA_037388985.1 of Desulfobacterales bacterium. Taxonomy (GTDB): domain Bacteria; phylum Desulfobacterota; class Desulfobacteria; order Desulfobacterales; family JAHEIW01; genus JAHEIW01. The sequence goes on along the minus strand of JARRJQ010000100.1, from coordinate 668 downwards.
AGGCTTCGCCAACGTATCTATTTGAACAGCTTACCGCCGAAATGCTCCAGGTGCTCTTCAATCTCTTTTGCGAAATGTTCCAGAAACTTATCCATCTTTTCGCCTTCATGCTGCATGACTTTTTCAGCGATGATAGATGCTTTATCATATGCTTTTTCGAATTCATGATCCGCCAGGCCGCTGATCTCTTTTGCTTCTTCTTTCGTGATGTGCCCGGCATGGGCAAAAACAGAGGCGAATACGCCGCTCAGGTGTCTTACTTTTTCTTTAGCCATTTTGTAAATCTCCTTTTAACATCTGTTAACCAAAATGAATGCGCCGTCTCCCGTATACGATAACAATTGCTAAAATTCAATATCATCAGTTTCAGGTGAACGCTCACCTTTGCCATTGGGTCCTAAGATGCGGGGTTAATCTGTGCCTGTTCAATTCCCCGATCCTCGCCTGCCGGTGGAATCCGGATTGAAATTCGGAATTTATGTTTTATTCGATATAATTATCCTATATCAGATTATCGGACATTCTATTGAATTACCTGCCAGGTTATGGCATGAGTATTTAAAAATGAAAGCGCTTAAAAATAAAGCCACACACACTAGGAAAACATCTGTGTCAAAAGCTGCAAAACGATATCGATGCCTGGCTATTTCAATGGTTTTAATCAGCTT
>JARRJQ010000099.1:0-10711 GCA_037388985.1 Desulfobacterales bacterium | reverse complement strand
CCGCCAGGACCACAGTTGAAACCCAGCAAAAGGAATTAAGAGATACGCTCGAATCCTATAAAACAGAGATCAAGGAGCGGGTAAGTGCTGAGGAAGCATTAAAAGAATCTGAAGAAAAATATCGAACCATCCTCCAGAGCATCGAGGAAGGCTATTATGAGGTCGATCTGACCGGCAATCTGACCTTCTTCAATGATTCATTGTACAAGCAGCTGAAGTATCCGAAAGAGGAGCTGATGGGAATGAACAACCGGCAATTTATGAGTGCAGAAACCGCCAAACGCGTATATGAAACATTTAATACGGTGCTTAAAACCGGCCGGCCGGCCAGAGCATTTGACTGGGAGATGATCGCCAAAGACGGCACTCAAAAGATTGTGGAACTTTCGGTATCATTAATGAGGGATTCAGAAGGTCAGCCGACCGGGTTTCGAGGGGTCGGCCGCGACATTACCGAACGGAAAAAAGCCGAGGAACAGGCCAAAATCCATCAGCAGCAGCTCATGCATGCCAGCAAAATGGTCGCGCTCGGTACGCTGGTTTCCGGTGTGGCCCATGAAATAAACAATCCCAACAATTTTATCATGTTGAATTCCCCGATATTAAAGGAAGCCTGGGAAAACGCCATGCCGATTCTAGAAAAGTATTACGCGGAAAATGGCGATTTCCTTGTCGGCGGAATGAGCTTCACGGAAATGCGCAAAAATATCCCAACTCTGTTTTCCGGTATTTCCGATGGCGCCAAACGCATTAAACAAATCGTTGATGACCTCAAAAATTACGTGAGAGACGATACGGCCGATCTGTCCCAGGCGGTTGATATAAATGCAGTGATAAAATCCGCTGTCGCACTGTTGTCCAATATGATTAAAAAATCCACCAACCGATTTTCAATCGAGTATGCAAAGAATTTACCGTCGTTAAAAGGAAACTTTCAGCGTCTTGAGCAGGTCATGATAAATTTAATCCAAAATGCCTGCCAGGCCCTGCCGGATCCCCAAAAGGGTATCTTTATTACAGTTCAATTCATCAAGGAAAAATCAACTGTCGCAATTAAAGTTCGCGATGAAGGTAAGGGAATTCCTCCTGATACGCTTTTGCACATTACCGATCCGTTTTTTACGACCAAGCACCAATCCGGCGGTGTCGGACTGGGGTTGTCTATTTCTTCAAAGATCGTTGAAGAGCACGGCGGCACCATGCATTTCGAATCAGAAATCGGTGGGGGCACAATGGCAACGATCAACTTGCCGGTTGATCGCAAAAATGAATTCACGAAAGGCAAAAATTGATGAATGAATCAATCTATCCGCATTTCCCCGTTATGATGGTGGACGATGAAGCCCAGGCGATAAACAGCTTTGAAATGACCCTTCGCTCGGCCAATATGAATAACTTCATTCGCTGTCATGACAGCCGTGATGTCATGTCGCTGCTTTCAAGCCAGGAGATTGAAGTGATGCTGCTTGACCTCAGAATGCCGCATATATCGGGGGAAGAGCTACTGCCGATGATAACCGCCGATTATCCGGAAATTCCGGTGGTCGTGGTAACCGGCTCAAACGATATCGATACCGCCGTAAAGTGCATGCAGCAGGGCGCCTTTGACTACATATTGAAGCCGGTTGAAAAAAGCCGTCTGATCGGGGGAGTCAAGCGCGCCGTTGCACTGCGGGAGCTGCAGCGTGAAAATCAATTGCTCAAAGCCCATGTCCTGTCCGACAAATTGGAAAGACCCGAAGCCTTTTCGGAAATCATTACCGCCAGCACCGCGATGCGCTCCCTTTTTCAATATATCGAGGCTATCTCCAACAGCCCGCGCCCGGTGCTGATAACCGGAGAAACCGGTGTGGGCAAAGAACTGGCCGCCAAGGCCGTCCATAAGCTAAGCAATCGCAAGGGCGATTTCGTGCCGGTGAACGTAGCCGGCCTGGACGATCATGTTTTTGCGGACACCCTTTTCGGCCACAAAAAAGGCGCTTTCACGGACGCCCAGGAGGCACGCAGCGGTCTAGTCGAACGAGCGGCGGGGGGAACGCTTTTCTTGGATGAAATCGGGGATCTAAGCACGACCTCACAGGTCAAGCTTCTACGTCTTTTGCAGGAAGGAGAATTTTTTCCCCTGGGATCCGATGTGGCCAAACGCTCCAATGCCCGGATCGTGGTAGCCACCAATCAAAATCTTGATGCACTGCAGTCATCCGGCCAGTTTCGCAAAGATCTGTATTACCGGCTCTGTGATCATCAAATTCACATACCTCCGCTGAGAAGCCGGCGGGAGGATTTACCACTTCTGGTGGAGCATTTTTTGGAAAAGGCGTCTAAGACCTTAGATAAGAAAAAGCCAACCCCGCCGGCAGAGCTGATCATCCTGCTTTCAACCTACCACTTTCCCGGAAATATCAGAGAACTCGAATCTTTGATTTTTGATGCGGTCAGCAGCCATAAGTCCGGCAAGCTTTCCATGGACCTGTTTAAAGCCCATATCTCCAAAGCGCATCCCCTCTCCAGGATCGATTCCGAAGATTCAATTTCTCAAGAGCGTACCCTGATCGGTTTCTCCGATCAGCTCCCCACGCTCAAACAAATTGAGCAACTGTTGATTGATGAAGCCATGAAAAGATCCAATGGCAATCAATCCATTGCAGCGTTGAGTCTGGGAATATCCCGACAGGCATTGAACAAACGCCTTAAAAAAGCGGAGCATAACGATTGAATCTCAAGAAACCGGATTACAGATTCCCCGGCAAGCATATTGGTGCTTGCGTTAAGCAAAATATGAATGGTAAAAAGGTCAACTTTTCTAATTTCCTGACAGGCAGTGGTTTCAAAAAACTCGGATCAGGTCCAAAGGCTCCGATTGTTAGCGGCATAACGAAAGGAATTCATGATGACAGATAAAATATATCGGAAACTGGCAAAAGTGCTGGACACGCTGCCCAATGGCTTTCCGGCAACCGAGTCGGGCATCGAAATCAAGCTGTTGAAAAAAATCTTCAGACCGCAAGATGCCGAGCTTTTTTGTGATTTGCGACTAACATGGGAGACGGCTCAGCAGGTTGCCGAACGCACCGGGCGCCCGCTGGACGGCCTCGAAGCGCATCTGGTGGAAATGCGGGACCTTGGACAGATTCTTGGCGTTGATATCGGCGGCGTCAAGATATTTAAAATGATACCCTGGGCATTCGGGATCTATGAGTTTCAATCGCCCCGCATGGATCGTGAACTGGCCGAGATGGTCGAAGAATACGGCAAAGTTTACGGTGAGCAGTTTTTTAAACACAAGCCTCAACCCATGCAGGTGGTTCCCATCGAAAAGGAAATTCAGGCCACCCATGAGGCACTGCCCTACGAAAAGGTCTCGGCGATCATCGAAAGCGGAAAATCATTTATGGTGCAGGACTGTATTTGCAAAAAAGAACAGGGGCTGCTGGATAATCCCTGCAGCCGGCCTTTAGAAGTCTGTATGGCCATTGCACCAATCGAAGGGGTGTTCGACAAATACGACCATGGGCGCAAGTTATCCAAGGATGAAGCCTACGCCCTGATCCAAAAATGTGAGCAAGACGCGCTCGTGCACATGACCTGGAATGTCGCCAGCGATCATTTTTTTATCTGCAACTGCTGCGGGTGCTGCTGCGGCCCTTTGCGCTCGATTAATGAGTGGAATTTCCCAAATGCCGTTAATTCACATTACTATGCCGAAATTGATCCGCATGCCTGCGCCGCCTGCGGAACGTGCGCGGATGAACGCTGCCAGGTGCATGCCATCGAAGAGGGCGAGGAGGCTTACCGTATTATTAAAGAAAAATGCATCGGCTGCGGCCTATGCGTTTCCACCTGCCCCTCGGAGGCCATTCAATTAATTCGCAAGCAACCCGAGGATATCGAAGCTCCGCCAAAAGATGAAATGGAATGGTACGAGAAGCGTGGAAAACTGCGCGGTGTTGATTTCAGTAAATACAAATGACCTCCGAGCGGAAAACCAGGTTCCTCAAAACTTAAAGGTCAGACGTGTATGCCTGAAATTCGGATAAATAAAAAAATATTTGAGCAGTATCCCACCTTCCGGCGGGGAATTGTGGTTGCCAGAAATATCGATAATCAGGAGCCTTCCCGCGAACTTGAAGATATCCTAAATAACGCTGTTTCAACGGCGGCCCTCCAGCCCGTTGATCTCAAAACCGATCCCCGCACCCTGGCCTGGAATGATGCCCATCGCCAATTCGGCTCGAATCCAAACAAGTTCCCACCGGCGCATTGCGCACTTTTAAAGCGCGTTCAGAAACCCGGCGTGCAGCTGCCCCTGATCAACAAGGTGGTGGCGATTATGAACATCAATTCAATTCGGGACATCATACCGGTGGGTGGAGATGATGTCATGCGGGCCGCCGGCAGTCTCGAGCTGTGCTATGCAGACGGCAGCGAGTCGTTCACCCCGTTGGGTAACCCCGATACCAAAGAGCAGCCTATCCCCGGGGAAGTTATTTATGTGGTGTCTGAATCAAAAGAGGTGATGTGTCGGCGCTGGAACTGGCGCAACGGACATAAAACCCGCATTACAGAAGACACGCAGGTCATCGTCATGAATATAGACGGCCTGGGAGACGGCAGTGAAGCCCGCTCGATTGCCACCCGTGATCGGGTTGCCCAAATGCTTGAAGCATACTGCCAGGCTGTCGTGACCCGAACGTTGCTTTCCCCTGACCAGCCAACTTATCGATTTGACATTTGAACCTCAAAAATGTCTCTAACGCTCAATAGGCGCGTTACCAATCTCCTTCCCGGGACCCACCCTAGTTGGGTTGTGCCCGTTGGCCGGTAAAAAATAGAATTAGGCTATTTCCGATTATAACGGGCTAAAACGGCTCAACCGGTCAACCTGAATGCGTGATCGGCTATTTTTGAGATTGTTTTTACTGCAGGCGCGGTTTGCCGTAAAGGGCAGCTGGCTTTTTTTATCAATTTATTTCAAGTATTTTGCAAAAATGCCGATATTAGTGCTGAGCGACGTCCTTGCGGAGATCAAATCTGCAATTATGTTTGGGCGTGAAAGAGATAACCAAAGTTCAATTTAACAATCAGGCACTAACAAAAAATGGCTGAAAACCCTGAAAATAGAGACAATGCCCGCATGCGGTACAAATCGCCGGTTACCATCGAAAACCTGAAAGCCGGCATTATTTATCAGGCCAGAATGCTCAATTTCAGCAAATACGGCCTGTATTTTGAAACAGACAGTTTGCTGCGGCTGGGTGAAGAGGTTTTTATCGGGATCGAGTATTCCCCGTACTCTGAATTCAAGGATACTTATGAATGTCTGCGCGCAAAAATAATGTGGCGCCGGGAATTGCCGACTTCTTATTTTAAGTATGGCTATGGCGTTAAGTACACCATTGATTATGCGAAACAACGAACAAAAAACGGCAATTTGAAAATAGTCGAAGACCAGAGGAAACATCAACGAAAACCGTATTCCAAACCGATCCTTTATTCTACGAAAAACCAACTTATCAGAGGCCTTGCAAAGGATATCAGTCCTGCCGGAGTTTTTATTGAAGCCCATCACGTCCTTCACTCCGGACAGATGGTTACCCTCGCGGTTCCGTTAAAAAAAGCCAAAACCGCCAGGATTAAGGGCAGGGTTGTATGGTCGAGCCGAGATGGGTTCGCCGTGAAGTTCTTAAAAATTAAGAAAAAATAAGCACCGACCGACCAACGGTAAAACTCCCCGGCCCTTCAATGAAGTAAGGCAGATTGTTTCTCAAATTCAGGATTATTCAGCGGCGGGTAAGATGCGCCGGGCAGTCCAGTAACATTTGCTCCAATAATATTCGTCGATTCTGGATACCGTCACACCGCGGGCTTTGGAGGCATGCACAAATTCAGATTCACCCAAAAAGATACCGACATGACGCGGATAGGTGGGCGGTTTAAAAAATACCAGATCGCCGGCCCGAATCTCTTTAAAAGCGATGGGACGGCCCAGTCTTGCCTGCGCCCGGGTGGTGCGCGGCAAATCCAGATCAAAAACATCTTTATAGACCGCTTTGACAAAGCCGGAGCAGTCGATTCCGCTATCGTTGTTGCCACCCATTCGATGACGCGTGCCCTGCCACCTTCTGGATTCCTCGCGCAGACGTTTTTCAATTTGAGTATCAGGAAAAGACCGCTGCCTACCCGGTGAAATTGAGGATCTCAGCATTGAGCTATCCGCTTGTTTTGGCGTTGTACCGCATGAAGTCACAAATAATAGAGCCACCGGGATAGCCAAACTGAGTCCGGCAGAAAAATTCCGGCGGACGAATTTTTTGGCTGAATTGTGCATTTTAATTTATCCCAACTAAAAAACCGGAACGCGGATGGAAAGTCGTTCAACAATACGTTCTTAATGGAGTTATCGGCAGATACAATGATTTCTTAACCAGAGTAAAAACAGGCAGGCGGCAGATTATCCCATATAAGGCGTTAAAAAGATACGGAAACCGAATAAATCAGAAAGGGAAGGATCTGTCTGCTTTCGGTCACTTGGCCGCATCTTTGATGATGCCCCATGGCCCGGACTTGGTGATGCTGAACGCAACGGCCACACCGGCATGATGATCGCAGTTGTGGAATTTGGTCCTCTGGGGCTGCTGCGGGGTGAATTGAGCGAGCTTGCTGCTGTTGCCTGGAACTCCGTGAATATTTTTCCGGCTGGTGGCGCAAACCCTGGCGGGCTTTTCAAGAAACGGGAATCGAAAAACTTCCCGACCCTTCATTGAATCGATTTCGAATTTGCACCGGCAACATAACTGTCGGTCAGATACTCAAACAGGGCAAATGAGTCGCGGCTATCCCATTCGCGCGGCCCCAGGGCTTTGCCGATGATGATTCCATTCTTGTCGAGAATAAATGTCGTGGGGATGCCGAGAATGCGAAAAGCGGTGCCGACATCACCGGTTGAGTCTAAAAGCGTCGTAAACGTCAGCTTGTGTTCTTTATAAAATTTGAGGATGGTTGCTTCGGATTCCTGCAAATTTATCCCCACCATGACAAAATCTTTATCTTTGAATTTCTGATGCAGTTTTTCCATAGAGGGCATTTCAATCACACATGCCATACACCAGCTTGCCCAGAAATTGATAAACACAATTTTGCCCCTGAATTCAGAAAAGCTGGTTGGCCGACCGTTTTGATCTTTGAGCTGAATCTCAACCGGATCGGCAGCGGGCGGAATTTGAACAATGCCAATCTCATTAAACAGGCGCTCCAATTCCTGGTTTTCCGTCCCGGCAAACAGATCGATCTGTAAAAAAGCCAGGCCGACTGACCCGAGGGCGACCGTTATTAAAAGCACCCAAACGATTTTGCGCATCGGTTTCATTTAAATCACATGCCTTTTTTCAGGAAAAATTTTAACGGACTATAATGCAAATTGATTTAAAAACGGCAGCAGGCCTGGGATTAAAATAAGCTTGTTGGTAAAAATCATCAGACCCAAGATTACCATGATGGCTCCGCCGCCGACTTCCAGAACCCTGAGATATTTTTTGATCCGGCTGAAAAAACTCCAGAATCGATTAATACCAAAAGCGGTCAACAAAAATGGAATCCCCAGCCCCAGGGAATAAACGGCCAGCAGAAAAACGCCCTGATTGACCTTTTCCAGCGTGCCGGCGTAAGCCAATATGCCGGCCAGTATCGGACCGATGCAGGGAGTCCAACCAAAAGCAAAGGCTGCTCCGATCAACACCGCACCGATATAGCCGAATTTTTTCTGCTTGAGATCAAAGCGGGCCTCTTTGTAAAATAGATTCGATCGAATCAGGCCCATCTTGTAAACACCGAAAAAAATGATCACCAGCCCGGCCAGTCGGGTCAAGACCGACATCTTTGATGTCAGAAAGTTTCCGATCCATGTGGCCGAAGCACCCAGAAGGATAAAGACAATCGAAAACCCGATGATAAAGCAAATTGAATTGTTTAGAATTTTGCGTTTTTCTTTACTCGGCAAAGCCCCGGATTCCCAATCGCTCGTGAAAACCGGGCACTGTTTGAGTGTATTAGGCACCGTTGCAAAAGAACAGAGAGCAGTGCGGGCCTGCGGATGGCAAAGTAGACGCAATTTTCAGCTACTGTATTGTTAAAATATCCCATTATCGGTTTTTCATCATCCGGCTTAAATTGGGGTTTAATCAACGCCTAAAGTTACAGCTTCGATCCATTTTACGATATCCCCTGAAAGATTCTCCTGCGCTTTGATCTGCCAGCCCGCCTGCTGGATGTTGTTGATGGTCCGACGATTGATATTGGCACCCATCATCCGAACGACCAGGGGATTGAAAACATCAAAGATAAATCCCATAACAGGATTGCCCGGCCGCATGTGTTCTAAAAGAACCATTTTCCCTCCCGGTTTGCAAACCCGCTTAAGTTCCCGCAAACCGGCCACCGGATCGGGCACCGAGCAGAATACGAAGGTGGCAAATACCGTATCAAACACATGGTCCGGAAATTCCAAATGCTGCACATCCATTTCCTGCAAATCGATTTGAAGATTCAGTTTCTTTGCTTTTCGTCTCGCTCTGGCAAGCATTGGCGGGCTGAAATCGATAGCCGTCATTTGCACATCAGTCGGGTAATAGGCTAAATTCTTGCCGGTCCCCACGCCGACTTCCAGAGCGCGTTCTCCTTGAATTGCGGCCTGCAGCCTTTTGCGCCAGGCCGAAAATCGCAGGTGCTCCATGGGCGCTTCCAGAAAATCATAAAGAAAAGCATTCCGATTATATCGCCTACGGGTAAAATCGGGCGAAGATTTTGCTTTTTGCATAAACAGCTGCCTTTCAATTGTTGTTATAGCAACCCGGTTCTAAACCTGTGCCCTGCCTCAGAGCTGCAAGGTAGGAATCCCAAAAAGAGGGTAGTTGCGGTCCACATTTCCAATACCGAGCCCCAGTTTGCTGTTGCTGCAAAACAGCTGGGGCGCATCGAAAAAATCATTATACCCGTAAGGGGCTACATCATAATCGGCCAGCGCCATGAAAGGAATTTTGCGTTCGTTCATCAGTTCAGCGAAATGCGGATGGGTGATCGCCAAAAACTGAAATCCTTCAGGGCCCCATCCGGTATCGGTGGTCAGAGATTTACGAACCTGTGAGACGGTCAGGGCTTTTGATTTTTCATCAACTCGAATTTTGGCATAATAAAACCCTTTTGGGCGGCCCGGTGCCTCAGGACGCAGACGGATATCCTGCGGCTTGCTGAAATCAACGTATTCGCAGCGCCAGGTTTTACCTTTTCTATCCTTGAGAGCATATTCCCAGGCAGACTTTCCGGAAAGTACCGCATTTGCATGGCCATGGCTATCCTCTCCAAATCCATAAAAAAGAACGGTGCCGATAAACCCGCACTTTCGATCATTGTCGGTCAGCGGCGCCGGTAACACGTCAAGCTTCTCAAATTCACGATTATCGATGCTCCAGCCCATTTTCTGAGCAGCTCGACGCCAGGCCTTTATCTGTTCCTTCATTGGAAGAATAACGGCGCCCTTGCCCGGCGGACTGTTGTTTAAAAACAGGTTGTGAATAAAATGAAAAGGTGCCATGCTTGAATCATCTCCCTTACTCTCCCGCGCCCGTTTTTTCGACATCTATCGGGTTAAGCCATCAATTATCTCTTCAATACATGCGGGTGATCTGAACCGTTTCATGCCCAAAGCGCAAGTTGTCAGCGCCACCGACTACCCAGAGCAAGGCACATGTTATAGCTTCAATATATATCAAAAAAAGCTAAATATTTTAAAAAAGGGCCGGCGACCCTCAAATTAATTGTTCAGAGCAATAATGTGCTTGAGGAGAATTGATTGAATATGAGTGCCGGCCAGGGCAAAATATTTTCACCGGTTTTTTTGTCGCTGGTTTTCAATGCGTGCGCCCAGATCCCTTCTATCCGTCCGAGTTTGCCAACCTGGCCAGTTGCCGGTACTGCTCAGGACTCATTCGGGCTATCTCTTTTACAATGGCTACAATGCCCCACAACTCCTTCTCGTCATGGGTGGGGCCGAATGCGGGCATGCCGGTCAATTTAATGCCGTGCTTTACAATCCAGAAGATCTCGGCATCGCTGAGCGTTTGCTGAACGGAGCCGGATGTCATACTCGGCGGCAATGGATAAAGACCTTCTGCAAACTCCGTATGCCGGTATCCCGGAGCCTCATGGCAAAGCCGGCACATTTCGTGATAATGTTGAAAGCCCACTTCTTTGAGCTTTGCGTCGTCCAAATTCGGTAGCCGGATATCCTTACTGCGCACTGCAATAGAGCGATCCCTAAGCATCCCAATAAAAGATGATGTGATGCCCCAATGCGGTTCAGTCGCAGCGATGTTGTAAATGCCGGACCAGGCGAATATAATCGCTGCCAGCCCCAAACAAAGCAGAACGATGCCGGCAGTCAACAGATATTTCATGGTTTGCATCCTTTTTGTTCGCTAAAGTGTATCGAACTTGCCGTCATGTATCTTGAATTATTTTTTTCAGCTTTTGGCCGATTGTCTCGGCAATCTCTCGCAAATCTGGATTGCCGATCGCCTGCATCGATGCGACCGGATCGATGGCTGCCAGCTCTACGCCGCCATCAACCGTTTCTTGAACGACAACATTGCAGGGCAGCATTGTGCCGATTTTGTCCTCTGCCTGCAGCGCCTTGTAAGCAAAAGGAGGATTACAGGCA
>JARRJQ010000098.1:0-8300 GCA_037388985.1 Desulfobacterales bacterium | reverse complement strand
TTGGCAAAACTAAATACCGGACTACCATGTCGGAACCCATCTATCTGGCTGCCGCCTCCAGGAAAGAAAGAGTCGAGGCTGTTAGGCGCTCCGCTCAAAAATACGCCGACATACTAGAAGCAACCCTTCGCAATTATCCCTTGCATTGGTACCACTTCAGGCCATTATTAAAATCAGGCCCCACAAAGCGGGCTGTTGGAAATTGACCGATTAAAATTTCATTTGAACTCCTGTAAGATATGTAATATTAAGCTATTCTATTTCAGTATACGCGTGCATATATGAGGATAGATGACAAGGGACGAGATTAAATTTGAAATCATCAGAATTTTCAGCGAACAATTTGAGATTGAGAACCCCGGACTCGACGATGATCTTAGGGAAGTCTATGAGTTTGACAGCATTGACGCCATTGAGCTGTTAATAGAAATAGAAATTTTACTTGGCTCTAAGTTAACCCGGGCTGAAAAAAGGAATGCCATGGAAATCAGGACCATCAACCAGATCCTTGACTATATTGAATTGCTGGCACAAACCCACACCTGAGGCGCCGTCGCGTTCAATCAGATATCACCTTCAAAAACAATCCTCTTTCAACGCGGTACTCAGATGAAACGAAGAGTCGTAATTACAGCAAGTTCGGCAATAACCCCGATCGGTCACGGCAAAGATGAAATTATCAGGCATCTTATCGAGGGGGTTTCCGGGGTAAAGAAGTTAAAAACAGACGACTTGCTTTCAAAGCATATCCAATCGGGAGTCTTTGGAACAGTAGATTACACCATCGATTACGATTTCAAACGTAGATACCGCAAAACTATGGGTCCGGTATCTTACTATGCCTGCCAGGTGGCCAAGGAAGTTCTGGAAAACTCCGGCCTGGATAATGAGTTTATAACCTCTGGCAGGCTGGGGGTTGCTTTCGGGTCAACCCACGGCAGCCCGACCGTTCAGAGGCAAATATACAAATCATTTTTCAGTGAATCTCCTTCCGGCATATCATCCATCGGAGCCGTAGATTACCTGAAATCCATGGTCCACACCACAGCGGTAAATATCACCAAGATGTTTGGTATTACCGGCCGGGTAATCTCGTCATCCACCGCCTGCACCACCAGCAGTCAGTCCATAGGCTTCGGCTATGAGATGGTCAAATACGGCATGCAGGATGCCATGCTTTGCGGAGGCGCCGACGAGTATGACACCACCACAGTGGCCGTGTTTGACAATTTGCTGGCCTGCTCCACCGAATTTAATAAGACCCCCCATTTGACGCCACGACCTTTCGATGAAAAAAGAGACGGTTTGGTAGTCGGAGAAGGAGCCGGTGCCGTGCTTCTTGAAGAATATGAATTTGCGAAAAAACGAGGCGCAACCGTATTGGCCGAAATTATTGGATTTTCCTGCAACAATAATGGCGGGGACTTGATTCTGCCGAATATGAACGGAATAACGCAAACCATAAAACTGGGGCTCAAGGATGCAGCCATCAGCGCCGATTCGGTGGATTTTGTCAGTGCCCATGCCACTGCAACCAAAATGGGCGATATCATCGAAGCCCAGGCAACGGGAAAGGTATACGGGGATTCCCCTGTGGTTACAGGCCTAAAAAGTTATATGGGACATACCATGGCATCATGCGGCGCCATCGAGACCATTATTGCCATCTACCTAATGGAAGCAGGCTTTATCGCTCCGACATTGAATTTGGATAAAATCGACGAAAGATGCGCCATGATCAAGCATGCGCAAAATATCATTGAAACTGATATCCGCACAGCGGCCATCCAAAATTTTGCTTTTGGCGGGGTGAATACCTGCCTGATTATTAAAAAATTATAGGTTCAGGGTTCCGGGTTCAGAACTTAGGGATTCAGATCAAAGCTGCTACCTTGATTCGTCAACTATGAACAGAACATCCAACAGGATATTTCAGCAAAGAAACCTTGAACGCTGAACTCGTCAGAGGCGGGCAAGCATTGAACCTTTGAACGCCTACGATAAAAAGGTAACCCTAAACAGTGAAATCGGAACCCGTGAACTCTTTTTTATACAAATACCTAAAACCGGTTTCCGACCTAATTGTTACCTTACTGCTCTGGTCGTATTTTACATTGGGATTTATTGTTTTCTTTTCGCCGTGTTACCTGATGGCGTACCTGTTTTCAGAAAATCGTGAATATGCTTTTCAGCGATTGAACCACAATTTTTACAAAGGTTTCTTTTTTCTACTTCGAATTTTGATTCCAGGGCAAAAATGGCGTATTGCTGACGAAATCAAATCTATCCGGTCTTCTGTTATTGTTTGCAACCATTTATCCTACCTGGATCCCCTGCTGTTGATTTCGATGTTTCCGCGGCATAAAACCATTGTGAAAAGCACCTTCTTCAGCGTACCGATTTTTGGCTGGATGCTGAAACAGTCGGGATATATTCCCTCAACATCTGAGGGCAAGTTGTCGGAGTTACTGATTGAAAGTATTGACGCCATGAACGGTTATCTGGCGTCCGGGGGCAATTTATTTATTTTCCCCGAAGGAACCCGAAGCCGGGACGGTACCATCGGCCGGCTCAACAAAGGCGCATTTAAAATCGCCAGGCTCTGCCAAACACCAATTAAGATCCTGTATATCGGTAACACAAATAAATTGTTTACGCCCGGCAAGTTTTTATTTAATACCTTAGTATCCAACATCATTACCGTTAAGGCGATCACCAGTATTAAGCCTGATTATCAGGGCGGCCATTTTTCAATTTCCGAATTGATGTCTCAGGTACGGTCGTTGCTGAAAACGCAAAAGGAAAACCCAACTACTTGAACCTGTTGAACTAGTTTTATTAGAAGTAGGAGCGAGGTTTTATGAAAATTATATTAATGTCCATGCCCGATGTGGCCCCGGTAATCATGCATGAAAGTGCTTTTCACATGCCGAATTGCGGAATTGCCAGTGTCGGCGGTAACATTGACGACGGTCACGATGTCTATATCATCGATCTGATCCGCAAACGAAGAAATCTAAAAAATTATATAACCAAAACCCTGCTGAAAATCCGCCCTGATTTAGTCGGCCTGTCCTCCATGGCATGGCAGTATGATACTTGTTTAAAGCTGGTCAAACTCATCAAACAGATGCTCCCGGAGGTAAAAATCGTCATTGGTGGATATCATGCTACCTTGATGCACGAAGAGATTGCCGCATCATCTGAAGCCGCGTTAATTGATTTTATGATCCGCGGCGAAGGCGAAGAAGCCTGCCGCCGGCTGGTCAATGCTCTGGACGGTAAAGACCGGCTGGAAGACATTGCCTCGCTTTCCTATAAACGCAACGGACATTTTATTCACAACGAAAGGGATGAGTTGTTGGATTTGTCCAGGCTTAAACCGCCGATTCGGGATAAAAGGCGCTTAACCTGGGGATACCACATCATGAATTCCAAGGTAGAAGTCATGGAAACATCGCGGGGCTGTACCCGAACATGCAACTACTGCAGCATGCGGCATATGTATGGGCAAAGCTTCCGAACCTATCCAATCGAGAATGTTCTGAAGAATCTGGATGACATTTATTATAACCGCAAGACCCGCTGGGTATTTGTGGCCGACGATAATATAGTGCTGAATCCTGAAAGGGTAATCGAAATCTGTGATGCCATTATCGCACGCAATTATAAAAATCTAAACATCATTGTCCAGGCTGACTGTATTTCAATGTCCCGCAATGAAGCAATGGTTAGTAAAATGTCCCAGGCCGGCATGAGAACCATTTTTTTGGGAGTCGAAAATGTATCCACAAAAAATCTGGCTGCTGCCGGCAAAGGCAATATCGTAAATGCCTCCCGCAAAGCCGTCGAGATGTGCCATAAATACGATATGATGGTACTTGCCGGGCTTATTTTCGGTTTTCCGGATGACGAGGAAGAGGACATCATTGAAAACTATCGGTTCTTAAAATCAATAAAGGCCGATACGGCCTATTGCCAGATTCTCACCCCCTATCCCAAGACCGTCATGCGTCAGAACTTGATTGAGCAAGACCTGGTGACAAACATGCATGATTATAGATGGTACAATGGGATGTGGGCCAATGTTAAAACGAAATATCTTAGTTCCGACCAACTACAATATCTGTTCTGGTATCACCGCCAGAAAGTCCTGGGGTGGTGGGAACCGTCGGAGCGTGTCAGAAGGCGTGGCCCTTTATGGACCGGAATTTGGATATATGTCTTCAGGCCCTTGCTGAAAATAATACTGGGCAGAGCAACTAGAAAGTATGGCTGGGAAGGAAGATATCAGCGCTGGATAGCGGGGCAAAAGAGCGTGAATGTCTTTAAAGGCCTTGAATAATTTTAGACCGCTGACGGCATAAAATTCATTGACAACCGCAATCTCTAAATCAGTTCGCCCGTAAATAGCTGTCTAAAATGCCTGCGCTTTTATTCGTTGCCGATGGGCCGTTAAGCCTTTCTGCCGAATGCACGGGAGGCCAGGGCCCGGTTGCGTGGTCTGAAGGTGTTGTTCGCCATTTCCTTTTGAATCACCCGCTGAAAGAGCTTGGACATCTTCAATTCCTGGGGTTCATCTTGATAAAACGTATCCCAGGCATAATGCAACATCTCCTGCAGTTTTGCAGCTGACATCTGCTTGGGGTGATAGACCACCTTGTCGGCGGAATAATCATTCCAGTCGTAAGAAAAGATCCGGTCTTGGTTTTTGAGATCATCATAGGCTTTGGTGTGGGGAAAGGGTGTCAATACAGTAAATTCAGCCAGATCAAGCTTAATCTCAAGTAAAAAATCCACCAGACGTTTGATAAAATCTTCACTATGATGGTCCAGTCCGAGAAGGATGGTGCCTTCCACCCCGATTCCATGGTCGTGGTAGCGTTGGATCCTGTCCCGGATTAAATCCGAGGTATCAAAAACGGCCTGGTAAACATACCAAGCGCCGGCCTGAGCTGCCAGATCGAGCACCTCCGGTTTGTCCTCAATCGGATGGCTGCACCAGTTTTTCTTCAGAGGAATCATTTCCCGAAACAAATCCATTTCCCATTGGGTGTTCTGGGCCAGGGAGTTATCCACGAGAAATAGTCGATTGTTATCGATACCGCCCATCTCCTCGATTGCTTTTTCAATAGGACGTGGGCGGAATTTTTTACCGCCCAGATAGGCCACGGCACATGGATAGCAATGAAAACGGCATCCCCTGGAGGCGTGCACCAGATCTACCATCTGGATGCCCCTATAGTTATACAGATCTCTTTTCAGGATATCCCGTCGAGCTGTTCCCACAGTTTCAATGGGCGGCCTGTCCTCCATGAAATTATAAACCTTTTTCAGCTGACCCATTCTTAAGTCTGCAAAGACCCCTTCCATTTTGCCTTCGGATTCCCCGAGGAATACGGCATCTGCATGCACCATGGTTTCTTCGGCATGCAGCATGGTGGCGATGCCGCCCAGGATCACCTTGACGCCCTTTCTGCGGTAGGTGTCGGCGATTTCCCAACCGCGTTTGACCTGCACGGTTAACATCATGGATATTCCGACAAAGTCCACCGGGTCATCAAAGTCGATTGGCTCCAGATTTTCGTCGATAAACTCCACCTCGACGTCATTGGGCAGGGACGCCGCAAAAACAACCGGACCGTGGGGCGGCAGATGAAATTCGGTTTGCTGTGCAAGCTTTGGCCATTTTGGGTAGATCAGCTTAAATTTCATATCGAAAACCTGAGAGATTGCTTCGCTGCGCTCGCAATGACTCTTGAAAGATTCGTTAAGTCAATCCGAACATTTTTTTAACAAATACTATAGATTGCTCGACGATGTTCCATAAATAATAAAGATTCACGGCCCCAGCGGAACGGCTTCCACCAAATCCATCATCAAATTATAACCCCCGACACCATGTGCTGTTAATTCCAGTCGATCGGGTATCGCAGCCTGTCCTCCGACAGGATTATTTTTGCTGAAAAAGGCGGTTACCGTGCGCTTCAAGCGCAATTGCCGGCTGTATTGCCTTATTTGCCACGATCTATCCCCATGAATGACGAGGTCAACGATCCGTCCATCCGGTTTTCGATAACGGCATATGGACGCGCCGTCTTTATCGTTTCCGGTCTCTATGAGGAGGCCTTCCGGCCTAAAAAAGATCAACTGAATGTCCCTGATGAGGCCTTCAGCAAAACCTTCGGAGTCAAAGGGAGCAACCGCCCGCTGAATGACGAGTCGCCGATCATACCGGGCATCAAAGACCACGATTCCCTCAATGGTCATAATAGCACATTGGACGGTTTTATTCCGGGAAGATATGACGATCACGCCCATAACCAAGCTCTTTTGCCCGCCCGGCATTGTGATTTCAATGGAATGCACGAACTGCCATTTTCCGTTTGGAAACAGGCTGTCACATTTGCAGGAAAGTCGCGTCCCGTTTGTGATATCTACAGGATGCGGCTCCGGTAGCGCGCTGCATGCAATGGTAATACACCCTGTAAACAGCAATAAAAAGGACGCTTTCATGAAATTTTCCGAAAAATAGAATCCTGCAAGGGCTGGTTGAGAATGACGTTTTTAAATTCAAATCGGGTGTATGAATTCTCTCCTTCGTAGATCATCACTGATGCTATGATTCCGGGGCGATCCGAAAGGACGAGTTCTATGCGTTGAATCATGGCGGCAAGGCTTTTCTCTTTGGGGCGCAGCACGATTTTGCGGTCGGGTTCCAGACTGGCACTAAAGGCCGGATTTTCTTCAAAGCGGCCGTTTAACCACTGGGCGATGTCCTGTAAAACCACCTGCATGGACTGCAGATGGGCGCCGGCGTCTTCGGTGATGGCCCCGTCTCTCTTGAAGTAACGTTTTGTTCTGCCGTCATGCATAAGTAGAATACTTTGAACCGGAGTTCGATATTCCCAGCGCAACGAATCGGGAGCCTGGAAATAAAACACACCTGTGGAAACGAGCGGTCTGGCAAGAATTTTCATATGCGTTTCCTGCACAAATTCGGCCCTGACGGAGGTGATCGTTGAAGCAGCCTTTTTGATGTCCTCCCAGGTGTCGGCCCAACCGAGGCACAGAAAAGCGGTAAGCAGCAGAGCGCTTACGAGCAAGGGATTTAAAAATTTCGCTTTTAGCATTTTGACTTTTTTAATATATTTCTGAGGTATCACACTAGAAGTGGTTTCAACACCACAGATCAGGTTCAAGGGCAAGGCGCAGGCCGATCGGGAAAGCGCAGTCCCGCCGCAGGCGGGATGAGCCATAAAAGAGGCCTGCAACGCAGCCATTGAGCCTCAGATGGGGTTTTGAAACCGCTTCTAAAACATACCACCGTTTACGGAGATGACCTGGCCGGTAATATAGGAAGCATCCTCGGAACAAAGGAATCGAACCACCCGAGCAACTTCCTGGGGCTTTCCGATCCGGGCCATGGGAATTAAGGCTTTAATGTTTTTCACGGGAGCTTCTTTTATCATATCGGTTTCAATCAAACCGGGAGCAACTACGTTGACCCTTATTCCCAGCCGGGCCACTTCTGATGCAACCGACCGGCTGGCACCGATCAACCCTGCCTTGGCCGCCGAATAATTTGCTTGGCCTCGGTTACCGATAAGACCGGCCATGGAAGCTATGGAAACAATGGTGCCGCGTTTAAGGATAATCATTTTTTCAAGCACAGGCTTGGTAACGTTGTAAAACCCGCTCAAGCTGATGTCAATCACCCTATTCCAATCCTTGCGGGGCATCATGATAAACAGGCTGTCAGCCGTAATACCGGCATTGTTAATCAGTGCGTCAATAGATCCATTCTCTTTAAAAATGTTTTCCACCGCATTTTGAGTTTTATCGAAATCTGAAACATCAAATTGAATTATTTGACCGTCGGAGCCCGCCCTCCTGACCATTTCCAGGGTATCGACCGCGCCCTTTTCATCCGATATGTAATTGACGACTATCCGGTATCCGCTCTTTGCCAGCTCAACGCAGATAGCCCGGCCGATTCCCTTACTGGCTCCCGTAACCAGTGCCATCTTTGCGCCATTTGCTTCATTTATCATTTGCATCTCCTTGGATAGAGACTATATTTCACATTACATAACGACTAACTAATCAGGCGCCTCGGTTTGAATGACCTGTAACACGACTTCGCCAACCACCTCCGAACCGATTCTGGAAGTCCCCAGAATTGGCCGGTACCCCTCGAATTCAAATTGATTTTCCGCACAGGTTATGATCCGGGCATCTAAATCCAATGTATCTACAAAAAAACGAGAATATTTGATGCCCACCAGCCACCCTTTATT
>JARRJQ010000097.1:0-8312 GCA_037388985.1 Desulfobacterales bacterium | reverse complement strand
GCGTCTGCGAATCGCGACCAGTTGGTGCCAAACTGAAACGACATGACCACGCCGGAAACCACGCCCATGCCGAAGGTGACGGCGAAAATTTTAACCCACATGCGATAAACGTCAGCATAGGCCTGATTGCCGGTTTTGAGCCAGCGCCACTCGATAACCGCCAGCCAGCTAGCCAGCCCGATGGTGAAGGCCGGAAAAAGAATGTGAAAAGAGATGGTGAAAGCAAACTGAATGCGCGCAAACAGAGTAGGATCTAAGTTTTCAAACATAATCGAATCTCATGTCAATTTACTATCTTTTTTGGAAACCTGCCTTAGGTGGGGACAATACGTACTCAATTATCAAAGGCAGTTGGGTTTGTCACGCTGAAGCAGCCCCGGTTTTTGGACTTTTTTTAACCAATTCGGTAAATGTCTTCATTCGTTCACCCATATTCATATGATTGGACTCTCATCTTCTCATTCGTAAAGGTTTCAGGTGTCGGGTTTCAGGGAATTGTTCAATTGGTTTTATTGGTTTAATTGGTCGGCTTAAACGAACCAATTGAACGAATTAAACCAATTAAACAAATGGTAAAGTTGCCAGATGGCGGCTCTCTGACACCTGAAACCACTTAATAAAATCAACTAAAAGTGGTTTCTGCCGGTGCCTGATCACATAAACATGTTTGAATCATCGCCATGATCTGTCCGGTGTCAAAGCCTTTCAGATGAATGGCCCCCGAACGGCAGGAGGCCACACACAACCCGCAGCCCTTGCACAGGGTGGCTTGAATTTCGGCCTTGCCGGTTTTTTCATTGAAATTAGGCGCCGAATACGGACAAATCTCCACACACACTCCGCAGCTACTGCAAAAATTCGGATCCACAAGGGCCACCGTTCCGCTGACTGAAATCTCCAGTGCGGATAAAACCGTCACCGCTCTGGAGGCGGCTGCCTGGGCCTGGGAAATGGATTCCTCGATGGGTTTGGGTGAATGGGCCAGACCGCAAACAAAAACGCCGTCGGTGGCAAAATCATTGGGCCGGAGCTTAACATGGGCTTCGGCAAAGAAACCATCCTCATTTTGAGACACTTTGTACAGTTTGGCCAGGGGATTGTTTTTTTCGGGAACAATGGCGCTGGCCAGGATTAAAAGATCGCTGCGAATCGCCATTTTCCGTCTGAGCACCCGATCGGAAAACGTAATTTCCAGATTACTCTGGGCTGAAGTAACTCCAATTTCCTTTTCACGGTCATAGCGGATAAATTTGATTCCCTGGCTCCGTGCATCGCGATAAAGATCCTCTCTGAGACCATAGGATCGCAGATCCCGATAAAGTATAAAAATATCCATTTCGGGATTTTTGGCTTTGAGGCTCAGGGCGCTTTTGATGGACTCGGTGCAGCAAACCTTTGAGCAGTAAGGACGCTGGGGAATGCGCGAGCCCACGCACTGAACAAATACTGCTGTGCGGCAGTCCTTGAACGCATCCCCGTCCTTAAGCTTCTTCTGCAGCTCCAGACCGGTCAGCACTCGCTGATCCTGCCCGTACAGATAATCATCCGGTTTAAACTCTTCGGCGCCCGAGGCGATCACGGTCACCCCGTGTTCTAAAACCTTTGTTTCACCGTCGGACTGGATGGTGGTTTTAAAATTTCCGATAAACCCATCGACGCCGGCGACATCGGCATTTAAATATACTTCAATCTTTTCATTGGAGGTTACATCAGCAATCAACCGATCCAGAAACGGACCCACCGGTTCCGCCTGCCAGTTTTCATGCAGATTGAGGGCCCGACCACCCAGCCGCTCATCTTTTTCAATCAAAAACGTTTTATACCCCTGGGCGGCTAAGTTCTGAGCGGCAGTCATGCCTGCCACGCCGCCGCCGATGATCAGTGCTGCCTGGTTGATTTTCATCCTGGGTTCCACCAGGGGTTCATGCAGAGCGACTTTGGCTACTGCCATTTGAAGCAAATCCTTGGATTTTTCAGTAGCCCTGTCCATGTTTTCCTTGTGAACCCATGAGCACTGATTGCGAATATTGGCCATCTCAAAAAGATATTTATTTAGCCCGCCGTTAATCAGGGTTTCATGGAAAAGGGGTTCGTGGGTCTTGGGCGTGCAGGCAGCCACCACCACCCGGTTGAGCCGATGCTCTTTAATCTTTGCCGAAATCTGGGTCTGGGTATCCTGAGAGCAGCTAAACAGGTTTTGCTCGGCATAAACCACCTGAGGCAGGGTTTTGGCATACGCCACCAGCGCCGGCACATCTATAAATCCGGCAATATTGGTGCCGCAGCAGCACACAAAAACACCGATCCGCGCGGGTTCGCCTTTAACATCAATCTCGGGGGGCAACTCTCTGGTTTTGGTCAGGGTCCATCTGACATCAGATAGTTTGGTCCCGACTTTACCGGCGGCGGCACTGGCATCGATCACTGAAGAAGGAATATCTTTAGGCTCCTGAAAGGCGCCGCATACATAGATGCCGCGTTGCGAACTCTGGACCGGATCAAACCCGCCGGTCCGGACAAACTGATAATGATTCAGATCGATATCCAGCTTTTCGGCCAGGGAGACGGCCTGCTGCCGCGCTCCCAGGCCGACTGACAGCACAACGATATCGAATTGCTCTGCCTGTGTAAGGCCGGCAGAATCAATGTAACGGATGAGGTGCCTGCCGTTTGCGGCCATGGGCTCCACGTGGGTAATGCGTGATTTGACAAAACGGACTCCCAGATCGTCTTTGGCCTTGTTGTAATATCGTTCAAAATCTTTGCCGAAGGTGCGAATGTCGATATAAAAAATCGCCGCATCCAGGCCGTTTCGGCTGTGCTCTTTGGCTAAAATGGCTTCCTTGATGGCATAGGTGCAGCAGACAGCGGAACAGTACCCCCTGGCGCCGATATGCGTATCTCTTGAGCCCACGCACTGCAGCCAGGCAATTTTTTCGGGTTCTGTTTTATCCGACGGCCGGACCAGATGTCCGCCATAGGGCCCGGAGGCCGACAGAATTCTTTCAAATTCCAGGCTGGTCACGATATTGGCCGATTTGGCATAGCCGAATGTGTCGTAGGTGGTCGGATCGAAGGCTTCAGCGCCGGCGGCTAAAACAACGGCGCCGACCTTTAAGGTGAGGTCCTTTTTTTGATCTTCGAAGTTAATGGCGCCCGTGGGACAGAATTTTTCACAGGCTCTACATTTTCCCTTGAGGAAGTAAATGCAGTTATCGGCATCGATCGTGTATTTGAGCGGGACTGCCTGCGGATACTGCACGTATGCCGCCTTGCGGTTGCTCAGGCCGCCGTCATAGGCATTGGGTACTTTCTTTGGACACTTTTCCGCGCACGTATTACAGGCAATACATTTGTCCATGTCGACATAGCGGGGGTTCTGGGTCAATTTGACTTCAAAGTTGCCCTCTTCGCCGCTGATGCCCTGCACTTCCGTAAGCGTTAGCAGTTCGATGTTGATGTGCCGGCCGACCTCGACCAGTTTCGGCGATATAATTCACATCGCACAGTCATTGGTCGGGAAGGTTTTGTCCAGTTGCGACATCATACCGCCGATGGAGCTTGAGCTTTCCACCAGGTAGACATAGTAGCCGGAATCGGCCAGATCCAGTGATGCCTGCATTCCGGCGATTCCGCCGCCGACCACCATAACTGCACCCGTCCTTTTTTTCGACATAATTACTCCGCCATTAAGAATGATATAATACCGGATAGGTCAATTTCATTTTTAGAAATACCCAGCGTTTTTTGATCAATTCCCATGCACAGGCCCAGCAGCTGCGGATAAAGGACCGGTGCCACTGGCTCACTGTTTTCGGATTGGGCAGCCATGCGCATTTGCACCCCGTCTAACTGAAGCTGTGTATAGGGGCAGGCAGTACAGATAAATTGTGCGCCGGCTTGGCGGGCACTTTCGATCTTTTTTCGGGCCATATCCTCTGCGAGCCGATCATTAATGCCCGTCAGGGGTGCACCGCAGCAATCCAGTTTGCGGGCCCATTCCACACTGAACGCACCTGTGGCCTCGACCAGTTCATCAAAAATTTTCGGTGAAACCGGATCGTCAAATTCCGTCACCGCACTCGGCCGCAGGGCATGGCACCCGTAACTGACCGCTATTTGCAAACCGCTGTATGCTTTTGAAATATTTTCCTTTAAACGCGCAAGCCCCACATCGTGATAAAGGACCGACAGCAGATGTTTGACCTGCATCTTATTTTTATATTCCAGGTGTTCTTTGGCCAGAATACGGTTGATGTCGGCTTTCAAGTTTGGATCCTGCTTCAAAAAATAGGCGGCTTTTTTTAAACTGCCGTAACAGCATTTGCACATCACCAGCATATCCAGCCCGGCCTTTTCGGCCAGCGCTAAATTTCTGGCCGCCGACAGAACATAGGCGCGATGATCCGTGTTGCGAGCCGGATATCCGCAACAGTTAAATGCGGTCACCTCAACCAGCTCAATGCCCAGCCGGGCACACACCGCTTCGGTGGCATCGGCATATTGGACAAGACGCGCCGGAATGTTGCAGCCGTGGAAGAGCGCAAACTTCATAAAACTTTTCCTTACGCTTACGAGCCCGAACAAAAGAACCATTTAACTTATGTGTTTATGCTCGTATGCTAAATTCGAAATCCGAAACATAAAATTCGAAACAAATTCTAAATTCGAATGTCTCAATGACCAAAACAATTTCATTTGATTACATCAATGTCATAAATCGCTTTTCTGTTTTGGTCATTTGAATTTTTTTATTCGCATTTGTTTCGCATTTCGTATTTCGATATTCGGATTTAATTATTTAATAGATTATGTTTATCCATTCGCATTGTTGTATGGGCATTCCAAATAACCAATAACCCGCCATCAAGCGCTAACTCTCAATGGATGCGACGGCGAAATTTTTCAAACGATATAATATATCACACACCTCGACCTGCTGGGGGCAGTTTTCCTGACATTTGTAACAGGTCAGACAGTCCCAGAGCATACCGGCACCGGATGCCATTTCGGTTAATCCGAGGCCCAAACTGCACATGATCTGATGCGGCAGCAGCCCGAGAACCTGTTCGGGGTCATCATAGTTGCCGACCACCGGACACACCGTTGTGCAGCTCTGACAGCTGAAGCAATGGGTATAGGTGGGATCCTTTATGGCCGGCTGAAGATTTTCGTTCGTTTGGGCAGTCAACGGAATGGTCTCATCGGGATTCATCAAATTTTCAAACCTGCCGGCTACCGCCTGCCGGGCACCTTCAATCGGACGGATGTAATCATCAACCGGCAGGCTTTCCTGAATGATTAATCCTCTGGCAAAGGAAAAAGGCGTCAGAACATGGGGCAGCGCCGGGCCGCTTTGCAAAAGCGCTTCGCGCGTGCTGTACCATAATTCCTTCAAGCGGATTCCGGACGGACAGCGCACCGTGCAGCGATCGCAATTGGTGCACAGATAAACACCCTCCTCGATGGCGCGCATCTGCATTTCATCGATTTTTTTCCCGGAGGCAAGTCTCTTAAGCAAAATCATTTTCTCGGAAGGCAAAATATATTGATTGCCGACGGCCTCAAAGATCATGGCCGCAGAACAATTCAGGCTGCAGCTTCCGCAATGCGTGCAGGCGTCCAGCTCCATGATCTGGCGGGTGAGGATATTGGCCGACAGTGACTTGGCCGGATCCATGAGCCGGTTGGTTATCAGGCTGAACGGGGTGGCAATCAGATGAAACATCTTGCTGAAAGGAAGATAAGCCAGGCCCAGGAAGCAAACGATGATGTGAATATACCACATCACCGTGACACCGTCTTTTTGATCGATCCATAGTGCCACCGGTTTGATGAGCTTGGCCGTTGCAAACCCGTTAAACGCCCATTTAGCGGACGCATGACAATCCAAGCAGTTATTTTCATTAAACTCACGGCCGGATTCGACGAGTTCGTCATCAAAGGGCGCTTCGATATTGGGCGAAACCAAACCGTAATTTTTTACCCAGAAAGTCTCCAGCGCCTGAATTTCATCTTCATCTTCCAGGAAGGAATAGTCTTCGACCATCCGTTCAAACTCGGAGTGGGAGGCAATTTTAAATCCTTCCAGAGTGATTCCGGACAGCATGATGGCAGCCACAATGATGATGGCATAATGATCCATGCCGGCTGTTCGAAGCCGCCGGGGTTTTACAAGATACCGGCGAATTGCCGCCAGGATAACACCGACCACAACCATGGCGGCAAAAAAATCCCTCAGAAAGAAAAACGGATTTATCGTCGGATAATAGCCGCTGAATATGGCTTGAGAAACCACATTTTGCAGGGCATGCATGAGCAACAACAGGATAAACCCATAAAATATCAGCATGTGCGCAAGCCAACGGATAAAGCTTTCTTTTAAAGTGCGGGATTGCAATAAAACATCCAGCACCAGAGCTTTAAGGAGTAAAAGAATTTTGGAGCTGAAAATCGTGCGAACAAAGCCCTGTGCAGCTGCTTTAACCCGTTGGGCAGCTGTAATCTCATTTCCAAGGATGCCTATTTTTCGGGTAAACCAGGTTGAAATCTTATAGATTAAACCGAGGAGAAAAACAGTAAGGGAAGTGTAAAAAAGATAATCGAACATTATCCAATCGCTATTTTTGAGATGCTTTTTGGGCCCAATCTTTTTCCATTTCTTTTTTCCATTTCGGGCTGCGTTTGCGCTTCTGCGCTTTTTGAATAACCTCCGGAATCAACTGCAGTAACCGCTGCCTGTCGATCGGTTTGTCTAGAAATGCGTCCGGTCTGAAGTATTCATAGTCCGGCCATTGGCTGTAATTGATATCCAATTCTTCCCCCATGGCCGATATGCCGATGATGGGGATATACTTGAGGTCGTCATCGGATCGAACGGCTTTGCAAACTTCAAACCCTGAGAACAGTGTCTCCATCATGATATCCAGCAGAACAAGGTCAGGCCGCTCTTTGCGGATCAATTCGAGTCCTTTTTGGCCATCTTCGGCAGTGTGCACCTCAAAACTATTTTTCCTGAGAAATGTTTCCATGGTGAAAAGGAAATCGGTATTGTCATCGATTATGATGATTTTGACGCTTTTTCCCATGGCTCGCTCCTTGTAAAAGAATCGTGATGTCCGCGGAATCCGAATCCAACCCAATCGCCACCTCTGCTGTTGGTCCCGCAATATATTATTAATGGTAACATTTCGTCAAGTGATTAAATGGTTTAAATGAATATGGCCGAGAATAAACTGAGTTCATTTTATCCTGAAAACAATTGTGAACTTAGAGCCTCTTCCCGGTGTTGACGCCATCTCGATTTTCCCGCCGTGCCGGTTGACAACTTTTTCCACAACCGCCAGGCCGAGGCCGGTTCCAGCACTGCCTTTAGTTGAGAAAAATTCTTCAAAAATATTTCGCTGGATCTTTGGGTCCATACCGATGCCATTGTCTATAATTTCAAACATAAAATGCGCATCATCAAAAAAGTCGGTTTTCACACTGACAAAATGATTCTTTTTGGAGGCATCATTCAAGCACGCTTCCAGCGCATTCCAGATCAGGTTGTTCAACATCATGCCGATGCTGGCGATGTCCAGGTGAACATTGGGCACATGTGGATTGATTTGCTCTCTGAGTCGGATATGCATACCGGCAGCTCTTTCTCTGAAAAGGCCCAATGCGTCCCTGGCCAGTTGGCCGGGTGATGCGAGATCGTATTTAAGGGGTCGGTTTTTGGATGAATATAAAATATTTTTTACAAAATCGGTAACACCAAAAATATTTTTATTGACAATCATCCATCCCCTTCTGGCCAGTTCCAAATCGCCGTCTTTGAAACCTTCATCGACGACATAGGCGCCGCCTTGCAGGCCCTCCAGCATGTTTTTCAGACTGTGGGACAGCAGTGCGATGGATTGGCCCAGGGTCAACAGCTCCTTTTGGTCTATTTTTATTGGGGTGATGTTGGTAGCCATTTCGATAACGGCCGCCACCTCACCATGATCATTTAAAATAGGGGAAGTTTGAATAAGGATTTGACAGATTCTGCCATTGGCCATCTGAACGGTTTCTTCAGCGATATGAACACGCTTATCTTCGAATGTTTTTTGCACTGGACAATTGGGGCATATTGCAAGAGAGCCCTTGTAAGCCGTGTGGCAAAATTTGCCGAGGCCATCCCCAAAGTCTTTTTTGAAATTTTCATTAACAAAAATAATTCGAAGATCGCGATCCTGAATAGAAATGTAGCAGGGGAGATGGTCAATAAGATGATTGAGATTCAATCCCGGAATGATGGTTCCAATTGCCGGCTCATTTTCGGAAAG
>JARRJQ010000096.1:0-11252 GCA_037388985.1 Desulfobacterales bacterium | reverse complement strand
CCTTTGCTCAGAACAGCAATCGGGTCGACGCTGAATAGGGACGTTTTTTTAAAGACTTCCGGCGGGCGATAGCCTAAAATCACCAGCCGACCGCCGGTTGCCAGACTTTCCAGGCCGGCTTCCAGTGTTTCAGTCGATGCCACAAAATCTAAAACCGCATCGACTCCTTTGCCGCCGGTTATCTGCCGGGTCTGTTCCTGCAAACCGGACGCCTGACAATCGATGATTTCATCTGCTCCCAGTTCTTTTGCCATTTTGAGTTTCTCGCCGGACAGATCCGCGGCCAGAACGCTTCCCCCGCATAGTTTGGCCATTTGCACCGCATGGATTCCAACCCCGCCTCCGGCACCGATAACCAAAACGCTGTCGCCCGGGCCGATGCGTGCCTCCTGCCGGCAGGCATGTAAAGGAGTCGCAATCGCATCGGAAATAATAGAGGCATCCACAAAGGAGATGGCTTCCGGAAAAGGATAAAGATTTAACGCCGGTATCTTCATGTATTCTGCATAACCCCCATCGCAGGCCATACCGACATATCCGCCGAAATTTTCACAAAGAGTCTCTCGGCCGCTTCTGCAGAATTTGCAGACCTTACAGGTCAGATAGAAATGACAGACAACCCGGTCTCCAATCGTTACATTGCTCACCTGATTGCCGATTTCAACGACTTCACCGGCAACTTCGTGTCCCAAAATTCGGGGATAACGGGTCACCAGCCCCGGGGTATTTTTCATGATGACGACCGTCAGCCCCACGCCCGTGGCCCTGACCCTCACCAGCGCCTCCAAGGGCCCGATGGTGGGTTTGGCAACCTCTTCAAGGGTAACCGGACCGCCCAGTTGATGAAGAACCATTGCTCTCATTTCAAAATACCTCGTCTGATCCGAGTTAATTCGTCTATTATTATAGGTGCCAGGTTTCGGGTGTCAGGTGTCAGCGAATAGATGACTGAGGATGATATCACAGCTCGTTGGAGACCAGCCTTCTCATTTTATCTGACACCTGAAACCATTTTGAGGAACATGACCCTATCCGCCCATGATCAGCAGCGTAAAGACGATTTCGTCTCCTTCACGTATTTTTGTTTCAAAACCTTCAAGTGATTGGATGTTTCTACCGTTGACCAGCACGGTGTAGCGTTGCATCGGCGGCAGGTCGTCTTTTAAGATCGGCGTCCATTTGATCCGGTCCAATTCTAAAAGGATTCTGGCGACATCCTTCAGGGTGGGGGAGTCGGATTTTAGGGTCAGATTCTGCTTGAGGGTAATCTCGGGACCCAACACACTTATGGTTACGTTCATTTGGGCTAAAGGAATCCTCAGGGTTGTTTAACATTAAGCGCTGTGTATCTTCAGAGTTGAACCGTTTTGAGGGTCTTTTCAGTTGGAACACCGGCTGAATCCCACCCCCGTGACGCGTAGAATTCATCGATCATCCGGTTGAGATTCTCTTCTCCAATGCACTGTCCTGCGGCAGGCCCATCCGGAAGCGGCTCATGTAAAGTTCGATAGGGTAACGTATCATCTTTTCTGGTCAATCCCTCTCTGAGATTAAACATCCGGATTAATGTCTCAATTCTTTCGGCAATGGCAGGAAATTCTTTCTCCGAAATTTCTTCACCGGTCACCGCCTGAAAGTACTCAGCGTAATCGGCCATTGACAGGGGAATGAATTTTGATTGAAAATCACAGACCAGCAGCGAATGCAGGATACAATTTTCATTGTATATTTCTTTGACCATTTCCGCCTTTCCCTGCGCGGTGTAAGGCGGGTAGTCGCCCAGGATTTCCTTGAGAGGCGGCCAGGCCCTGCGGTGGCATGCACCCCGCGGACTGACGGCATAGGATAGGGCCGCGCCAAAGGCGCCTCTGGGCTCGTATCCGGGAAATTCCATGCCTTTTACGTGCATGGCGAAGCACTCGGAGTCATTGCCGACAACCGCTGCGATTTTGCGCACGCCCTCTGCCAGGACATCGCCGAAGCCTCTGCGCATGGCGATCATTTCAATTGCCGCCAGACTGGCCTCGCCGTCTCCGAAGCGAATATCCAGGCCTTCTGTCTGGGCAGTGGAAATCAATCCCTTTTCAAAACACTCCATCGTGAAACCGATTACGTTGCCTGCCGATATGGTATCCAATCCCCATTTATCGCAGAGGATATTGGCCTGAATAATTTCAGGCAGGGCGTCGTTCAGCAAATTGGACCCAAACATCGCCAGCGTTTCATATTCGGGTCCCTCAACCATACTTCCGCGATATTTACCGCCGGCAGCCTTGGTCACCATACTGCAGGGGGTGAAGCACGAAATGCATGCTTTGCGTGATATCGTGCTTTGGTAGACACCCTCGGCGTCGATTTTATTCAAAGCCTTTTCCCACGTTCCGAACTGGAAATTCTTGGTGGGCAAAATCCCACCCGTGTGGGTGATGTTAAGGGTCAGCGGTGTGCCGTATTTCATGCGGGCTTTGGCAACTTCACTTTTGCGCGACAGCTCATAGCTTTTTTTGTTCAACTCGGCCAGCTTTTTACGGTCATGCTGCTGAACCTTTCCTTTGCTCCGGATCATAATGGCCTTGAGATTTTTTGAGCCCATCACCGCCCCGACCCCGCCCCTGCCGGCCTGACGATAAAGTTCGCTGTTGATGCTGGCAAATCTGCAGAGTCTTTCTCCGGCCGGCCCGATCGATGTAACGCCGGCAGCCGGATCGCCTTCAATTTCTTTGAGAATCCTGTCGGTCTCGAAGCTGTCTTTGCCCCATATCGAGTCGGCTTCCCTTATATGGACGCCGCTGTCATCAATCCGCAGATAACAGGGATGATTTGCCTTCCCGCGGATAATCAATCCGTCATAACCCAGCTTCTTGAGTTCACCGGGTAACTTTCCGCTCGAATAGCTGTCACACCAGCCTTGGGTGAGCGGGGCAACAGCCGCGCCCCCAGACCCCTGCCCCCGATATATTTTTCTACCAGATCATCAGAGACGGGGTGGTCTTTTGTCTTCCCATTGCGCAGATCAATATCAAGCAGCCTTCCGCACACCCCTTTCATGGGCTTCTCCTTTGGACAGACTTGATCGGTTGATGGATGCTTTCGAAAAGAACCGGTCGGTCTGCCGAAATCATCAAACCTTCTTTAATAATGTCTATCGGTGCGTTTGTCAATTGATACCTCCCGCGCCGGTATCGGCTGTGACTTTTAAATGGCTTTTTAATTTTTTACTTGACAAAGTGCACTCAAAAAAGGGATTTTCTAAATCTGTTTACAATTGTTTGAACGCTGCACATATGTGCAGCTTGTCTCCCGGTGTTTCAGCAACCCCAAACGCGATTCTTTACTCGAAAAGGTGCTATTGATGGAATTCTTTGTTGTCCAAACCTTAAGCGGGTTCTCCTTCGCAGCCGTCCTTTTCATGCTGGCCAGCGGACTTTCCCTGATTTTCGGCGTCATGAATATCGTCAACATTGCCCATGGATCCTACTACATGCTCGGCGGTTATATCGGCTTATCCGTTTACTGGGTAACCGGCAGCCTTCCGCTGGCCATTCTGGGCGGGGGCCTGGCCATTGGCGTTGTCGGATATGGGATGCAGCGGTTCTTTCTGCGCCAATTTTTTGACCCGTTTCCCCAGGTGATGATTACCATGGGCTTTGCCTATCTGTTCAGGGATCTTGCCCTTTTAATCTGGGGCGGTGACCCTTTATCGTTTCCGGCTCCAAAAATTTTGCAGGGTTCAATGCACTTAGGCGATATTGTTTTTCCGTACTACCGCCTTTTTATCATCGTGATTGCGATTTTTGTGGCCATCGGATTGTGGTTCTTCAATGAGAAAACGTCTTATGGCGCCCAGCTGAGGGCAACCGTAGACGATAATGAGATGGCCAAGGGCGTGGGCATCAATACGCCGCTGGTCTCCGGGCTGATGTTTGCGCTGGGTGCTTTTCTGGCGGCCTTTGGCGGCGTGATTGCTGCGCCTGCTTTTGGCCTGTACGCCGGGCTTGATTTCGAGGTTTTGCCGCTGGCCTTCGTTGTGGTGATCGTCGGGGGAATGGGGAGTCTCAAAGGTGCGGCCGTCGGCAGCATCCTGGTCGGCCTGGTCGATAATTGGGGCAAGGCCCTGTTTCCGGACTTTTCGTATTTTACCCTGTTTCTGCCCATGGCGGTTGTGCTTGCCATCCGACCCACCGGCCTTTTCGGTGAACGAACCAGTTAGGGGGATGTATTTATGGGAGTTGCGCCGTACAGGTTGAAAATAGTCGGTATCATTGTCGCCTTCATTTTTTTGTTGATTTTGCCCCCTGTTCTGCCGTCTTACTGGTTAACGATTCTGACCCAGATGCTGATATTCGGCGTGCTGGCCATGAGCCTCGATATACTGATGGGCTACACCGGGATCGTGTCCTTCGGCCATGCGGCGTTTTTCGGTACCGGGGCCTATGTGGTCGCCATTCTCAGTACGCGCTATCAGGTCGGCTTGCTCGGCTGTGTCGGCGCAGCAATGTTGGCGGCGATAGTGGTTGCCCTTATATTCGGGTTGTTATTGTCGCATACCGGCGACGTCTATTTTCTGATGATCACCCTGGCCCTGGGCATGGTGATCTGGGGGCTGATTTACAGATGGGTGTCGATGACGGGCGGCGATAACGGTATCGCCGGTATTCCGAGGCCCGATCTGGGAATCCCCATTTCCCTCGATGACCCGATCGTTTTCTATTATGCTGTGCTGATCGTGTTTCTGGCAGTCTTTTTTATACTGTGGATCTTTACCCGCTCCCCGTTCGGCCAGAGCCTTCAGGGAATCCGCGAAAGCGTCTCCCGAATGCGCAGCCTGGGTTACAATACCTGGTTGCATAAATACCTGGCGTATGTGATCGCCGGTTTTTTCGGCGGAATTTCCGGTATCCTGTGGTCTTACTACAATGGCTTTATCAGTCCGTCGGATGCCGACCTGAACGCTTCCACCGAAGTATTGCTGATGGTGATCTTGGGCGGACCCGGCTCGCTGGTCGGGCCGGCCATCGGAGCCGGTATCCTCGTTTTTTTGAAAAATTTTGTGAGTGCTTACACCCATCGATGGCTGATGATCATCGGCGGGATTTATATATTGCTTATTTTGTATGCACCGGGTGGTCTGACCGAATTGGTGCAGCGACTCACCAAAAGGCAGGCCAGGAAATGATCTTATCTATAAACACAAAGGAGGATAAATCATGAAAAAGATGTTTCTTTTCTTTATGATTGTCGGATTGGTGATTGCCATGGGCGCTATGCCGCCCTCGTCGCAGGCCAAAGACCCGATCAAGCTGGGCTTCTTTGCGCCCTTGACCGGATTTGCGGCCCAAACAGGTAGAGACATGCTTTCAGGCGTTGAGCTGTACATGAAACAGGCCGGGCCGGAAGTTGCCGGTCGCAAGATTGAGTTAATCACCGAAGACTCTGAGGCCAAACCTGCCGTGGCCCTGACCAAGGTCAGAAAATTGGTGGAAAAAGACGGATGCCAATTCGTCTTCGGAGGGTTGATGGATTCTACGGGCTATGCCCTGCAACCGTATGTGGACGGGAAAAAAGTTCCCACCAATTACCCGGTTATGGCGCCCGATGACCTGACCCAGCGCCATCTGGCCCACTGGATCATCCGTACCGGATGGACCAGCAGTCAACCCTCTCATCCTTTTGGTGAGTACGCTTATAAAGAGCTCGGTTTGCGCAAGATCGTCACCATCGGTTTTGATTATGCCTTCGGCTGGGAGGTTATCGGCGGATTTCAACAGACATTTGAAAAAGCCGGCGGAAGGATTATCCAGAAGCTGTGGGCACCGGTGGGAACCCAGGATTACGGTCCATTTTTAGGCAAGATAGACAAAGATGCCGACGCGGTTTTCGCACTCTTTTTCGGCGCCGGCGCCTTGCAGTTTGTCAAGCAATACCAGGAGTACGGGCTCAAGGATAAAATGCCGCTGCTTGGCGGAGGCACCACCACCGACGAGCACGTGCTGCCATCGATGGGCGATGAAGCGATTGGTACGATAACCGCTTTGCATTACAGTGCAGCCCTGGATAACCCGGCCAATTTGGCATTTACCAAGGAATTCCGGGCGCTTGCCGGCAAAAGCGCGTCATATTACAGCGAAAACGCCTATGATGGCGCCAAATGGATCGTCGAATCCATCAAATCCATCAACGGGGAGGCCGAAAACAAGGACAAACTCCTGGAAGCCATGAAAAATTTTCGGTTGAAGGATGCACCCCGGGGTGATTTTGTTTTGGATAAATTCGGCAATCCCATCCAGAATATTTACATCCGCAAGGTGGAAAAGGTAAACGGGGAGCTGCAGAATACGGTCATCAAGACCTATCCGAAAGTATCCCAGTTCTGGACATGGTCGCCGGAAGAGTATCTGAAGCAGCCGCTTTACACACGGGATTGGCCACCGTTGAAGAAATAGGACAGTTAGGGGTTCTCAAATATTAGCCAAAGGAGGAAATCGGTGGGTACGCCTTGTCTGGTCTTAGACGAGCTCACAAAAGAATTTGGCGGACTGATCGCTGTCGATCACCTGAACCTTGAAATCGAGGCAGGCGAGCGTCACGGAATCATCGGGCCCAATGGTGCCGGCAAAACAACCCTGTTTAATCTGATCTGCGGTGAATTGTCGCCCTCAGATGGAGCCGTCACGTTTTTCGGTCAGGACGTCACCCGAATGCGCACACACAAACGGATTGCCCTCGGAATATCGCGTACATTTCAGATCAACAATTTGTTTCCCAAGCTAACGGTGCGCCAAAATCTCCTTTTAGCCGCCCAGGGCCTGGAACGCACGAAGTTTGTAATGTATCGACCGATTTCCTCCTATTCCTATCTTCACGATAAGACCAGAAACATTTTGCATGAATTTGGTTTGTGGGACCAACGCGAAGTGCTTGTGGAAAACCTTTCATATGGGGACCAACGCCAGGTCGAGATCTGCCTGGCATTGATTGAAAACCCCAAACTGCTGCTGTTAGACGAGCCGACCGCAGGATTATCCCGGGCCGAAAGTAACACGTTTACCAACAGTTTGAAGAAGTTGAATTCCGAAATGACCATTTTGCTGATCGAACACGACATGGACGTGGCCTTCGAACTCGTAGAGAAGATCACCGTCTTGCAGATGGGGGCTCTGGTTGCATCCGGACCGACCGAGGAAATAAAAGCAAATCAAAAAGTTCAAGAGATATATTTAGGAACGGGCGAGTAATGCTGAAAATAGACGACATCCATACCTATTATGGCGAGAGCTATGTTCTTCAAGGAATATCCCTTGAGGTTGATGAAGGCAGCGTGATTGCTATTCTGGGCCGTAACGGCATGGGTAAGACAACGCTGATTCGGTCTATCGTCGGCTTTACGCCTCCCCGCCGCGGTCGGGTTTTCTTTAAAGGCGTTGATATCACGCACATTCCCTCGTACAAAATTATCAGAATGCATATGGGGCTGGTGCCCCAGGGGCGCCGGATATTTCCGTCATTGAGCGTGCTGGAAAATTTGCGCGTAGGGGCACGCGTGGGAAATGAAGGCGCCAATTTATGGAATGAAGAACGAATATACGAAATTTTTCCCGTCCTGCATGCCCGACGCAGTCACAAGGGCAATCAGCTTAGCGGCGGTGAGCAGCAAATGCTGGCGATTGCCAGGGCGCTGATGACCAATCCCGAATTTCTGCTTATGGACGAGCCGGGGGAGGGTCTGGCACCGCTTTTGGTTAAAACCATCGGCGAAGCCATTTTGCGGCTCAAAGAAAGCGGACTATCTATCCTGATGGTTGAGCAAAACCTGCCCTTTGCCATTGAAATAGCCGATTACACCCATGTGCTCGGAAAGGGGGAGATTGTTTATTCGTCGACGCCCGACGAGCTCTGGAAAAACGAAGAAGTCAAGATGCACTACTTGGGGATATAGGGTCGCGGTCTTCAAGTAATTTATAAAAAAAGGTGTCAGGTGTCAGACCTGCAGTTCAAAGATCATTTGCCTGACACCTGACACCTGAAACCATTTTGATTTCGTTGAACCTGACACCTGAAACCATTTTATTTTCCCATCATCGAAATTAATAAATCTACCGCCTTTTGCGCGAAATCCGGATCGTTAATGTGGGCCGCCACCTCTACGAATTGAATCTTTCGGGTATCCAAATGGTTTTTGATCGATTCGATTAAGGCATTGTTGGCGGCTTCATCGTGCCATTCTCCGGCAACCGTTCCGTCCATCCGGGTCATTTTTACACCGCCGGCCCGATCCAGAGCCGAAAATCCTTTATGCGGGATGATGATGGCAGTGGGTCCTTTGCTGGCATTTGCCTTTGTGGCTATTTTTTTGCCCAGAATTTCATTTTCGGCCACATTGGTCCGCATGAGCGTGATCGAAGGTGCGTAGAAATAGAAATTGCGGTCCCGGTATGCCGGTGGCACGGTCTCTTTGGGACCGAAATTGCAAAAATCAAGCGCCCCCAGGGAGATAACCTGGGGTACCCCCGTGGATGCGGCGGCCTCCAGCCGGCCGGGTCCGGCGCTGTATTCGCCGCCGATCAGATCATCTACCAGTTCTGATGTGGTGATATCCAAGACACCATTGACTTCCCCGGACAGTACAAGCTCCTCCAGGGCCATTCCGCCTGTGCCGGAAGCGTGCAGTTCAATAACTTCAAAACCCTTGTCCTCCAACAGGCGCTTTGCCCTTTCTACACATGGAAACGTGGTGCCGAAGGTGGATATGCAGATCTGGGGCTTGATCTGCTCATCTTCGGTGAGTTCATCATTTGCCATATGGGCGATGGCTCGGGCGGCATTATTGATCACCTTTTTGGTGATGCGGTTGAGCGAAATATCACCGATTGAATTTGCCATCATGATATCTTTGGTTCTCACATAGGGCCGTACGTTTCCCGAGGCCACACAGGTGACCATCAGCTTGGGAAATCCGATCGGAAGCGCGCGCATGACACCACAACTCATCTCGGCGCCGTTGGCGCCGCCCAGCCCGATCACAGCGTCAAACCGTTTTTCATTAAGCATTTTTTGGGCCATGTTAATCGCCCCGTGTGTCATCTGATTCACTGCGGAAACTTTGTCGAGTCGGGTAATTTCGCTAAAATCTTTGCCGCCTGCTTTTGCCACCGTCTGGCAGGAGATGTCGGCAGAAAATCCGGACTGTTCGGACTTGCAGCTGACGTCCATCAGGAGGGAGTGAACGTCTTCGGCCGCTATTGCCCGGCGCAGATAAGCGAGCTCTTTGGCCTTGGTATCCAGGGTGCCAATAATGAGAATCGTTTTTGCCATTAGAGGGTCCTTCCGAATGCGGCGTGTTTATTTGAGCGTTTTAAAACAACGGCCCTGTCAGCAGCCCGAAGTCCCCGACAGATCGCCATGAATACGGCAGGGGCCCATTTTAAGCGGCAGCATTATTGTACCAATCCAGAATTTCCTCTCCGGTCATGAACGCCACCCGCTCATGTTCTTTGATGTAGCGGATGATTTTGTCGAGGTATTTCACCCGATGGGCGGCTCCCATGACATACGGGTGCATGGAAATCCCCATGAACCGGGCACTGTCGGCCGCTTCCTCATAAAGCGTATCGAATGCATCGCGGGCCCGATTATAGATTTCCGGTGAACTGTGGTGCTCGACGGCATAGATAACGATGTCGTTCACTTCGACCGTATAGGGCACTGCGATCAGCCTGCCGCTTTTTACCTTCAGGGGGTACGGCTGGTCGTCGTTTACCCAGTCGGCCACATATTCAAAACCTTCTTCTGCGAGTATATCGGGTGTGTCATAGGTTTCTTGCAATCCCGGACCCATCCATCCTCGCGGTGCCCTGCCGGTACAGTCGCGGATTGTTTTAATCGTCTTGCGAATAACCGCGCGCTCATCTTCCTCCAGATTTATCGCGCGCTGCTCATACCCGTGGGCTAGAATCTCCCATCCGTTGCGCAGGCCTTCTTCCACGATAATGGGATAAGTGTCACAAACGGGCGCGTTGATGCCTAAAGTGGCCCGAACCTGGTGTTGGTCCAGAATCTTTTTCAACCGCCAGAAACCCACCCGCAGCCCATAATCAAACCAACTGTAATTGGGTATATTCGGAATCACGCTGACACCCTGGGGTGCCGGCAGAACCGTTCGCGCCATGGTCGCGTCGAT
The DNA here is from genome assembly GCA_037388985.1 of Desulfobacterales bacterium. Taxonomy (GTDB): domain Bacteria; phylum Desulfobacterota; class Desulfobacteria; order Desulfobacterales; family JAHEIW01; genus JAHEIW01. The sequence continues at coordinate 1,075 of JARRJQ010000096.1, read as the reverse complement.
ATCCCACTTTTCGACCGTGACAATGAACCAGACACCCAATCGGGCGCCACCCGGAAGTTTTAGCGGTTTGCGACTTATAATCGGTGAATATGCGGCGCGCGCTTTTTGTATTTCGGTCATGATCTTTCACCCCCTTTGACTAAAGAATACCGGCAGTTTACTTCATAGATATTTGTCGTTGTCAAGTCATTTTACAACCAAGGCGTGCCTGCCGGATGATTTGCCGGCGGCTGAAAAAAATCAGATCTATCTTCTATTGACAGTTTCTATTCAGGAAGGCTATGGTTTTTAAAATTTAACATCACGCAAAAAGGGAGAAGCTACCATGGTCAAAAGATATGAAAGGCGGGAGATTGTAAACAGGTTAAAAGCAGAAACCGATCAGGGCAGAGCGATCTTTGATGCCTTTGCCGGAACCGGCATTTCGGCTAAATTTGCAGAGGCCGGTGGCGCCGATATGATCACCACCCATATTCTTGCCCGATTCCGCATGGCAGGGCTTTCTTCAATGGCAGGCTATCTCTCAATTGCCGATGCCAATGCCGTTACCCTGGAACTTGGCAAGCGGGATATTATTCCGATCATCAAGAATACGCCGGTTATGGCCGGACTTCTTGGAACAGACCCCACGCGAGACATGGACTCCTTTCTAGATGAAATCATCGCCGCGGGTTTTTCAGGATTATTGAATTGCCCCACCATCGCGCTCATTGATGGAAAATTCAGGCAAACGTTGGAAGAAACGGGTCTGACTTTCGACAAAGAGGTCGAAATGATGGCCATTGCCCACCAAAAGGGTCTTTATACCAAAGCCTTTTGTTCGACACCCCCAGAGGCCCTCAAGATGCTGGAAGCCGGGTGTGACAACATCATTGCGCATGGCGGCAATACCAGCGGAGGCACGACGGGCTCCCAGACCGTAACACCCCTCGACAGCATGGGAGAGCTGGTTCAGAATATGGGCTGCGGGTGGGTTTCTGGCGGTTGAAAAAGATTCTGAACCAACACCAGGTTCGGGCCACTTTAGGCATCAACGCGCCCGTTTGTGACACTTATCCCATTATCGTGGAAGAAG
>JARRJQ010000095.1:0-8391 GCA_037388985.1 Desulfobacterales bacterium | reverse complement strand
ACAAACCTGAACCACGTGCCCGCTGAATGCTTGATTGAAATCAATAACCGTTATATCTGGCGCAGTGACTGGAATACGTACTATCGCCCATTCACAAACCAATTCAAGTTCGTTATCGGTTCGGACGCTCATCAGCCCAATTGGCTATCTCAGGCAATAGCACACTACGCTGCTGCGCAACTAGGCGTAAAGGAACATCTGGTTTTCTAAAATCGCCCGAATCAAAGAAAAGGGTCAGGTTTAAACATTAAATATTCAAATTCTTTATCTAATATTTAACGGGCTGTTGCCCAAATCCGTTTGAACGATCATTAAAAGGTTATTTGCGAATCAATCTTGGCGAAGCGGAAGATAGGCGATTTGAATTGTTTGAGCCAGAAGGGTGAGTTTTCAAATCGCCTGAAGCGAGCCTTAGATTGATCAAAAAACCTTTTAGACCCAGTGAAAAGGGATTAGTGCAACGGCCCGTTAAGATGTGACCCTGTGCGTTTTCAAGCCCGCCAACAGTTTATGGCTAACATTGGAATCATTATCAGATGGAAAAAATTACTACAGAATATCAAGTTTTGTTCCTTGTTTGTCTAGTTTGCCATATTTTCAGATCATTATATGAAATCTTAAAGTACAAGAATAAAGTATCTCCTGACAACAAAATCGTTTTTAGCTTGGTACTTGTTGATATGTGTTTGCTTTGGATGTCCTGGTTTATGATGTGTGACATAGATCCGGTAAAACTTACCATACCATTTTCGTTAAGAATTTTTGGATTAGTATTATTTCTTGCTGGTATATTTCTTTTTGCATATTCAGTTTTAAGACTCAAAACACTCGATAATTACCAAGGAAAGTTGATCCAGGATGGTCTCTTTTCGATTACACGGCATCCAATGTATCTTGGATTTATTTTTTGGTTAATTGGCTATTCCGTATTTCAACAGTCCAAGTATACATTATTGACTTCGATAATCTGGATATTGAATATTTTATTTTGGAGATCCATCGAAGAAAAGCAACTCGATAGAACATATCCAGATTTTGGAGAATATAAAAAGAAAACAATCTTTTAATTTATATAATTTATTAATATGCCTGCATCTTTGCAGTATTTTTCCAATATGCATGCAAAGGAGGCTCCTGTGGCTGATTGCGCAATCGCTCTCATCTACTTTTCTGCTACCAATGTGACCCATACCTATGCCCGGGTCATCCGGGAATCATTGCTTGACCATGGCTGTAAGGTGCAGTTATTCAATGTAACGAGTTTTGCCTCGCGCCAGAAAGCGCTGCCGATCGATGATTTTGATGGTTTAATCTTTGGGTTTCCGGTGTTCGCCAATTTTGCCCCCAGTGTAATCAATGCATGGCTGCCGACACTTGACGGGCAGGGCAAGCGATGCGCGACGTTCTTTACTTATGGTGCAAGAACGACCGGTTACGCTCATTTCCATACCAAGCTGCTACTGGAACAAGCGGGTTTTCAGGTACTGTTTTCAGCGGAGTTTCTTGGACGGCATTCGTTCAACGTCTGCGGCTGGCGGATCTTACCCGATCGTCCCGATGAAAATGATTTTGTCGTAGCCCGGCAATACGCCGACCTGGCCCTCAAACATTTTTCGATGGATGCATCGGCGGTTTTCAGGTTACAGAAACCGTTTGGCTACAATCACGCTATAAAAGGGTTGAAGAGTCAACCGAAAAAACCCTGGCTGAAATGGACACGCCCCAAACGCATTACAGACAAATGTTGTATGTGCCGCGATTGCGAAACCGAGTGCCCGACACAGGCTTTTGACGCCGATACAGGATTATCAAATCCGGAAAGATGTATCCATTGCATGCATTGCGTTTACATCTGCCCGGACGAGGTTATCAGGCTTGACGAGCGCATGAAGGACACCTACGATGAATTTTTGGCATTTTGGCATTTAACAGAGAATATGATGAATGCCAAAAAGAGCAAGCTTATTACCGAATCTTGGCAGGCCGCTTTTTAAGCGGCGGATCAAACCCGGCTGAAGTCGTCATGCCGTGAGGCGAATGGCCTAACCTGCGGATGAACCAGACGGAAGGGAACTCGGGGCCTTTTTTGAGTAGGCTCGTGCTAGCTTGTAAAGAATAGGGTCGGGTCTTAAATATTAAAATTTTACTATTCACAATTCAGGCTGTAATCTCTATATGCCCCATTAACACCATGCATCGAAATACTAAATTTTTTAACCGGTCATAAATAATTATGCCGAAATTAAGAGCGGGTCGACGAACATATTATAATATTTTTTCCCATTTTTATGATGGGTTTATAAGATTACATTCCCGCGATTATGGAGCTGAAACTCGCCGGTTTTTAGCTGATTCGGCTCAATTAGAAAATAAAACAAGCGCTAAAGTATTAGATATTTGCTGCGGTACGGGTTCGGTGATTCTTTCTTTCGCAGAGCGCTTTCCTGATATTTTGGCCATTGGATATGATTTTTCCCATGGCATGTTGCTGAAGGCATTTGAAAAAGATTGGTCTAATAAACTGATATTGATAGAGGGAGATGCTGCGATTTTGCCGTTTAAAGATGATTCATTCGATGTTGTTTGCTGCTCGCATGCGTTGTATGAATTAAAAGGTCCGGTTCGAATAGAGGCCCTTTCAGAAATGAGGCGGGTGGTCAAATCAAATGGGCGCGTACTAATTATGGAGCACGAAGTCCCCCGCAAGCCATTTATTAAAATGCTTTTCTACTTCCGGATGCTGATGATGGGGCCAAAAGATTCACGCGAATTTTTAAAACAAGGGATATCCCCTTTTAAGAAAATCTTTTCAGATGTTACATTGTCTCATACGAAGTCGGGGAAAAGTAAACTTTTTATCTGCCGGCAGGCTAAGGCTGTGGTCCATCAGCGGCACCCGGCGCAAATCGTTTGAGCGGCATACCGGCAGCAGTGTAACCCTGACTCCGATTCAGACCGAAATCATCCGGATACTTGCGCAGACTGGAGGAATTGAATGCCTGACGGTGCTGGGACAATTAAAAAGAACGCTTACTCAGACTCATCTGAAGCGGGAGTTTGCCACTCCCAGGCATATGGAAAAGCCAAGCGCTGAAAAGAGAGGGGGGTAAATTCTTCTTGTGCTCTGGTAGCTTTGAGCATCTGAGAAAACTCGCCCTGTGAAACTGGCTATTTGATCACTTGCGATATCCGACGGACTAGATATACGAGCAGGTGCCTGGAGGTATCATATGGTAAATTTTGAGGTCGTTCCGGAACGGATGGCGCTTATCAATGTTGATATGCAAAACTGTTTCGTCGAGGGCTCGCCAATCTCAGCTGTTGACGGACCATTAATCCTGGACCGCATCAACCGTCTATCCGCTGTGTGTCGCGATGCCGGCATTCTCGTTGTTCATACCAGCTTTGTATTGCGATCCGATGGATCGAATATGGGTGTCCTGGGCAGGTTGGCCCCACCGGTCAAAGCAGGCATCCTCAACAGGGGTGCCGACTCAGCAGTCCTCCACCCCAAGCTGGTTGTCGGCTCCGAAGACATTCTATTAGATAAACCACGGTTCGGCGCTTTTCATGGCACCGATTTTGAAATGATTCTCCGCAGCCGCGGCATAGACACGATCATCATAGCCGGAATTGCGACTAATGTATGCTGTGAGACAACGGCGCGAGAGGCCATGGTCCGTGATTTTAAAGTCTTTTTTCTCAGCGACGGTACCTCTACCGCAACGATGGGCAATGCATCGGCAGCCGAATTGCAGAAGGCCAGTCTTGCGACGCTCGGTTTTTTGTTCGCCCAGGTTATCACCGTCGATGAGATGATACACCAAATAAATCAAGCCGTGAGTCGCAAAGGATCAAGGGGCAGGTCTTAAATATTAAATATCTGGGAAATATACCCTGCATATGCGGACAGCTCGTTTCCGATGCCGGGCGCTTCGATTAAGGTGAGTTTGCGACGAATCAGTTTTTCTTGGGTGGTCATGATTGCCTCCTTTATTGGATTATTCGGCGTTAATCCAGAAGGCATCTGACCACCCTTTCTTTGGCAAGTGTCAAATCAAGTTGGTCCAGTCGCAAATAAGCAAACCGATAGCAACTAGTTTTCACTTTTCCATCACATTGCTCTCCTATCTTTTAAAGCTGGCAATCATAATATCCACGACAAACGTCGAACCGTCCCAGCTGGGCACCGCCTTCCCACAGCTGAATAATCTTGCAGTCTCTCCAGTATTTCTCCACGTCGTAATCACGCACATAACCGTAAGAACCCATCAGCTCCATGGCCTTGTTGGTCACCATCACAGCCACCTCGGCAGCATGGACTTTGGCGATACTCGCCCTGGAAAACATGGCATCCTCAATTGGAGGTCCATAAATTTCGGGGTGATCGAACATATAGGCTGTCATCAAAACGTAGTTTCTGGCTGTCTCGATGCCGATGGCCATGTCGGCCAGCATGCCGGCGCAGATGGAATGCTGCCGAATGGGTCGATCCGCAACGATTCTTTCTCCTGTGAACTTCAAGACGGTTTCAAAGGCGCCCTGAGCGTTACCCACAGCGAGGGCAGCGGTAAGAATGCGGGCTGCGATCACATTGCCGTGCAGAAGCTGGGCATCTACACCCGGACCGGCGGCTCTCCATTCCTTCGGCACCCTTACGTTTTCCAGAAACATGGGGCAATTCCTGTCGCCCTGCATGCCGACCTTGTTCTCATCTTTTCCGAAAGAAAGGCCCTTGACGTCCGCAGGCATGTAGATCAGCGCGATTCCCTCATCGCCAAGGTTCGGGTCCGTGGTGCACAGCACACAATAGACATCCGCATCACCGGCATTGGATGCCCACATCTTTTGCCCGTTGATTACCCATTCATTGCCTTCCAGTTTGGCGATCGTCCTTATTTTTTTGCCGTGAAGTGTTGGATTCTCTATGTCGCAACCTCCACCACCGTGCGGCCCGCCGGGCTCCGTCATTGCAAAACAGCCCATTCTGAGTTCCGATCCGCAGAATTCAGGTGCAAATCGATCCAGTACCGCCTTGTTGCCTGCATTGATGGCCGGCATAAAGGCCCAGGCGGTAACCGTGGCAGCAGTTCCTACTCCGCTATCACCACGCCCAAGCTCTTCGTGCATAACGGCTGCCGGGAGAGCGGATGTCATACCGTTGCCCCCGTATTCGGTGGGAAAGGGAGCCTTTTGATGCCCCACATCAGTTAGGGCCTGAAGGATTTTTCTGACAATCTTGTGGTCTTTGTCATCATCGATCTGCTGTCTGACCGGCATGATCTCTTTTTCCACAAAATTTCTATACAGATCGGCCACCATTTTGTGTTCTTCAGTAAGATATGGTTGATTAAACATTCCCCACCTCCCTTTCATGAATTCAGTTTCATTGATAGGATTCCTTTTTCACAACCTTGTCATACCCGCTGATCCCGCGAAAAAATCACCTCCTTTCCCCAGATAAATCGCCGGAATCCGGACAAACTCACCGGATTGCCGTTTTGTTCTTGATTGTTTGCTTGCTCTGTATTTGGCGATACATGAAAATCAAGTCCTCATTCAGCTGTATATATGCTTCCCCACAAGTCTTTGCATCCCTGTTTTTCAGAGCGTTAAGAATAACCGTATGCAGGTCATCCTCATCGCTTTGAACCTCATTGGTCTCAAAGAAGTCTCTCGCAATAGAATAGAAGTGCAGGAAAAGGACATCGGCCAAGGTCTACGGTGGTCTCAAAAATGCTATTCTTCGATATCCTGAAAATCCGTGTATGGAAAAAGCCAGTCGCTAACGACTCCATGCTTCCGGCTGGTAATCATCAGGCAAATCATGAAAATTGCTGTTAAAATATTCCTTAATCGCGGCAAGAAATGATTCTACAGTAGGAGAGATCTGTACCTTGCGGTTGGTCACGACATAGAACCCGCCCATCCGGATCTCGCCATCCTCGACCCGGATAACTTTCAATTCACCTCTATCCACATCCCGGCAAACATTGGGTGCGAACAGAAGGGCTACACCCTTATTCTGTTTGGCAAGCTCTTTGGCGAGTTCAATGTTGCTGACTTCCGCGCCAATCGTGGGCTTCAGCCCTCTTTTCTTAAATTCGAACCGAACGAACTCTCGTCCCGCAGAACCTTCCGATTGAATGATCAGCGGGTGGGAGGCCAATTGTTCCCATTTTGCGGGCGCCTTTTCAAATAGCGGATTTTTAGGGCTGGCGACGAAAACCATTTGTTCATCCGAATCGACTCGAAAGCTGCGCAGTTTACTGCTATATGGCGCTAAAATACCGGTAAAACAAATATCGTGCTGGTAATTAAGCAATTCTTCAATCAAGGATTTGGAAAATCCCTCCCGGATAGTGACTTTAATGGAAGGATAAATTTCCTTGAAATGGTCGATCAAATTTGTCAAAAAGAATGTCAACCCGCCCGCAATGCCTATGGCGAGATTATTGAAATGATAATTTTTCAGGAAATTTTCCGTCAACACGGCCTGGTTGAACAGCTCCTCCGCATAAGCAAACAACTCTTCACCGGCCTTTGTAAGATGGACCCTCTGCTTTTTCAAAATGATCAGTTTTGTGCCAAATTGTGTTTCCAGTCCACGAACATGCTGGGTGACCGCCGGTTGAGTAATCGCCAACCGTTCGGCAGCCCTGCTGAAGCTTTGTTCCTTCGCCAGGCAATAAAAAGAAATTACATGATGCAGGTTGAGCTGAAAACGTCCCATTTGCCCCACCAAGCATTATCCATCGTAAATTTAGTGAAAAAAGCAGATTTTTTGCATATATAGAATAATTGTAAGTTGCCGTCAATACACATTTTTCATGATTTGCTAATACAAGTATTAGATAATCGCTATTCCCAATAGAGTTGTTCGGAACTAATAAAACACATATGCTTCGAGACCTGTATTTTCAGGGGGTGTTTTCAAGAATCAGATCATCAAAAGAGGACCTCTTTCAATGAGCAATAAAATTGAATTTGTCGATCAAACCATACGGGATGCACAGCAGAGTCTGTGGGGATTGATGATGAGCACCGACATGATCACTCCCATTGCGGAAACAATGGATCAGGTAGGATACCGCAACATCGCAACCGTCGGTTCTCAGGCCTTTAAGGTACAGGTCCGCAACATAGGCGAAAATCCCTGGGAACGCATCCGGCTGCTTTCGACACTGATTAAAAACACCCCCATCCGCGGGTCATACCAGATCGGCAGCCTTTCATCATTTGATCTGAGCACACCCCGCGAGATAATCGAACTCTGGATCAAGCGTTCGGTGGCCAACGGCATTCGCAGCTTTTGGATTTGCGATTACCAGGACCACCTCGAAAAATTCGTGCATTTTGCCAGGATTGCCAAAGCTGAAGGCGCCGAAGTGGTTACCGCCTTGATGTATTCGATCAGCCCCGCCCATACGATGGAGCACTGGACCCGAAAAACCAAATTCATTGCTGAAACCAGGGAATTTGTCGATCGCATCATGATCGAGGATGCGTCCGGTGTCATGAATCCCAAACATACACGGGAATTCATCAAAAACGTTCAACGCCATTGCGCTGGAATTCCCCTTGAATTTCACGGCCATAGTAATTCGGGGATGGCGACCCAATGCTACCTGGAAGCGATTCAGGAGGGGGTCACGACGGTCCACACGGCGGTGGCGCCCTTGGCCAACGGCAGCTCCTTTCCTTCCACGCAAACGATTCTGAAAAATGCACGTCACCTGGGGTTCACAGCCGACTTAAACGAAGATGCCCTCGAGGCCGTTTCCGAGCATTTCAGGCAAATTGCCCTCAAGGAAGGGCTACCGATGGGAGCACCCCTGGAATATGACCTGTTTCATTTCGAACATCAGGTGCCCGGCGGCATGATTTCCAATCTCTCCCGCCAGCTCCGGGAAGTGGGCATGGAAGACCGCCTCACCGATATTCTCAATGAGGTCATCCAGGTTCGCAAGGAGCTGGGGTATCCGGTGATGGCCACCCCTTTTTCACAGATTGTCGGTGTTCAGGCCATGGAGAATATCCTTACCGGAAAACGTTATGAAAGGATTCCCGATGAAGTGATCAAATACGCTTTGGGGCTCTATGGCGAACTGTATGCGCCGGTGGACCCAAAGGTGATGGAGCGGATCGAACAATTGCCCCGAACGCAGGAATTAAGGGGCTGGAAACCGGATGATTATGATAAATCCATCGAAGAATTCCGTAAAGAATTCGGACCGGATCTCGATGACGACGACCTTATACTCACCATTTTGATTCCCGGCTACAAAAAAGACAACCTGTCTGCAACGCCGATGAAAACCCGTCCGCCGGCTGCTCCACGCTCGGCGCCAAAGGATGTGGCGCTCGATTTTCCGGCAGAATTCATCGTGG
>JARRJQ010000094.1:0-11982 GCA_037388985.1 Desulfobacterales bacterium | reverse complement strand
ATCTTCCCGTCGCTGAGCGCTGAAAACCGAAAATGCATTTTGATTTGATTGCATGTCGTAAATAAAAGCCTCCATCCACACGTTATTGACGGTTTTGTCTTCAAACCGCTGGCTGTACAATCGGTTGAAGCCGGCCGTCAGGTACAGTTCGGCCTTGCCGTCAATTTTATCGGAAAGATTGGCCGCGTCAAACGTTTCCAATGCGCCTAACGGTGTTTGACCGGGCGGAAAAGAGATTAATGAATTTTCAAAAGAAACGGCCGGGGTTTTCTCTTTTTGATGTCCGACCGTCAAAGCTGAAGACACCGGTTTTAGCGCAGGGTTGTAATTGAATTGAACAAAGACTATGCCTCCGGCGATAACCGCCAGAACTCCCAGGATGGCGATACTGATAAACGTTTGCTTTTGCCCCGTATTTGTATTAACTTTTCGACTCACATAACCCTCAGATCATCGCATCTTTTTGAACCATTAATTGCCTGGGCCTGGAAAGAAAAATAGGGTGGCTGAATCGTTTTTCCGTGCCATATGATGGTTGCAGAAATTTGGATGGGATTGTTCGGGTATTGTCGTAGACGGATCGCATCATAGGGTAAAAGGGATCATGTGTCAATCGGAAAACTATGGCACATTGTAACAGCGGCTGGTTTTGGCTCACATCAATCGCTTCACTGAAATCGGGCATTTTAGCGGCTATTCTTGCTGCCTGACAAAAACACGGCTTGACCCTGAAGGCAGACGTCTTATTGTAAATTAAGCCGGATGCCGAGCCGATCGCGAATGTGAACACCCAGATGCCCGGCAACGCATTTTTAAAAAAAGTTGAATGTTATCTTCAATAAGGAGGCTGTTATGGATGTTAGTGCTTACTGTGATACGCTGGAAAAACAACTGACCGGATGGAAAGCGAAGCTATATGACGTCATCCGGGTCGTTGACAAATTGTCCGAAAAAGATAAAGAAACCGTATCCCCATCCCTTAGGGGTCTGCATACCATCGTGGAGGAAATCGATGGCGAGGTTGAACAATTGAGAACCGCATGCCCGGCGGACTGGTCCCCTAATCGGCAGACCATTGATGCTAAAATGGCCGAATTGCAGCAAACCCTGAAAAAATTATCCGCGGAAATCGGCGGGCCGCTGATTCCGGACTCCTTATCATGGGTTTCTGATTAAGAGGTTGAGCCCGTTGCCCGTTAGCCCGTTTCCCGGTAAAAAGTAATTAGATAATATCTCTGGTTTTCGGGCTAAACCGGCTCAACAGGCTCAACGGGATAACCTGAAAAGATGAACCTCTATTTAAGAGATAGATTCCATAGCCCTTTATTTTAGAGTTTCCTAAAACCAATTACCCTATGCCAAACCAAAAAAGACAATCCATTCTTTGCCCGAACTGCAAAAAGCTTATCAGCATATCTGAACCTCGGTGTCCGTATTGCGGCACCGCCCATCCGGCGGCCTGGTGGAAGAGTAATATCTGGACCCGCGGATTTAACGACCCGTACTTGCTGGTAAAATCGATCATCGGGATTAACGTCGGCATCTACATAATTTCGTTATTGCTAAATCCAAGAGGGTTTGGTGTGGGTTTGAATCCGTTGACTTTCCTGTCGCCTTCGGGGCGCATCCTCGATTTGCTGGGTGCAACGGGAAAAGTGCCTATCGATTTGTACCATCGTTTTTGGACGTTGGTTTCAGCCAATTATCTGCATGGCTCCATTCTGCATATCTTCTTTAACATGTTTGCTTTCCGCCAGCTGGGATTGCTGACTGCGCGGGAATATGGTGCATACCGGATGTTTATTATCTACACCCTGGGGGGCATCGCCGGTTTTTTTGTTTCCTATCTCGCTTCGGTTCCATGGACCATCGGCGCTTCTGCCGCGATTCTGAGCCTGGCAGGCGCATTGTTTTACTACGGTAAAAGCAGAGGCGGCGTGTATGGCCGGGCGATTTACAAACAGATCGGCGTCTGGGTTGTTGTCCTTTTTATTTTCGGCCTACTTGTGCCGATGATCAATAACTGGGCGCACGCCGGCGGGATGGCGGCCGGAATCGGCCTGGGGTTTTTGCTGGGCTACCAGGAGCGAAAAAAAGAGAACATCCTGCATAAATTGCTCGCCGGCGGCTTGGCTGTCTTGACCGTTTTAATCCTCGGCTGGGCGGTTCTTTCAGGAGTTTATTATCGCTTTGTGGCGTGAAATTACAGACAGCCGGCTTTCTTATTTTAACTTCCAAATATTTTTCATTCCAATTTTGCCGGTCATTTTTGTCCGGGCAGGAGAATGCATTTAAAACAATTTCGACTACTTGTTGAAAATGTGAAATAACCGGTATTTGCGAAAAATAACATCCTGAATAACAATTATCAGTTCAAGGTGATCGGACAAACTTCACAAGAGTGGAGGCGAAAAGCATGTTTTTCCCAGTTTCGGGTATTGAGGTTAATCCTTTAATACCTTTTACTGTGGCATTTGTGGTTTCCTTCTTCACATCAATGGGCGGGGTATCCGGCGCGTTTCTCCTGCTTCCCTTTCAAGTCAGTTTTTTGGGATATACCGCACCCTCAGTTAGCGGCACGAATCAAGTTTTCAATATTGTGGCCATACCAAGTGGAGTTTATCGCTATATACGCGAAGGACGAATGCTGTGGCCATTGACTTGGGCGGTGATTATCGGCACTTTGCCGGGAGTCTTCATCGGCGCGTGGATTCGAATCAAGTATTTACCAGATCCAAAAAACTTCAAACTATTTGTCGGCTTAGTGCTTTGTTACATCGGGTTCCGACTGTTTATAGACGTAATTAAAAACAAAGGGCGAAGAAGGGTTTCGAATAGAATCCAAACGGCCGTAGAACGGCATACCGTAATGATTCTTGAATCTAATTTTCGACAAGTAGAGTTCGATTACGATGGCGAAACACATAAATTTTCACCTCCGATCATCTATGTGATTTGTTTTTTAGTGGGCATTATCGGCGGGATATACGGCATCGGCGGGGGATCAATCGTGGCACCTTTCTTCGTCGCCATCATCGGGCTGCCCGTTTATACTGTTGCTGGAGCAGCATTGATGGGCACTTTCATCACATCTGTCGCCGGTGTGGCTTTCTATCAATATCTCTCTTGGATTTATACGGATATGGCAGTCGCACCGGATTGGGTGCTAGGTGTTTTATTTGGTTTTGGTGGGCTTTTTGGGATGTATTTAGGTGCTAGAACTCAAAAGTTTGTGCCTGCCAGAATCATCAAGAGTATACTCTGTGCGTGTGTTCTATTCGTAGCCCTTCGATACATTATTGGATTTCTCGTATAGTTTCGCTTTGGATACATTGAGAAACCTCCTAATATTCGCAAGCTACAGGTAGATGATATCTGTAGCTTGTCAGATTTTGTTAGCGCTCACATTTTTGAATTTAAGATCGAATATTGGCCCCTAAATCCATTTGATCTGGTCGAGGCGATAGCGAATAGCTATGGCTTGCCCGGGAAATATGGCATGCTCCCCGTTTTGTTGAGGCCTCAATCTGACAGTGAAAGGAATATCGCCGACAAGAATCGTGGCAAATAATTGGCCCGTTTTTCTTTCCAGGCTGAGCCGGGAAACCATGCCATGCAGGACAATATCCTCGTCGGCAACGATTGGGTCATTTTCGCTGACAAACAGGACATCCATGACAGCAGCAGCCTCCCGGTCCGGGGGAGCGGGCACGCACAGCTGTTGCCCGTCGGATAAAATTTTACCCCATTTCCCGGCTTCCAGCTCTTGCCAGGGTCCGTAGATGATGGTTTCGCGGCCTGTGCCAAAAATCTTGCCCTTGAATAAATGCAATATCTCATCACAGATTTCATAAAGCCACTGCCAATCATGACTGGCGACAATAAGCGTGGTGCCCAATTCCTGGCGAGCCCGAAGCGAGGCCTCTTTGATCAGCTGAGCGCTGGCCGCATCCACACTGGCGGTAGGCTCATCCAATAAAAGCACTTTGGGCTTTAATGCCAGTCTGGCGGCCAGCGCCACACGCTGTGCCTCCCCCCCTGAAAGTGCGTACCACGGTCGGCGGGCAAAATCTTTGAAGGGCAAACCGACCAGCGAAAGCGCTTCAGCAGTCCGTTGGACGACATCCCTGCCGTTGCCCCTCAGCTTGAGACCATATGAAACGTTATTGAGCACGCTGCGTTTCATCAGAAACGGTTCCTGCGGGAGCACGGTAATCTGAAATCTGCCTTCATCGGAAAAAGGCTCGACTTCGCGGCCGTTATAAAGAATTTTCCCCTGAGTGGGTCTTTCAATCAGGCCCAGCGTCCTTAAAAGCGTGCTTTTGCCGCTGCCGTTCGGACCGATGAGTCCGACGATGGATGCCGGTCGAACTGCCAGGTGCTCGATGGAAAGAACCGTCTTGCCCGCATAGACATGTTCCAGTGATCGGATTTCATAAATCGGCTTGTCCAATTTCAATACCTTCGGCGCAAAAATGAGACGGAAACATTCACACATAATGCAATGGCGATAAGTACCAGACCGAGGGCGACTCCCATACCAAATAACCCCTTGTTGGTTTCCAGTGCGATGGCCGTGGTGATGGTCCGCGTGTGCCACTTGATGTTGCCGCCGACCATCATGGAAATCCCAACTTCGGTCATCACCCGCCCATAGGCGGCGATTGAACCCGCCAGTATGCCGATTCGGGCTTCCCATAAGCTGCTTAAAAATAGCTGCCTGCGGTTGGCCCCCAGCGACATGATCGCCATTCGAAGTTTTTGATCCAGGCTCTCAACGGCAGTAGCGCTCAGACCGATCACGATGGGCAATGCCAGGATCGTCTGGCCGATCGCAATGCCGGGCAGGGTGAAAAGCAGACCGAAATTTCCTAGCGGGCCGCGATGGGTTAAAAACGCATAAACGAGCAGGCCGATAAACACCGTGGGCAAAGCCATCAGTGTATCGACAATGGTTCTCAGCGGCCTTTTTCCACTGAAGTCGAAATAGCCCAGGCAAAATCCAAGCGGTATGCCGATCAGCAGGCTGCAACTGATGGAATAGCTCGACACCTTGACCGTGGCCCATATGGCCGAATAGGTTTCAGCGTTGCCGCTCAGCAACAAATGAAAAGCCTGGAAAAATCCTTCTAATAAGAAATCCATGGCAATTTTGGATCACTAAAAATAATGCGACTGTACGGTGAGATGAAATTGTGGCTATATTCATTGCTCACGAACAGCCGCATTATTTACCGGTTATAATTAAATAGATTTCCAATCTCCCGCTACATTTTGGCATTTGGTGTAAATAGTTGTTTGCCCAGAAGCTTAAAATCCTTTATCAACTGCTGTGCCTGGGCTCCGGTAATCCATTTGATGAATTGCTCGGCCGTGTCGTATTTTACCTTCGGGCAATGCTTGGGATTTACCGCAATCACGCTGTATTGATTCAGCAATGCGGGGTCGCCTTCCACCAGGATCTTCAGCGGTGGATTGCCTTTCAGATTGTCTTCATATTTTATGTAAGTCCCTCGGTCGGTCATCGTATAGCCGTTGCGTTCCGCAGCGATATTGATGGTGGCCAGCATCCCCTGTCCGGTCTGGACATACCAGCTTTCTTTTTCCGGTACCGGCAGGCCTGCCGCTTTCCACAGCGAAAGTTCCTTTTTGTGCGTACCGGAATTATCGCCCCGGCTGGTAAAAGTTGCTTGTTTCGCTTCCAGCATCGATAATGCATCTTTTATGGGTTTGCCCTTGATTCCGGCCGGGTCGTTTGCCGGTCCGATGATCACAAAATCGTTGTACATGATTTGGCGACGATCGACACCGAAGCCGTCGGCCACGAATTTTTTCTCGGCCGCCGGCGCATGCACCATGAGGATGTCCACGTCGCAGTTTTCACCCAATTTGAGTGCTTTGCCGGTGCCTGTCGCTGTCCATTTCAGCTCAATTCCGGTAGCCTCTTTGAATTTCGGGGCCAGATAGTCCAGCAACCCGGTGTTGTCCGTGCTGGTGGTCGTTGCCATGGTCAGAACTTTTTCTTCAGCATAAGAACTCGCGGGTAAAAGACATCCAATCATAGCCAGACAGATTGCTGCAAAAAATAAGCGCCTCATCATTTACTCCTTTCATTTTTGAAAATATTTTCGGTTTAACTTTTTTTGTCGTTTTTGGGGAAAAGCACATGGCCGCTTAGCTGGACATCGTAGCCTTGCAAGCTTACGGCGAGATTGAGAAATGACTTCTCATGCAAAAGACCCAAAAAATTCTGTACATGGGCATCGAAGAAACGATCTTTAAATATCATCAGGTCATAGCGCTCCCAGCGCAACGGCACAAAATCGAGATTCAGCAGGCCGGCCACTGCATGGATGCCAAGACCGGCATCCGCTCTTTCGGCCAGTATCTCAAGTCCGACATCCAGGTGGCGGTGGACTTCATTATCATAACCGTTGATTTTATCAGCGTGCACGGCGGCCTTTTTCAGCTCCTGATCCAACAGCAGCCGCGTGCCTGTCCCCAGCGGCCGATTCACCATGCAAATACCCGGTTTGGCAAGGTCGGAAACCGCTTTGACTTTTTTGGGGTTGCCCTTGCTCACCAGGATACCCTGCTCGCGCCTGCAAAAATTCACGACTGCCGGCATATGCTCTAACTCCCGGTCGGCAAATTCAAAATTGTAGTCCTCCTCGTTTTCCTGGAGTAAATGACTGGAGGCGATGTGGCAGAAATTTTGGCGCAGCGCCTGTAAGCCGCCCATGCTTCCCAGATTGCCGAAAACCGCAATATTTCCGGGAAAACGCGTATTGTAAAGAGAGATTACTTTGTCCAGCAACAAATCGTTGCTGCCGGCGATGACGAGAACAGCTTGAGAGAACGAGGGGCTGTCAGCTGCTTTAGGATAATTAAGCGTATTGGTCTCAATCCATTGCACAACCAGATTTTTGGGAAACAACCATTTACCGGTGATCTTGGATGCCGGCAGTCCCTTTTCGGAAACAAGGCTGTAAACCATTTTCTCATTGATGTTTAAAAATTGGGCAACCTCTTTTGTCGTCAGAAACTGACTCATTGGATTGTCTTACTCCTTTTACATGTCAAAAAATACTGGATTAATTTAAAGCTATGGATACTTCTTCTAGCGGGTCAGCTTATTTTAAAATCAAAAATTACTGACTGAACAGGGTGCTAATTATATTTAATGGTATTTTTTGTCAATATTTTTTATTTTTAATATAAATATTAACTAATAATAACTAATAATAACAAATAAGCGCACCGTAGGTTGAGACAGAACCGGATGATGCTTATAACAGCGTGATATTGGATTACTTATCTTAATTTAGCTTTGCCCTGATTCTGAACTAGCTTGCCTGACTATAAAATTTAGTTGGAGAGGTTAAAAATTTGTTAGGCGTGCTGATGAAGTCTAAATGGACGGCATTACGATATCCATTTTGCGATTTAATGGAATGAAAGAAAATCAAATTCTATCAGGCTGCCGAAGAATTGCGAATATCAAAGAAAAACGAAAACCTGCTGCCATGTCATCAATGGCCGAGATATTATTACGTTTGCTTTTTTTACTCCCACCATCTAAAGAAATGATGCACCGGCCCATGGCCGTCGCCGATTTGATATTGGGCGCCGGCGGCGATGGCCCCATTCATGTAAGTCTTGGCCTTTTGCACGGCGGCCTCAATGTCGTTACCCTGGGCTAGATAAGCGGCAATGGCCGATGACAGCGTACAGCCGGTTCCATGATTGTTGCGGGTTTCGATGCGATCGGCCTCCAAACGGACAAAGCGGTTTTTGCGGACCAGCAAAAGAAGATCGGTGCTTTTGTTTTCAGCTCTGTGTCCGCCTTTAATCAGAATGCTGCGGCTGCCGTGTTTCGCCAGATGCATAGCTGCTTTCTCCGCGTCCTTTAAGTTTTTTATCGTCTGCCCAGTTAAGACTGTCGCTTCCGGCAGATTGGGCGTAACCACATCTGCCAGCGGCATCAGATGCGCTTTGATGGCGTCAACGGCGTCATCCTGTAAAAGCTTATCCCCGCTCTGGGCCACCATAACCGGATCCAGCACAATTTTTCGGGCCTCATGTTTTTTAAGCGCTTCGGCGACCGCTTCAATAAGCTCAGCTGAATAAAGCATCCCGATTTTGACGGCATCGGCACCGATATCGGTAAATACGGCTTCGATTTGCTGCACGGCAAAAGACGGGGGAACAGCATGGATGCCAATGACACCACGGGTATTCTGGGCGGTCAGCGCCGTTATGACCGACATGCCGTAGCAGCCGATGGCTGCAAAGGTTTTCAGGTCGGCCTGAATGCCGGCACCGCCGCCACTGTCGTCCGGATAAACGAGAATCAGCTGTTTTCCAGCGGTGATTTTTCCGATTTTAAAAAGGGGGACCTCAAATTCTTTTGCAAAAGCCTTTGCGATCTGATCGGCGCGTTCGGGTGTTAACGTGCATAGCAGGGTGTAATCCTCGCCCCCCGCGAGCGCATAATCGATCGGGTCAAAATTAAAGCGCGCGCAAAACTCCTTCAGCTCCTGCGAAACGGGGATTTGATCGGCGAACAGGCGGGCGCCCACCCGGCTTTCTTCAACGATATGTCCCAGATCTGAGCTCAATCCGTCGCTGGTATCAATTGCGGCATGCACGCCTTGCTGGCAGGCGAGAAACCGTCCTTCCCGCAGATGAGGCTCAGGAACCAGATGGGCTTTGAGCAGTGATTTAAGCGCTTCGGTGTCTGCGGCGATTTTATTTAATATCAGATGCAAACCGGCCCGGCTATCTCCCAGAAAACCGGTGGAACATATAATATCTCCGGGCCGGGCGGCATCGCGGCACAGGAGTTCTTCTTTGCGCACAATCCCTTGAACAACAATATTGATGATCAGGTCAATTCTGGAACTGGTGGTATCGCCCCCCAAAACATTAACGTCGAATTTAGCAGCCAGGTTTTTGATACCGTCATAAATTTGCTCAAGATACTCCAGCTGGCAATTTTCGGGAGTGGCGATGCTGACAAATGCTTCCCGGGCGCTTCCCCCCATGGCGGCGATATCGCTGAGATTCACGGCAAGCGATTTATAGCCCAGATCAAAGCCGGAAATGGCCTCTCGCAGAAAATGGATGCGCTCAACCAGCAGATCCGTCGTGATCAAGGACAGGTAATCGGGTTCGGTTACAAATGCCGCCGCATCATCGCCGATGCCTTTGATGATGGTATCAGGCCGGATCAAGCAGCCGCGGCTGATTTTTTTAATGAATCCAAATTCACCGATTTCTTTCAGATTCATGGCTTTCGAGCCTCTGTAATGACCTGCTTGAGCGCACTTGCAGCTGCTTTGGGATCATCGGCGGCCACAATAGCGGAAACCACGGCCACACCATCTGCGCCGCTGCGGATGACCTCGGCGGAATTCTCCTGCTTCAATCCGCCGATGCCCACCAGCGGCAGCCTGACCGCTTTACGGATTTCCCTCAGCCCCGCGAGCCCCAGTGGCGCTGCCGTATCGGCCTTGGTGGGTGTGGCATAGATGGGGCTGACTCCTAAATAGTCGGCCCCGCCCTTTTCAGCCGTGATGGCGTCTTCAAGGGATTCGGCTGAAATGCCGATAAGCATCGAATCACCCAAAATGGCTTTAGCCATTTCAAGAGGCATATCGGTTTGTCCAAGGTGCACCCCGTCAGCCTTTACGGCCTGGGCGACATCCAATCGATCATTAATGATCAGGGGAACTCCGCAGGCTTTGAGGAAATTTTTAATGGCGAAAGCCTGCTCGATAAACTCGCGTGTTGAACAATTCTTTTCCCTTAATTGCACAACTGTCGTGCCTCCGTCAACAGCGGCTTTAACAATTTCAAAGGTGCTGCGGCCCCGGGCCAGGTCTCTGTCTGTCACCAGATACAGTGAATAGTCGATCTTTGTTAATTTCATAAGTAGAAATCCTTGCAGGATTTCGTTTGTGGTCCGTTGTCAGTTGTCCGTTGTTGGAAAGTTGGGAAATATCGAATCTCCTTTGTGGTCTTGCGACGGACAACGGACGACTAACATCGGACAAATTAATTTTCTTCGATTTTACACCCTTTTTTTAAGTCTTCCGGTGTAATGGTGTAAAGCGCATCGATCATCTGGATCATAAAACTTCCCGGAGCCGAGGCGTTTTGAGCGGCGACTTCACCGGCCAGGCCAAAATAGGCCAGGGCAGTGGCGGTCGCGCTGACCGGATCGGCATCGACGGCTAGAAATGCACCGATGGTCACCGTTGCCGTACAACCGGTTCCGGTGACATAACCCATCAGGGGATGTCCGTTTGCCACCCGGATCACCCGCTTGCCGTCGGTGATCAGATCCACCGGTCCGGTGATTGCCAGAGTCGTGTTAAGCTCCTGGGCCAAAACCGTGGCGGTTTTAGCGGCCTCTTCGACCGAGTGAATCGAATCGACTCCTTTGGTTTTCGACTCTGCATGCCGCAGGGAAAGTATTTCTGAAGCATTACCTCGAATTACGCTGATACGGGTCTGCTCGATTATTTTTTTGGCCGAATCGGTGCGCAGCGCCGTGGCGCCGGAGCCGACCGGATCGAGGATGATCGGCGTGCCTTTTTCGGAGGCTTTCTTTCCGGCTTTGATCATCGAATGAATCCAATCATCGGTCAGAGTGCCGATATTGAGCACCAGCGCACCGGCAAAGGAAACCATATCTTCAACTTCATTTTGAGCATGTGCCATAACCGGTGAGGCGCCCATGGCCAGCAGGGCATTGGCCGTATAATTCATCACAACAAAATTGGTAATGTTATGAATCAAAGGTTTTTTCTCCCTGATAGCGGTCAGATTATGGGCTGCTATGTCTTTTAGATCTTTCATCATTTACCTCACTTGCCTCGCATTTTAATCAAGAGATCTTTCTGTGGCCGGACTAGATCGATCGGTCTGAGGTGATCCGGACAAACAAAAAAGCCGTTTCCAGCTGGAAACGGCTTGGTTGAAAAGTGACGCAGTTCTAATCAATGCGTTCCCTTCGCTGGAATTACCCAGATCAGGTTCCAAGGGTATAATCTCAGGCTTAAAAATACGGCCACCCCTATTCAATTACTTAACAAAAATTAAATCCTCGGCTATTTCATGTCAAGCACAAATTCTTTCTTTTTGATTTAACCCGCAGGCGGCATTCATCCTGACAGTTGATCGATTCGTTTTGACTTCAATCCGCACAGTGAGCTGCAATCTAAATTATTCAGTCGCTATTTTGCAGGGCTCCTATTTAACAGTCACCACGGGACAGGGTGCATGATAATAGCTCGTCTTCGGCTTTTTCAAAATCGCTCCGCGGCACCCCTGGTCCGCCAACCATGGATTGCACCAGAAGAATTTGTGCATCAAATGCTTGCGCATGCTGCACAGCCAGCTTTAAAACCGCTTCGGATACTTTGGTCCCGTCGAAACCCACCAGAATTTTCATCTTGTCTACCTCCTAAAGCCCCAGATCTTCGTTAATTAGAACGACTTTTACCCTGCCTTTGGGGAAAGATTTTTCGGTGATCGTCCAGGTGTTGCAAATGCGATCAGGGCTTTTGCATTCTTCGCAACATGATGTTTTCACACAAGGTGTTTTTTTATCCAATCGCATGGCATTGGCAGGGGCCACATAATTTTTTATCCGCAACATGGCGTCTTCCAGATCGGGCACAATTTTGTTGCGACCGACGACAATGACCACCCACCTCGGTCCGTACGTCAGCGCTGCAACCCGGTTGCCGATCATATCCAGGTTTACCAGCTGTCCGGCTTCGGTGACGGCATTGGTTCCGGTGAGAAACAGATCTGCATGCAGGGCCTGACGGCGCCGTTGATCTCTCTCTTCAGCAGAAATCTTATCGTCAAAAGTATCCCGGGATTCTAAATCGGTTCTGTTGCTCAAGGCTTTATAAAGTCCTATGCGTCTAAAGGTCATCGAACCGCCCCAGGAAACGGTTCTGGGAG
>JARRJQ010000093.1:0-8416 GCA_037388985.1 Desulfobacterales bacterium | reverse complement strand
TCATTTTAAGTGAACCGTGTGACCGTTGACTCCCCTTCGCAGATATTTTATACATATATCCAATGCCTTTAATTTGACAATCATTTTTCAGAAAAAAACATGACCTTTTTGCGTTGTCGGATTTCGGCTTAAATCCAAGCACTTTCTGTTTTAGGAATCTTAACTGTAATTTTTTACATTTTATGAAAAAACTTCTTTCATCACGAAAACACGAAATCGAAAAAACACGAAATTTATATTATATATTTCTTTTTCGTGCTTTTATTTTTTCGTGCTTTCGTGATTAATTAATATTTTTTGATTCCCCGATAAATCGGGATTTACGCTGCGCTCCAACCGGCTTGTCCGGGTTGGGATGATAGGGTTGGTGATGGCGAACAGACCAGACTTAAAAGTCAAACTCGGCGGTATCGAACTTCAAAATCCGGTAATGACGGCATCGGGTACCTTTGGATATGCGCGGGAGTTTGAAGGCCTTGTCGATTTAAATCGTCTGGGAGCAATTATTGTTAAAGGACTTTCTTTACAGCCAACCAAAGGCAACCCTCCACCGCGCATTGTCGAGACATCCTGCGGTATGCTCAATGCAATTGGACTGGAAAATGTCGGCATTGAAGCTTTTAGAAAACACAAGCTTCCCTTTCTAAAGACCCTTTTGCCGCCGATTTTTACAAATATTTATGGCAGATCAATTGAGGAATATGCCGAACTGGCAGCTCGGATCGATGAACTGGAGGTGATTGCCGGGGTGGAAGTTAACATTTCATGTCCGAATGTAAAAGCCGGCGGGATTGCATTTGGCGCTGATCCCCAATCCACTTTTAACGTCGTTCAGGCTGTCCGTCAAAAAATAGCCAAACACCTGATTGTCAAACTCTCACCGAATGTGACCGACATTTCGGTTATCGCTCGATCCGCAGAAGAAGCGGGGGCGGATTCGCTTTCCCTGATCAACACGCTTACCGGTATGGCAATCGATCTTGAAACTCGGCGACCGAAAATTGCTAATATCACCGGAGGACTCTCGGGTCCGGCGATCAAACCGGTTGCTTTGCGAATGGTCTGGCAGGTGGTTCAGGCGGTAAAAATTCCGGTTATCGGAATCGGTGGTATCATGACGGCTGAAGATGCATTGGAATTCCTGATTGCCGGTGCAACAGCCGTCCAGGTGGGTACCGCCAATTTCGTTAATCCCCGTGTGACCATGGATATTATCGACGGCATTGAAACATTTCTTGCCCGAAGAAAAATTACCACGCTGACAGATATGATCGGCACGCTGGAGACAAATACTCAGCAAACATTGGAGTAATGGAGCTACCTTGATTTCGGAATTTAGATTTTGGGTCTAAAATCCAAAATAATCGATTTACAATACGATTGCTTCCTTGAGCGGATGTGCCTTAAGGTATTCCAGTCTATTGAGGCCGTTGATATAGGCTTTGGCACTGGCGGTGATGATATCCGGGTCGGCGCCTTTACCCAGTGATAGAAGCCCGTTTTCTTTTAGGCGAACGGTTACTTCTCCCTGAGCATCTGTACCTCCGGTTAAGGCGCTGATTGAAAACCGCAGCAGTTCCGAACCGGTTCCGGTGAGTTTGGCAATCGTGTTAAAGGCGGCATCAATCGGGCCATTCCCGTAACCCGCACCCCGAACGGACCTTCCATTGATTTTCAGCTTGACGCTGGCCATCGGCATCACAGTAGTGCCGGCAGTTACATGCAAATATTCAAGATTAAAAATATCGGAGGTGCGCAGGATGCCTTCGGTTACGATGACTTCCAGATCCTCATCAACGACATGCTTTTTCTTATCCGCCAGCTCTTTGAACTTGGTAAAGACAAGGTTAATTTCTTCATCGGATAAATCATATCCCATCTGCTTTAATCGCGAACGCAGGGCATGTCTACCGGAGTGTTTACCGAGAACTAGTTTGTTGGTGCTGAGTCCGATCGTTTCCGGTTTCATGATCTCATATGTCATGGGATTTTTTAACACCCCATCCTGATGAATCCCCGCTTCATGGGCAAATGCATTGGCGCCGACAATAGCTTTGTTGGGTTGCACCATTATGCCGGTGATCATGGATACCAGGCGGCTGGTTGGGTGAATATATTCAGTCTGAATCGAAGTCATCAGTCCTAAAGAGTTGTGACGGGTGACCAATGACATGACCACTTCTTCAAGAGATGTGTTGCCGGCGCGTTCCCCGATACCGTTGACGGTTACCTCGACCTGTCTGGCACCTGAGGTAATCGCCGACAGTGTGTTAGCCGTTGCCAGCCCCAAATCATTGTGACAGTGTACGCTTAGTACGGCTTTGTGTATGTTCGGGGTATGGGTTTTCACGTAATGGACAAGTTCAGAAAATTCATGCGGAAGCGCATAGCCGACCGTATCCGGTAAGTTGACTGTCTTGGCTCCGGCTTCAATCACGGCTTCAAATACGCGGCAAAGATAGTCGCGATCGCTGCGAGATCCATCTTCGGCTGAAAACTCGACGTTATCGGTTAAGGATCTGGCATATTTTACCGCATCCACTGCAGCCGTTACCACCGCATCTCTTGACATTTTCAGTTTGTATTCCAGATGGATGTCCGAGGTTGCAATGAAAGTGTGAATTCTCGGTTTTACGGCGTGGCGGATAGCTTCCCAGGCACGATCAATATCATCTTTAGATGTACGGGCCAGGGCAGCCACCTCCATTCTTTGCAGCTTGCCGGCGATTCGCGAAACAGCTTCCATATCACCTTCAGAAGCGGCCGGAAAACCGGCTTCCAGGATATTGACTCCCAGCTTTTCCAGCTGAGTGGCGATGCGCAATTTTTCAGCGGTATTCATGCTAGCCCCTGGACTTTGCTCACCGTCTCTTAAAGTGGTATCAAATATAAGGACCTGATTATTCATATTTTATAACTCCCTGATGGTTCGTTAAATCATTAGCTTGATAAATGGTCGACGCGTTGATTGCTTAAATAGTCGGGGTAATTGGATACCCTATACCGATTCACCTGTTAAACCGCTTAACACTTTGCCAACCGGGCAGGGAGCATTGGCCGCAGGCACCGAATGATCGGCTGACTTGCGGCATTGATTCCATCTATTCGATTCAAATGATTGCTCCTTTATTTCATTGTTTCCATTGATGTTGAATTTGCCATGCGGATACGTTTTTCGTTGTCGAGTTTGAACTGGAAGCTATCCGCCAGAGCTTGCCAGCTGGCTTCAATAATGTCTTCCGAGACACCTACGGTACTCCAGATTTGGTTTTGATCGCGTGATTCGATTAGCACTCTGACCTTGGCCGCCGTTCCGCGAGTACCATCGATGACACGCACCTTAAAATCGACGAGGCGCATCGTATCAAGATCCGGATAAAATTTATCCAGGGCTTTGCGCAGGGCATTATCCAGGGCGCTAACCGGACCGTATCCTTCTGCGGCCGTGATCTCCTTTTTATCACCGACAGCAATTTTGATGGTAGCCTGGGCCATACAGGGCTCATCTTTGTTTTTTTCCATGGTCACCCGAAAGGATTCAAGTTCAAAATGAGAAGTAAATTGATCGGTAAATTTTTCCAGCAGTATTTTTAGCGACCCGTCCGCCACATCAAATTGATATCCCTCCTGTTCGAGCTGTTTGATCTCGGTTACAATCTTTTGACTATCGTAACCATTGTTTCCAAGATCAATTCCGAGCTCTTTGGCCTTATATTCTACATTGCTTTTGCCGGAAAGATCCGATACAAGCACTCGACGCTCATTTCCGACCTGAGCCGGATCAATATGTTCATAAGCCCTCGGGTTTTTCATGATGGCGCTGACATGGATACCTCCTTTGTGGGCGAAGGCACTTTTGCCGACAAAAGGACGGCTGGTTACCGGAACCAGATTGGCTGTTTCACTGACATATCGCGATAGGTTATTTAGCTTTTTCAAATTTTCTGCTGTAATACACGGGCGGTCCATCTTTAAGCATATAATCGGAATGATTGAAACCAGGTCGGCATTGCCGCATCTTTCGCCGTATCCGTTGATCGTGCCGTGGACCATTACCGCGCCCTGTTGTATGGCGGTTATCGTATTAGCCACCGCCAGTCCGCAATCATTATGCGTATGAATGCCGAATCTTAAAGAAGGCTTGCCGGACAGATTGGCTCTGCCGGCATGAATTTCTTTTTGCATCGCGTTGATGATCGAATTTATTTCGAATGGAAGTGTCCCGCCGTTGGTATCGCATAAAACAACGAAATCCGCGCCGCCTTCAAGAGCAGCCGACAGTGTTTCCAATGCATAATTTTTATTGTTTTTGTAACCATCGAAGAAGTGCTCGGCGTCGTAAATAACTTCGCGGTCACATTGCTTTAAATAGGCGATACTATCTCGGATCATGGCCAGATTTTCAGCCAGCGTGTTGTTCATCACTTGCTCAACATGAAGGTCCCAGCTTTTGCCAAAAACCGTTACCGCAGGAGTTTCGGCTTGGAGCAGGGCGTTTAAATTGGCATCTTCATTTGGCTGTGCGCCGGGTTTGCGGGTTGAGCCGAACGCAGTTAGACGGGCATGTTTAAGCTTAATTCTTTTGGCCAGTTCAAAAAATTGTAAGTCCCTTGGATTCGAACCGGGCCATCCGCCTTCAATGTAATGAACCCCGATATCATCTAACCTCAAAGCAATGCCTAATTTTTCCTCCGCTGAGAAAGTGACGTTTTCTCCCTGGGTTCCGTCTCTTAATGTGGTATCATATAGAAAAATTGGATCCATAATGGTTCTCCAAATCACATAGGCTTCAGGCACAAGGCATTAGGCTCAAGGCGAAAAAAAGAAATCTTAAAGTTATGCAGAATAGCCGATCTTGTTCTTCTGCCTTTTGCCGTGCGCCGTGCACCTTGCGCCCTAATTATTTTTTTCGGTTTTCCGGCCTCAGTGAGCGTACGACTGCACCGGTTTGCCACATCTCAGATTCTCTGAGCACTGCCAGTTCTTTTTCAAGTTTTTGACGATAATCCGAGGCGCTATTGGCTTCCAGGACGCGCTTGGTCTCTTCGCCGGATACGACTTTTTTATACAACTGTTCAAATACCGGGGCTACCGCATCTCTGAATTTGGGCGCCCAGTCCAACGCTCCGCGTTGAGCTGTCGTAGAGCAGCTCGCAAACATCCAATCCATACCGTTTTCAGCTACCAGCCGGATAAGACTCTGGGTCAATTCTTCCACCGTCTCATTAAATGCCTCGCTTGGACTGTGTCCGTTTTTGCGCAATAGCGTGTACTGCGCTTCCATGACGCCTGCCAGACATCCCATCAGTACCCCGCGTTCACCTGTTAAATCACTGTGGACTTCTTTGGCAAAGGTTGTGGGGAAAAGGTATCCGGATCCGATGGCAATCCCCAAGGCCAAGGTTTTTTCTCTGGCATTGCCGGTGTAATCTTGATGGATGGCGAAGCTTGAGTTGATACCGCTTCCATCCAAAAAGTTTCTTCGCACGGTGAGTCCCGAACCCTTGGGAGCGACCAAAACCACATCCACATCCGGCGGCGGAACGATGCCGGTTTGATCGTGAAACACAATTGAAAAGCCATGTGAGAAGTAAAGAGTGTTTCCTTTCGCGAGGCACTTTTTTATTTGCGGCCAGATGGCCATCTGGCCGGCATCCGAAAGTAGGTACTGGATAATGGTTGCCTGTTGAGCCGCTTCAACCAGTGGAAAAAGTGTTTTGCGCGGCACAAAGCCATCGGCAACAGCCCGATCCCATGACGCACTGGGTTCTCGCTGGCCAACGATAACATTGATTCCATTGTCTCTCATATTCAAAGCCTGTCCGGGCCCCTGAACACCGTAGCCCAATACCGCCACTATTTCTTCTTTGAGAACTTCTCTAGCTTTTTGCAACGGAAACTCTTCATCCGTAATAACTTCTTCCATTACACCACCGAAATTAAACTGTGCCATTCGATCTCTCCCTTTTCTATAAGTTATTCGCTATAAGCCGTTTATTTGAAGAAACTAATTAGATCGCCTTTTTACGTTTGCCCGTTGAGCCGGTTAAGCCAGTTGGACCTGTTAAAGAAGGAAACATATCTTATTTGTTGTTCAACCGGCAAACGGGCCAACAGGCTCAACTTATATCGGTTCTATTTGGGTTCACGATAGAGCGCCAACGTTCCACTTCGCGCGATTTTTTGAATTCCCATCGGCTTCAGAAGATTGATCAGAGCGGTTAATTTTTCGACATCTCCGGTAGCCTCCAAAATATAGTGCTCTGTGCCCACATCAATTACCTGACATCGAAATATATCAACAATTCGCAAAATTTCGGCTCGATGCTCCGGCGGGGCCTTTACGCAGATGAGTGCCATCTCTCGTTTAACCGCTTTGGATCCGGTCATGTCGCGCAATTTTATAACGTTGACCAGCTTACGGAGCTGTTTTTCAATTTGCTCGACAACCGGAGGATTCGCTTTGGTGACAATCGTGATTCTTGAAACCTTGGGGTCCAGGGTTGGCGCCGTGCATAAGCTTTCAATATTGAAGCCTTTGCCGCTGAATAATCCGGCGACTCTGGAGAGGACTCCTGGTTGATTATCAACCAGCATGGTCATGGTATGTTTATTTTCTTCCATATTCGAATAACCTCTAATGAGTAATGAGTAGGCAATCTATACGAGCAGCATTTCCGTTATCGGGGCTCCTGCAGGAACCATGGGATAAACACTTTCTTCGCGATCGACCCTAAAATCCATGATAACGGGTCGAGAGGCTGCGAGGCCCTCTTTGAGCACCAATTCGACCTCTTGCGGCTTTGAAGCTCTCAAACCCATGGCTCCATATGCTTCGGCAAGTTTTACAAAATCAGGCGCACAATTCATGTCCGTGCACACATAGCGTTTATCATAAAATAGTTCCTGCCATTGGCGGACCATGCCTAAGTAACCGTTGTTTAAAATAGCCACCTTAATCGGCAGACAACATTGGACGGCGGTGGCCATCTCCTGGATGTTCATCTGGATGCTTCCGTCTCCGGCAATGTCGACCACCAGTTTATCGGGACATGCGATCTGGGCGCCAATTGCCGCCGGCAGGCCGAACCCCATACACCCTAAGCCCCCGGAGGTGATGAAATGATTGGGTTTTGCAAAATGATAATATTGTGCGGCCCACATCTGGTTTTGGCCCACTTCTGTGGTGATGATAGCTTCGCCTTTGGTTAACTCATACAGCTTTTCAATTACAAATTGGGGTTTTATGGTATCTTGCTGCCTGTAAGCCAACGGGTTGGTGCTTTTCCATTGTTGAATTTGGGCGAACCAATCTTGATGTTTCTTTCCAATATCCTGCAGACCGTTCTGGTCAATAAGTTCGTTTAAATGGCGCAGGCTGATTTTGCAATCTCCCACGATAGGGATGGTCACCGGAATGTTTTTGCGAATCGAGGTCGGATCAATATCGATGTGTACGATTTTTGCCTGGGAAGCAAACGCATCTGTTTTTCCGGTAACGCGGTCATCGAATCGAACACCTATGGATATAAGTAGATCGCATGCACCGGTGCTCATATTTGCCCGATATGTACCATGCATACCGAGCATCCCGAGCCACAGGGGATCAGTGCCCGGAAACGCTCCCAAACCCATTAGAGAAGTCGTAACCGGTATCTGGGTTTTGCGGGCAAATTCGGTCAATTCGGCAGCGGCACCGGAAAGAATAATTCCACCTCCGGCAAAAATCACCGGCCTTACGGAATCCTTGACCAGATCAATCACTTTGCGCAATTGTTTCATATTGGGTTCGTAGGTTGGGTTATATGATTTTAATCGAATCTCTTTCAACGGATGGTAGTCAATGGTTGTTTTGGTGACATCTTTTGGAATATCTACCAATACAGGGCCCGGGCGGCCTGACATGGCCAGGAAGAATGCTTCTTTGATTATTCTGGGAAATTCTTCCACTGATGGCACTAGGTAATTATGTTTGGTGCACGGACGTGTAATACCAACGATATCTACCTCCTGGAAAGCGTCGTTGCCGATCAAATGGGTGGGAACCTGACCGGTAAAAACAACTAAGGGTATCGAGTCCATATAAGCCGAGGCAATACCGGTTACCGTGTTGGTCGCTCCCGGGCCGGACGTTACCAGGCATACTCCGGTTTTGCCGCTGGCTCGCGCATAACCGTCGGCCGCATGCACAGCCCCCTGCTCATGCCTGACCAGTACGTTGCGGATATTTGTCTTGGCAAGCTCATCGAAAAGGTCGATAACCACTCCGCCCGGGAATCCGAAAATGGTGTCGACACCTTCTTCTTTGAGCACTTCCATCATTATTTGAGCGCCGGTTAATTTCATTTTGGGTCATCCTTTCTGAAACTTGATCCGGTCGTGCCGGACCTTAAACTCATTAGGCCGTTGAAAAAAA
>JARRJQ010000092.1:10502-27763 GCA_037388985.1 Desulfobacterales bacterium | reverse complement strand
TTTTTTGCTGGATCGGCATCTGCGGTAAGGGTCTCGAAGATATATTTATGCCAGCGGTGTCCCGTTCAGTTTTTGTGCCGGTTCGGATATTTTGATGGCCAGAGGGAGTTATGCGATTTTTAGCGGTATCTTGAGTTTGGTTGGGATTCGGATGTATTTTGGCTTGGTAAATCGGAACTTTTTCTGAAGCCCTATCTGAGGATAGTTTGGATATAAACAGGTCTTTTTGGCTGTAAACAAACCAGCCCGCGGCAATGACAGCCACCAGTAAAACGACCGACAAATAAAGTTTTCGATACAGCCGGATTTTAGTTATGCGGGTTTTTAGCGTTTCCTTGGTATCAATTTTCAACGGCCGGGATTGAAGATCTTCCGGCGGCGGTGTGGTGTGATCAATGCGCTTTAATGCTTTTAGGATGGTACTCAACCTTATGCGGTCCTCGATATTTATTTTATATGAAAATTTAGTCTATCTTTTTGGTGTCAGCTGCGGCATATCAAACGAATCTTTTTCTTTGTAGAGGATGATCTTGGTCAACGGGCCTACAAATCCATCAACGGGGATGCCATATTTTGCCTGAAGGGTTTCAACTGCATGCTGGGCTTGGCCGTCATATTTATCATCGATGGCCACGTCTTTAAAACCCAAATCTTGCAGGAGCAGTTTCAGCGTAAAAAACCGATATCTGTTTCTATTCGATAAATGTATAGCCCGCCCGATTTTGCACAAAGACGGAAATAGGTTTGATCATCATCAATATCGGTTAGGTAAGCTGCATAGGGCGCATTTATTTTCCACAGATTCATGGCATTCATTAACGCAGGTTGTCTGGAACTGCGTCCATCCATATTCATCAGGTAATTGGCTAAAGCAATTGTCGGATAGCGGTGATACGGATGGTTTGCCGCTGCGGAAGTGATTTGAGCGGTGTTTTCTTCTGGCGGGCCGGCGTTCGCGGTTTCCGCATGAGTTTTATCTGTTTCGGAAACAAGCTTCGTTTCCTGATCCGTATCAGCGGTAAAGGCAGCGCTGATCCTATGCTCAATGGGCTGGTACAACACCACAACCAGAAAAACGATGCTTAAAAATGACAGGCTCATGAGCACCCAGGTGCTGGTTGTTATGCCATATCTTCTTGTATACCCCCGGTTGGCAAGTTCTTTAATGGATGTTTTGGCGATGCCGGCGGTAATGTTGAATTGATTGAGGACGAATGCGGTTAATAGCGATCGGTCGCATACGATATTAATTAAGCGGGGGATGCCCTTTGAATATTTATAAATTTGTCGATAAGCGGAACGGTCGAATTTGATGGCTGTTTTGCGGGCAGCGATGTTGATGCGATACTGAATATACTCTTTGCACTCATTAAATGTCAAAGGGCTCAGCTGATAACTTAATGTAATTCTCTGTCCCAATTGCCTGAGTGAATGAGAATTTAAAATTTCCGACAGCTCCGGTTGCCCCACCAGAATAATCTGCAACAGTTTATCTCGATTGGTTTCCAGATTGGACAGCAGGCGCAATTGCTCCAGAACATTACGATTTAAGTTTTGGGCCTCATCAATCAGCAGGATGACTTTTTTCCCGGCAGCCTTTTTTTGGATGAGAAATAAATTCAAGGCATCGATCAATTCTTTCGTATTTTCACCGTTCGTTTTGATTCCAAATTCCTCATTGATTGTCCTCAGCAGCTGTTTGGGGCCCAATTTGGGATTAAAGATATAGGCTGCTTCAACGGTGCGGTTTACGTTTTCCAGAAAGGCCCTGCACAAAGTGGTTTTGCCGGTTCCGACCTCCCCGGTAATCTCCACAAAGCCGTCTCCCTGGGAGATCGCATAATTCAGGTGGGCCAGCGCTTCCTCATGGCTTTTGCTTAAATAAAAGTAAGCCGGATTCGGCACCAGTTTGAAAGGTTTTTCTTTAAATCCAAAAAATGTGTTGTACATTTGTAAACGGTTTGAAATCCTTTAAAAATTTTTACTTGATGCATTTACATTTTAGTTGAAAAGCCGTCGATCGTCAAGGTTCAATCGATCGCCAAACAAGCCGATTCATTCTGAGGCACCCTTGTAATGCTGCAATATTCGATTCCGTTCTGCAGGTTCCTTCTTTGCCAGCTGTCGACATCTTTGGTAAAATTTTTCCAGGTCTCCGCCGGTCTCGGACAGGATCCTGTTAAAGGCCGGCACCCAGTCATAGTATGTCGACACACTAATGAGTTGAGCATTGTTTAGTGGATATTTAAACCAGTAATCATAGGCTTCCATATCATCAGAGTCCGATTTTAGTTGGGCAAATTCTGACCGCATTTGGGTGAAAAGAGCTGCCTTTCGGTTTCGTTTTTCATTCAATGGCAGGTTGCCCTCATATAGATCATGAAGTCTGGTGCGGTATTTTAAAACCAGGCCGGTGAATTTTTGATGTAGCTGCTGCTGGTGCAACCATTTTTCATAGCCCTTTGGGTTTTTGGCTTCGAGTTGCCAGCGCCGAACGCCTACCTGTTCAACCGCTGTTGCAAAGCTTTCGTTAAAAGCTGTATCATCGGGCACATACAGCACCGAATGGGCCAGTTCGTGAAAGATCAGCGCAGCCGTTTCAGGTTCACTCAGATTTATAAAGGTACTCAAAACCGGATCATCGAACCAGCCGAGAGTCGAATAGGCAATCGCGCCTCCGATGTACACATCGAAGCCTTTTTGTTTCAATGAATCACCGAAGCGGTCAGCGCCCTGTTCGGTAAAATATCCCCGATATGTGACACAGCCCACGATCGGAAAACACCAGGTCTTCGGCGTCAGCGAAAATTCCGGTGCAGCAAATACATTCCATACAACATAGAGACGATTAAGTTCCACATAGCTTAAATAATCATCATTCACCGGAAGCCTGAGATTTTTTTCGGCAAAGTCCCTGACCGACAAGATAAACAAAAGTTTCTGGCGAAGGGGTGCCGGTGTGGCGGGTTCTTCGACGAGCTCAGAAATCGATTTGCGGTTCCGTAAAATATTCAGCTGGCCGTCAATGGCCTGCGCATAATATTGGATGGATTGGCATTGCGAGGAAGCCACCGCTAAAAGTAAAACCAATAATATGAATGAAATACGCCTGACAGTGGAATATGCCGGCAAAATTCTTATTTTGGGCAACATGCTGCTGATCTTCCTTGATACTTGATACTCGATGCTCGATACTTGATGTTTGCTATTTTAGCAAATTTTTATCGATTTGGCGCCATTATTGTGGGGCGGAAAAAAACATGACCGGCGTAGCGTTTATCACTTATTTCTGGGACTTTTTACTAAGGGGTATTTAAATTAGGCTGTAACAAAATTTTTCAAAAATTTTGCGGCTAAATTGACCTGCCTCGACATCTCGCTTGATCAGTTTCAGGGTGTCCAGAGGGCTTTTCGCCCTGCGGTAAGGACGTTCTTCATTGGTTAAGGCTTCGTAACAGTCTATGATGCCCAGCAACTGACCGACAAAGGATATGTGTTTAATGCCCCGGGGGTAACCACTACCGTCCAGTTTTTCGTGATGCTCCAGTGCGCCGCGCGCAATGCGACTGTCAATTCCACTTTTGAATTTAATGATAAATTCCCCGATTTTGGGGTGCCGCTGCATAATTTTGAATTCATCGGCGGTTAATTTGCGCGGAGCCTTCAGAATACTATCCGGTATTTCGGTTTTGCCGACGTCATGCATCAAGGCGCTTAAGCCAAGCCGTTTCGTTTCATGCAAAGATAATTTCGAATAAAAGCAGAAACCCAGTGTCAATGCCATTACATTTACTGAATGGATAACCGTGGTGTAATCCTTAAACGAAATGGAAGCAAATGTTTTTAAGATTTGAGGGCTTTTGGCGTACCCCGATACTAGCATATCAACAGTGTCCGGAAGTGCTTTCAGCGTGCCGCTTCTGGGTTGAGCTAGGGTTTCTTCAACCAGGCTGCAAAGGGTGGATTTGACTGCCACTGTATTTCCGGTTTGGATATTTTGGGCAATCTGCCGGTGAAATTCTTTTTGAAGTTCTTTTACAGCGGTGATGCGATCATTTTGATGAATATAGAGCGGCTTCGGGTGCATTTTTTCGTTGAGGCGCAGCTCTGTTATTAACTGACCCGGTGGCTTGTAAAGAACAAAGGCGCCGCCTTCAACGTAATAAAGTCCAACGTCGCGATAGTAATTAATCTGGGAATTTCTGATCGCGATGTAATTTTTTTCCTGCAATATTTCCATAATCCTTCAATTGCTGACCGCTGATTGGGTGTAACCCAGTGCTTTGCACCCGGTTACACCCGCACCGATTAAGGCACTAGCGTGCCTTTGTCTTTTTCCGCCGATGACGGAAAAATTCAAGCCACCCGCTCTGCGGGTGGTCGGTGACTCAAAAGCATCGATTCAATGCGTGGCATCTGTTTTTAAATCGGTTGTTTTGAGCGAAAAGTTAATACAATTTTATTTTCCGGCGTGGGCTGAGATCAACGCTTTGGTCTTTTTTCAATATAATGCTTTCAGTGACCAACCTGCAGTCTTTATTCACCTGATATTGTACAGATATATACAATTGTATAATGCATGTGATTTAAAGTTGTAAGATGATTTACAAAAATTTAGGCAGAGATCTCGAGCGATATATTGATTCGCCACCCGAATTGTCTATTGCAAGATTTTACCCAATTGGATATGGTCCGCATACCGGTATTTCTTTTGCCTTAACCCGTAGACCGTGTTCGCCTTTTTAAATCCCAAACTTGATGATTAGAAGTGGTTTCAAAAACTCAGATCAGGTTCAAGGGCAAGGCGTCGCGCGGGTTGAAAACGGAGCGTACACGCCAGTACGTGAGTATTTCAACCCGCGGGACAACGCAGCCATGGGGCCTCAGATGGGGTTTTGAAGCCACTTCTCAATACTAGGGTTGCTCTAGGATGTTTCCACGGAAAAAAAGATCAAATACTAGCCCAGGCCGCCAAAAAACGCCGGGCAATCAACCGGGTGCCGGAATTGATGCGCAAGACGTGCTGACTCGAGTAAAAGGATTTGCCGAAGCACGCTTTGATGGGGCTTCGGGCAGTCATGACTGGGAGCACACGCTCAGAGTTTTTCGCCTATGTGAAATGATGGGTCCGGCTGAAAATGCAGACATGGATGTATTAAGGGTGGCGGCGTATCTGCACGATATCGGGCGTGTTTTTCAGGATGCTTCAAGCGGCGCTGTTTGCCATGCGGAGAAAGGCGCGCAGATGGCAGGCCCGCTGGTCGAAAAGCTTCCGCTTACCGATGCCCAAAAGCAAAATATCATTCACTGTATCCGCTCCCATCGCTTCCGCGATGATCACCGGCCCAGTACGATCGAGGCGAAAATTCTGTTTGATGCGGACAAGCTGGATGCCATCGGAGCCGTAGGCGTGGCACGGGCTTTTCTTTTTGCCGGTGAGGTAGGGGCCCGATTGCATAATCCGGACATCGAGGCTGAAGACGCCAAGCCTTACTCGGAAAATGATACCGGTTACAGAGAATTTAAAGTCAAGCTTTGCAAAATCAAGGATCGCATGTTAACCGCAGAAGGCCGCAAACTGGCCCGCCAACGCCATGCGTTTATGAATGACTTTTTTAATCGTTTTCTGGAAGAACTTGACGGCAGGCGGTAGCGATTATGAGCTTAGGTGCATCATATTAACTATTTTTTGATTCCGGCTTATTCAGTACAATGAAAGCTTTTATGATCTTAATTGCTTTATTCCTTTTGGGTTGGTTTTCATCTTGCGCTCCGTCATTTAATAATTTCAGCACGGAAGAAGGCAAGATTTGTGGAAAGAAATGCCGTTCCACCTATTCTGCATGCAATGGAGCATGTTTTCACAGGGTTCAATCAGCGCAAGGGAATTGTTATAGTCGTTGCGATCGGATCTTGGCTGATTGTTATTCGACGTGCGAATAATTTGAAATTTAATAAAAAATGGAGAAACAGAGATTATGAGCATCAACGTCGTTGAAAGGATCGATGACCTGGTAAAAGTACAGAATATCCTGGTGAGTGTTTCCGATAAGACCGGACTTGACCGCTTCATTCCGGGGCTGGTTAAGATTAACCCGCAAATTCAGATTTTTTCAACCGGCGGAACATTCGGTCGCATCAGCGAAATTCTGGGTGAATCTGCCGGCAAGCGTTTGATGCAGGTCTCCGACTTCACCGGTCAGCCGGAAACGCAAGGCGGTCTCGTTAAAACTTTGGATTTTAAAATTTATCTTGGACTTCTCACCGAAACATACAACGATGCCCATCAAAGCGATTTAAAACGCACCGGCAGTGTGCCCATTGACATGGTGGTGGTCAATCTTTATCCGTTCAAAGAAACCATTTCAAAGCCCGATGTGACGGTGGAGCAGGCGCGAGGAAATATTGACATCGGCGGCCCGTGCATGATCCGGGCTTCCGCAAAAAATTTCATCCGCGTTGCATCTGTCGTGGATCCGGCAGATTATGGCCGGATTATTTCTGTGCTCAAAGAAAACCGGGGGTCAACCAGCCTGAAGCTGCGCTTTCAACTGGCCAAAAAAGCGTTTGATCACACCGCCGTTTATGACCGCACGATTGCCGGCTTTCTGGTTTCAAAACAGATAGCGGATGTCATGAATTGCTATCAGTTTTAGAACATGTTCCAAATATGACCTGTAAAAAAGGAGTGAGGTGATGGTTGAAGATCTGAAAAAAATGTATCGAACCGTAATGGATGACCACTTTCCCTCCGGAATGGAAATCAGTTTTATCGACGCCGATAGACGTCAGACGCTTTTTTATGAAAAAGTGGTCTGGGTGGTCGATGAGGTTAAAAAAGGTCTCAGATACGGGGAAAATCCGGGTCAGGAAGCCGCCCTCTACAGGCTGGTCAATGGCAATCTGGTGCTGGGAGAGACCGAAAGCATCCAGCCCGGACAATTTCTGGCATCTGATATCGAGCTTCTTCAGTCCGGTAAACACCCGGGCAAGACAAATCTGACCGATGCGGACAATTCTCTCAACATTCTGCGCTATTTTACAGACAAACCCACAGTGGTCATTGTCAAGCACAATAATCCCTGTGGGGTCGCCCGTGCCGACACCCTTGTAGAAGCTTATGTTAAAGCCAATATGGCCGACAGAGTGGCTGCCTTCGGGGGCTGTATCGCCGCAAACCGGCCGGTTGATAAAGCTACGGCCGAAGCCATCATCCGGCAGTATGCTGAGGTGATCGTCGCGCCTGATTTTGAGCAGGGGGTAATGGATCTATTTTCCCGGAAAACAAACCTCCGGGTGATCAAAATTGGCCATATGGAGCGCCTGCAAACATTTGTGGGGAAAAGATGCGTTGAATTTAAAAGTCTGATCGATGGCGGCATCATTGCCCAGTGGTCGTTTGTGCCGATCAGCCGTTCCAGGCAAGACCTCAAGCTGGCCGAGTGTGAGTACAAGGGCAAGCTTTACAAAATCAATCGTCCGCCTACTGAAAAAGAATATAATGATCTGATTTTTGGCTGGCTGGTGGAATCGGGAATTACATCCAATTCAGTTATTTATGTTAAAGACGAGGTTACCGTGGGAATCGGGACCGGTGAGCAGGACCGTGTTGATGCCCGGGTGGCCGCTGAAAAAGGCGGGTTAATCGGCGCGGCGATGGTCAGCGACGCGTTTTTCCCGTTTCGGGACGGGGTGGATGTCGGCCTGCGCGAAGGGGTAACGGCCGTGATTCAGCCGGGAGGGTCCGGCAATGATTATCAGTCCATCGAGGCTTGCAACGAAGCCAATGCGACGATGGTGTATACCGGTCAGCGATCATTTAAACACTAGTCATCGGTACCGGCAGGGTCAAAATCATCTTGTCGCAGGTATCCAGAAAAATAAGGACTGAGTTCTGAGGACTGAGGACTGAGCAAGAAAACCTGTTCGTCGCTCAAGCATTGCAGCATGACTTGCGTGCGCGCAACAGATTTAGCGACGGCGGGTTGTTTCCCGTCATGAATCGTCCTCCTGAGACCATGACATGTCGTTTTCCGGTCCAGGCTGGCAAGTTTTTCCATCAAGTACAAGATCGATATACCTTAATACTCAGTCCTCAGCACTCAGTCCTCAGTCCTATGTTTTGACTCTATCAACGGTGGGCAAGGGAAAAAGGACTCAAGCCATTACCCTGGAGATGACCTTAAGCGCCCGATCGATATCTTGGGCCGTGATGTGATAGTGAGTGACAGCTCTTATTTTTTGCAGCCCCACCGGCAACATGCGCACACCTTCGGCATCGATCTTCTGGACAAATTGCTCAGGTTGCATATCCTCACGGGTAATGTTGAAAAAGATGATGTTGGTTTTTATTTGATTCGGATCGATTGCAAGACCCGGAATTTCGGCCAGGCCCACTGCCAGCTTTTTGGCATTGGCGTGATCTTCAGCTAGCCGGTCCACCATTTCGTTGAGGGATACAATGCCAGCTGCAGCCAGTATGCCGGCTTGCCGCATGCCGCCGCCTAGCACCTTGCGTGCGCGCCGTGCCTCATGGATAAAATCCTTTGTGCCGCAGACAATGGATCCTACGGGTGCCGCCAGCCCCTTGCTCAAACAAAACGAGACCGAGTCGGCTTCTGCTGCCAAATCCGTCGGTTTTACACCAAGGGCAATCGCAGCGTTAAAGAACCGGGCGCCGTCCACGTGGATTTTTAATCGATGCCGTCGGGCAACTTCACCCACTGCTTTCATATATTCAATTTCAAGCGGGCAGCCGTTGCATAGGTTGTGGGTGTTTTCCAAAAGGATGAGCCGGCTTCGAGGGAAATGAATATTAAAAGGTGTGCGCCTGACTGCCTAAAATAATTTCATCTCCGCGGCCGCAGTGCGCCAGCTGGCTGACGAGGTTGCCCATTGTACCGCTGGAAACCAGCAATGCCGCCTCTTTACCCAATCGTTCTGCGGCCATTTCTTCAAGGCGATTGACCGTCGGATCTTCGCCAAACACATCATCGCCCACCTCGGCCTCAGCCATCGCTTTACGCATTGCTTCTGTCGGTTTGGTCATCGTATCAGACCGCAGGTCAATAAATGGCATAATTGTTCTCCTTTGGTAAAAATTTCACCGCTATTCGTCGGGTGATTAATGGATGTCGATTCATTCCATTCAATCCAATGGGTTTAGAAGTGGTTTCAAAACCTCAGATCAGGATCAAGGGCCCCGCTTGCCAGCGGGACTTCGCTTCTGATCTTTTTACATTAAAGTGCTCAGCAAGCGTCCTGCGGATTGAAAACTTAGCGTACACGTCAGTACGTGAGTATTTCAATCCGCGGGACAACGCAGCCATTGAGCCTTAGATGGGGTTTTCAAACCACTTCTAATTGATATCTGAAATATAGATGACCTTCAAGAATTAAAAACCTTTTGGCTTTTACAAGCCGTCTCAAAAATAGTAGCTCACGCTCAAGAACCCCGCTAGTGAGCGGGACTTCGCATTTGATCTTTTTAATTTAAGGTGCTCAGCAAGCAGAAGCCGACGCAAAAGCGCAGCATACATTATATAGTATGTGAGCATTTTAAGGAGGCTTTTAACGCCGTTATTGAGTGTTAGATGCATTTTTGAGATGGCTTGTAGTTTTTACGGCAATATCTTGACTAATCGTTTGCATAAACGGTAAAGAAAGGTTTAACCGCTTCGTTACCCTAAGATTATTTCATGCATGGATTCTGATCTTCTATCATATATAGGGGAGGTTGATTATGGATGAACTATTATGGAAACCGACCGCAGAACAAATTAAGCAGTCGAACATGTACCGTTTTATGACGTTTATTAACGAAACCTACCATCAAAATTTTAAAGAATATGCTCCCCTTTACGACTGGTCGATTGGCAACATTTCTGACTTCTGGGCGGCTTTCTGGGAGTTTGCCGATATCATTCACTCCAAACGGTATGATCAGGTAATCGATGACGCGAAGAAAATGCCCGGCGCACACTGGTTTCTCGGTGCGGAGCTCAATTTTGCCGAAAATCTGCTTCGCTACCGGGATGATCGGATCGCTTTAGTCTTTAAAGGGGAAGGGCAGCCTTCCATCCGGCTGACCTATGCGCAGCTTTATGATGAAGTGGCGCGGGTTGCAAAATCATTGAAAGATCTGGGGATCCAGCCCGGCGATCGGGTGGTGGGGTTTATGCCCAATATGCCTGAATCCATGATTGCGATGCTGGCGGCCACCAGCATGGGCGCCGCCTGGTCATCATGCTCCCCGGACTTTGGCATCAAAGGCGTTCTGGATCGATTCGGGCAGATCAAACCCAGAGTTCTTTTTACCGCTAACGGATATTTCTTTAAAGGTCGAAAACTGGATTCACTGGAGCGCATTTCAAATATTCTCAAAGAATTGCCCTCAATTGAAAAAGTTGTGGTCGTGCCATACACCGAGCAGAAAGCCGATATCAACGCGGTTGCCAATGCCGTTCATTATCAGGACTTCAGGTCATCGGAATCCGGCTTGGAGATTGAATTCGAGCAACTGCCCTTTGAGCACCCCCTGTACATCATGTACTCTTCCGGAACCACCGGTTTGCCGAAATGCATGGTGCAGAGTGCCGGGGGTATTCTGCTGCATCATTTAAAAGAACTTATGTTGCATACCGACTTAAAACGTCAGGATACCATTTTCTATTTTACCACCTGCGGCTGGATGATGTGGAATTGGTTGACCAGTTCCTTGGCCGTCGGGGCAACCCTGGTTCTGTACGACGGCAACCCCTTTCATCCGCAGCCCGGCGCGCTGTGGGAAATGGCCCAGGAGGAAAAAATCACTGTTTTCGGAACCAGCGCCGGCTATATCGCCGCCCTTCAAAATGCGGGGGTAAAGCCGGGCCGCACCTATGATTTAGCACCGCTGCGCGCCGTTCTTTCCACGGGTTCGCCGCTATCAATCGAAGGGTTTGAATTTATTTACAAAGAAGTGAAGATGGATCTGCAATTGGCTTCAATTTCCGGGGGCACGGACATAAACGGCTGCTTTGCCCTTGGGAATCCAATGGGCCCGGTTTATGCCGGTGAGCTCCAATGCCGGGGCCTGGCAATGGATGTACGCGCATTTGATGAGCTGGGCAACGAGCTCATCGATGAACAAGGCGAGCTGGTCTGCTGCAGGCCTTTTCCGTCGATGCCCATCTATTTCTGGGACGATCCGGATGGTAGCAAATACCACAGCGCTTATTTCGATGTCTATCCAAATGTCTGGCGCCACGGTGACTTTGTTACCGTCACCCGGCGCGGCGGCGTCGTGATGCACGGAAGATCGGATGCCACGCTGAATCCCGGCGGGGTGCGCATCGGTACGGCAGAAATATATCGCCAGCTGGAGCAGATGGAGGAAATCGCCGACAGCGTCGTGGTCGGGCAGAATTGGAAAAATGATGTGCGGGTGATTCTTTTTGTCAAGCTCGCAGAGGGCGTTGAGCTCACTGCTGAGTTGAAGGACAAAATCAAAAAAACCATCCGCACCAATGCTTCGCCACGGCATGTCCCGGCCAAGATTATCAGTGTGCCGGATATTCCCTATACACTCAACATGAAAAAGGTGGAGTTGGCGGTTAAGAAAGTTATCCAGGGTCAACCAGTGCTAAACAAAGATGCATTGAGTAATCCTCAGGCTCTGGATTTTTATGCAAATATCAAAGAACTCAATGAGGACTAAAAAACCGGTTCCAGAGGGTTCCTAAACCCTCTGAAACCTGTTTTGGTGAAATTAAGATATCCTTTGTAAACCTTAGCAGTGGAGTAATATCCAATGGTGGAATCATTTCAGGTTTTTCCCGTAGGTGTTGTCCGCAAAAATGAAAAAGGGATCTGGATTTCAATCTTTGATCAATATTCGGATGCGCTTTTAGGGCTGGAAGGCTTTTCTCATATCCAGGTGCTTTTCTGGTTTCACGAAAACGATTCCGCCGGCAAGCGCAAGACCCTGAGAGTCCACCCCCGAAAAGATAAAAACAATCCGTTAAGAGGGGTGTTTGCCACCCATTCGCCCCGGCGGCCCAACCCGGTCGGTTTAACCTTGTGCAAAATAATATCAATTGAGGATTTGCAGATACATATTGAGGATATCGATGCCTTTGATGGCACACCGGTTATCGATATTAAATGTTATATTCCCAGTTCAGTTGCTGAATCGGATATACGCCTTCCAGCCTGGGTGTGAAGCTCAACATGAGAACAGGTGTCAGGTGTCAAAACACAGGACTGAGGACTGAGTGCTGAGGACTGAGTTCTGAGTATTAAGGTATATCGAACTTGTATGCGGCGGAAAAAACTTGCCAGCTTGGACCGGAAAACGACATGTCATGGTCCCAGGAGGACGATTCATGCCGGAAAACGACCCCCGTCGCTATGGCTCTGGCGGGCTCGCACGTCATGTTGAAGGGGTCGGG
Organism: Desulfobacterales bacterium; assembly: GCA_037388985.1. Classification (GTDB taxonomy): domain Bacteria; phylum Desulfobacterota; class Desulfobacteria; order Desulfobacterales; family JAHEIW01; genus JAHEIW01. The sequence continues at coordinate 15,332 of JARRJQ010000092.1, read as the reverse complement.
AATCATGCAGTAGTTTTTGCTCAGTCCTCAGTCCTCAGCACTCAGTCCTTATTTTTCCTGAACCCAAAAATCTTTGAACTGCCACCCGTAATTGGACACCGATGATGCTCACCCATCTTTCCGGTCAGATCGAAAGAATAACCTTCACCAACGAAGAAAACGGTTTTACGATTGCCCAGGTAAAGGTTGCGGGACAAAAAGATCTGGTTACCGTTGTCGGGGATTTAATGGCACCGACACCCGGAGAAATTCTGGAACTGCAGGGACATTGGGTCAATCATCCCAGATTTGGTAAGCAGTTCAAGGTTGTCCAGTTTAAGACAAAAGTTCCGGCAACGGTTTATGGCATTCAGAAATATCTGGGGTCTGGAATGATCAAAGGCTTGGGGCCGGTTATGGCCGGACGTATCGTTGACAAATTCGGCCAAGAAACGCTGGACATCATTGAAAATGAAATTGAACGGCTGAGTGAAGTCAAGGGCATTGGCGACAAAAGCATTGAGCGGATCGCAAAAGCCTGGAATGCACAGAACGAAATCCGCGATGTAATGATCTTTTTACAGAGCCATGGCGTGAGTTCCGCTTATGCAGCCAAAATATTTAAACGTTACGGCGACCGCTCGATTGCCGTTGTGAAACAAAACCCATATCGCTTGGCGACCGACATATATGGAGTCGGATTTCTAAAGGCCGACAGCATCGCCAAAGAACTCGGATTTGGGGCTGACTCCGAGGTAAGAGTTGAAGCCGGAGTCCTGTATAAGTTGCAGCAGCTTGTTGAAGATGGCCATGTCTATTTTCCATATGAGCCTCTGATTGAACAGTGCCGTGAAATTTTGGGCGTGGCGCGCGAGCCCGTTGTGCAAGCCATTGGTCGTCTGAATGCCGACAGACAGGTCATCATTGAAGATATCAATGCCGGCATCGAAGATTTCAGGGAAAACAATAAGGCCGTTTATCTGGCGCAATTTCATCAGTGTGAGAACGGAATTTCAAACCGCCTGAAGGCCTTGCTCTCCGCACCGAAGTCCATCCGCAAGGTTGATTCTGCCCGGGCCGTTCACTGGGTCCAGCAGCAGCTTTCATTCCAGCCGGCCGAAAATCAGCACAAAGCTATTCGATGCGCGCTTGAAAACAAAGTGATGGTTATCACCGGGGGGCCGGGTACGGGCAAAACCACTATTGTTAAGGCGATCTTAAAAATATTTTCAAAACTTCGGATTAAGATAAGATTGGCTGCACCCACCGGTAGAGCAGCCAAGCGCATGAGCGAGATGACCGGCCATGAAGCCAAAACGATCCACCGTTTGCTCGAGTACAGTATTCATAAACACGGGTTTCTCAGAAATGACCGCAACCCGCTTGATTGTGATTTGCTGATTGTCGATGAAGCTTCGATGATTGACACGGTTTTAATGTATCATCTTTTAAAAGCGACCCCGGCGACCGCCACCTGTATTTTTGTCGGCGATGTCAACCAGCTGCCGTCGGTCGGAGCCGGCAACGTGCTCAAAGACATCATCACTTCCGGATGCGTGCCGGTGATCGAGCTGAATGAAATTTTCCGCCAGGCGAAAACCAGCCGCATTATCGTCAATGCGCATCAGATAAATGAAGGCAACCTGCCGGCCTTGATCGAATCGGAGAGTTTCGATCCCAACAATGATTTTTATTTCATCAAGCAGGATGATCCCGAAAAGGTTTTAGAAATTATTTTGGAACTGGCCGGCAGACGGATTCCGCAACGTTTTGGTTTTGATCCCTTTGATGATATCCAGGTGCTGACACCCATGCACAAAGGAGTTGTGGGGGCGGTCAACCTCAACCATCGATTGCAAGAGGTTTTGAATCCGGTAAATGGGGCGGTCAAGCTTGGCGACCGCACGTTGCGGGTCAACGATAAGGTCATGCAAATCCGCAACAACTATGATAAAGAGGTTTTCAACGGCGATATCGGGCGCATAACGACTATCCGTTCCACGGAGCGCCAACTGACGACTGTTTTTGATAGTCGTGAGATTGCCTATGATTTTAGCGAACTGGAGGAACTGGTTCTGGCGTATGCCGTTTCGGTTCACAAATCTCAGGGCTCGGAATATCCGGCGGTCATCTTTCCGATACTGACTCAGCATTATATCCTGCTCCAGCGCAACTTGATTTACACGGCCGTAACCCGCGGCCGAAATCTGGTGGTCATGGTGGGAAGCCCCAAAGCGCTGGCCATCGGCATCAATAACAGTCAGACGCAGCAACGATTCACCCGCTTGCGCGAACGGTTAACATAGAACAATTATAAGCAACCACAAATTTTTTCGATATTCAGGTCTCTCAATTTATTTGGATTACCATAAGACATTTAATATCATATGCTTCATCCCACTAACAGCGAAAAAGAAAGGAGTGCCATATGCAAGCGCGCGGTCCACTTATGATAGAACATCGACTCATCGAGCGAATGATTTCTATCATCAAAGATGTCTTAATAAAAATTGAGTCAACTCAAAAGGTCGATCCTGTATTCGTGGATACAGCGGTTGATTTTATTCGCACATACGCCGATCGGACGCATCACGGGAAAGAGGAGGACATACTTTTCCGGGATTTGAGCAAACGAGCTCTGTCAGCTGAAGACCAGCAGGTTATGCAGGAACTCATTGAAGAACACGTCTTTGGCCGGCAGAAGACCAAGGCGCTTGTCGAAGCCAATACGCGTTACCGGAACGGTGATAAATCTGCCTTAGCGGATATAGCCGACAATCTTCACACCCTTGCCGGGTTTTACCCAAAACACATTCAGAAAGAAGACAAAGTCTTTTTCCCGGCATCTATGGCCTACTTCACAGAAGCAGAGGACCAAGCCATGCTTGCAGAGTTTTGGGAGTTTGACCGCAGGATGATTCACGAGAAGTACCGGTCGGTGGTCGAAGTGCTGGAAAAAGACTGAAGAGCCGCCAATCATTATATGCAGGCCATGATTTATTCGGTGCTTGCACCTATATGCGCAGATATATCTTTCTTGGATGGTATATTGGTTCATCTAAATCACAATAGGTGACATTTATAAAATGAATAAAAAACGCTGGAGTGGTCGGGCTTTTACCTCATTATGTTCATTAGTGAGCTTCATCTTGTTATGTATAACAGGGATAATTCTATATACTGAACCTCACGGCCGGGTGGCATATTGGACCAAGTGGCACTTTTTAAGTTTGGAGAAAGATCAATGGGGCAGCATACATATCTATTCAGGACTCCTATTTTTAGTAACGGGCGCTTTTCACGTATACTTTAATTGGGGGCCTCTGATTAAGTATCTAAGTGGCAAGCTTGAAAGCGCATTGCGATATAAACGAGAACTGATTTTAAGTAGTATCATATTCATCTGGGTTGCGGTGAGCGGTATTTGGTCTTTGCCACCGCTTGTCTACGTGAGCGATTTGGGTGAAGTGATTAAAAACTCATGGGTGACATCTCCCGAGCTTGAACCCCCGTTTGGTCATGCGGAGTTGGTTAGCCTTCAAACCTTCTGCAAAAAGCAATGGATCCCTTTGGACCAAGCAATGCTGGAACTGAGGAATGCCGGTTTCACGGTAGCTAGCCCCAAGAGCACAATGAGCGAGATTGCAGAAAGCAAACGAACCTCTGGCATGGGTGTTTATGAAGTGATTAAAAAACTGGAAGCCAAACCCGAAACGATGAAATCCGGTGCCACATGGACGGCTGAGAAAGTCGAGGAAACATTTTCCGGCACGGGTTTAGGCAATAAAACTATCGGTCAAATAATCAAAGAAATAGAGCTTGATCCGGGCAAAGTCTACCAACGGCTGAAGGCTATTAATATAGAGGCCAAAGACGAAGACAGGCTCAAAAGTCTGGCAGAGAGAAACAACACCACGCCTATCAGACTGATGACGACAATTTTAGTTGAAGATAGTCAAATCGAATAACTCTTGGATACCAACATATTCCAGATAAAGATAATCACCGGATAATCATTGCTAACCGAAAGCTTAGAGGAGAAGGAATGAGCAAGATAACAGAAATTGGCCCTAACGTTTTCAAAATTGCCACCTTTTTTTCTGAAGTAAATATTCAGTTCAATCAATTTCTCGTAAGAGATGAAGAACCGCTTCTTTACCATACGGGAATGAGGGGGCTTTTTCCGACAGTCAATGAAGCTGTCGCTAAGTTGATTGATCCTGCTACGATACGATGGATCGGATTTAGTCATTTTGAGGCGGACGAATGCGGTGCGCTTAGGGAGTGGCAGAAGATTGCGCCGAATGCGACGGCCATTTGCAGCTTTGTCTCAAAGATGGTAAGCGTGGATGATGTCGTAGCGGAGCGACCGGCCAGGGCTTTGGAGGATGGAGAAGTATTCGTAACCGGCAAGTTCCGTTTCAAATTTCTTCAGACACCACATGTGCCTCACGGATGGGATGCGGGTCATTTATTTGAAGAGAATGGCGGCACACTTTTATGTTCCGATCTTTTCCATCAGAATGGTGACGTGGAAGCAGTCACAAATTCTGAAATTGTCAGCCGTTTCAAAGAGACGCTGATTGAATATCAGAAGGGACCTTTTGCCAATTACCTGCCATATACAACCAATACAGAAAAGAGTCTAAACCGTCTTGCCGATCTAAAGCCAAAAACGATTGCATCAATGCATGGTTCAACATATGTTGGTGATGGTGAGTCCGCCATACGTGATTTGTTACAGGCCATGAAGGACGTATTAGCCGAATCTGCATAAAATACGAAGGCCTAACATTACTCTTGCAGCTGGCAGCTTGCCGCTGAAACTGAAAAGTCCGTTGTTAAAGAAAA
>JARRJQ010000092.1:0-10490 GCA_037388985.1 Desulfobacterales bacterium | reverse complement strand
TTAGGCGTCCCTTTCTTAGGCAGGCAAGGAGAAGATTCCATGGAGAAAAAAACGTACCGGTCCATTTGTCAGTTTTGTCACAGCAACTGCGGCATTATCGTTCATCGAAGTGCAAATGGTACAACTGATGTGGAAGGAGATCCGGAACATCCCATGAACAGGGGGCGGTGCTGCCCGAAGGTGGCCGCCATCCCGGAAGTTATTGGGTCCAAAGATCGGCTCAAGGTTCCCCTGCGAAAAACCTCAAAAGGTTTTGAAGAGATCTCCTGGGAAAAGGCCCTTGATTTTGCCGCGGATCGGCTGGGTGAGATTCGGGATCGTTTCGGACCTCTCAGTCTTGTTCGTTGCGGCGGCGCCCCGGTATCCTATCAGTGCAGAGACGGGTTTCTTGAATTTATGGGGGCTTTTGGGTCACCGAATTTTACGGGCGCAGCAAATCTTTGTATGGTACCCAGAATGACGGCCTTCATGGCGGTTACCGGCGGAATTCGTGCGGAACCCGATTACGATAATACACGGTTGGTACTCTTCTGGGGCAGCGATCCTTTGACATCGGAGCGTTACGGGTCTTACGCGGCCTATAACGGCATGCAGCAGATCATTCCACGACTCAAAAAACGGGGAACTCGAATGATCAGCATCGATCCCTTTCGCTCAAGGACTGCTGCTCAGGCCGATGAGTGGGTGCGGATCAGGCCGGGAGGCGATGTAGCTCTCGGCCTCGCCATGATCCACGTCATCATTGAGGAGTCGCTCTATGACAAAACCTTTGTTGAGGCTTACACGAGTGGTTTTGACGCCCTGGCAGCTCATGTTCAGGCCTGCGACCCGGCATGGGCCGAAGCGCTCACCGGAATTCCGGCAAAGACCATAGAGGATCTTGCAAGAACCTATGCGACGACAAAACCCGCGACCATCTATGAGGGCAACGGGCTAGATATGATCGTAAACGGTGTGGATGCGGTCCGGACGGTGGCGATTCTGATCGGCCTCACCGGGAATCTGGATGTGCCGGGCGGTAATGTGTTTATGCCCTTTGCGCAGCAATCCTCTCTGCCCACAAAGGCTGTGCCCACGGAGAAAAGAGTCGGTTATGACCAATTCCCCCTGTTCAGGGAAGTCCCTTTTCCGGCGATTAAATCTTCCCTTTTAGCAGAAGAGCAGAGCAGACCCCGGGCCATGGTCGTCCATCACTCCAACCCCGCGCTTGTTCAGGCGAACGAAAAAAGGACGAGGCAGGCCTTGCAAAAAGTGAATTTCCTGATGGTCAACGATATTTTTCCCACAGCAACTGCGGCCTTGGCCGATCTGGTTCTTCCCATCACATCAGACTTCGAAAGTTACGGATACCGGGCTTATTCCAGTCTGGAAGGGGGATTTTTGGCCCTTGCCCGTCCGGTAGCCCCGCCTGTGGGGATGTCACGGCCCGTCTTTGAAGTGGAATATGAGCTTGCCGAGAGGATGGGGCTTCAAAAGGATTACCCCTTTCAAGACACCATCAGCTGGCTGAAACATATGATTCGCCCTTCAGGCGTGTCCTTTGAACGGTTGGATGAGGAGCAGATCGTTTATGCGACGCCGGCGGTCCAATACCGAAAGTTCGAACAAAGGGGTTTTAGCACGCCCTCCGGCAAGGTGGAGTTCTATTCAACGGTATTTGAGAGCAAGGGGTACAGCCCGTTGCCTGTCTTTTCAGAGCCAGCCGGTGAGGCTTTGGAGGAAAACCTTCGATCAAGTAAAGAGTTTCCCCTGCTCGGATCGACGAAACGGCCGGCTCATTTCGTCCACACAAAGTTCAGGAATATCAAGGCCCTCACAAGATCATACCCCGATCCTCTGGTCTGGCTGCATCCCCAGGATGCCCTGGAAAGAAGCATTCCGGAGGGCAGTGAAGTCGAAGTGAGCAGCCCCCGGGGTCAAATAACCCTCAAGGCAAAACTCACAGAAGACACTCAACCGGGGCATATCTGGATTGATTTCGGATGGGGAAACCCGACGGACGGTAAAGCCAACATCAACGTCCTTGTGGATGATACCCACTTTGATCCCGTGTCGGGCGGCACGCCACACCGTCTTTTTGAGTGCGAAGTCAGAAAACTGTCGCGGTGAGGTTCTTAGAATTCGGAAATCCGGGCCGCCATTAATGGGTGACCTCCACGCCCAAGAACAGGGCCAAGCCAGTCCCACTAATTTTTTATCCGTTCATGGGTTATACCAAGTTTTCGCAGGCGGTGTCGAAGGGTACTGGGATTTATACCCAATAAGGCAGCCGCACCGTTTGGTCCGTGAATTTTGCCTTTCGCCTTGTTCAGCGCCAGCGTGATATGTCTTGCATTGACAGCATCAATGATTGATGAGGGCCGGCAAATCTTCCATGCGCTCCCGCAAAGGGGGTATCAGGATTGGAAAAACGTTTAAGCGGAACAAAAGGTCCGATCGGAAAAGCCCTTTTTTGACCATTTCTTGAATATCCTGGTGGGTTGCTGCGATAATGCGAATGTCCACTTTGATTTGGCTGGTGCCGCCCACACGGGAAAGCGTCTTGTACTGTAAGACACGGAGCAATCTGACCTGGGCCTGAAGGGGCAGTTCGGCGACCTCGTCTAAAAAAATAGTTCCCCCGTCAGCCCGCTCGAAATAGCCCCGTTTTTGGGCGATGGCGCCGGTAAAAGCCCCTTTTTCATGACCGAAAAGTTCGCTGTCGACAAGCGTGTCCGGGATGGCGCCGCAATTCACCTGTATGAATGGACCGTCTTTGCGTTTTGATAGATTGTGGATCGCGGTGGCAATAATTTCCTTGCCGACGCCTGTTTCGCCCTGCAGCAATACCGGGCTGTCCAGCGGTGCGACCCCTTTTGCCATCTCAATGACTTTTTTCAGGCCAAAATCCTCGCCGATGATCATCTCCCCTGCTGAGCGCTGAAGCCTGCGCTGAAGATATTGAATATCATCGGCCATGATATCCTTGAGCTGATTGAGTTCATCATATCTGAGTGCATTGGACAGTGCGATGGCGAAAGGTTCATTCAGGATTGAAAATAATTTCAAGTGTTCTTCTGTAAACCGGTTCTTTCCTTTGGCATACAGAATTAGATTTCCCATTCTGGATCCCCTGACGGCCAGATGCATGGCCATCACCGAGTGCTCCTTCCATATGCCGGTGCCTGCAACAACCTGCTTGGTTAAGGGATTTGTATCATCCGCTTTGATGATTAAAGCCGGCTTTAATTCATAGCTATCAACAGCCTTTCTGGCTTTTTCATCCAGAGCGATGACAATGTTGACACGCCTGGCCTCTGCTGGCGTTGCGGTGGCAATGGTTCGAAACGCACCCAATCCACGATCGTAAATCGTTAAATGGAAAAGATCAGCCGGCATGAATGCTCTCAGATAAATGAGACATTCCTGCATGGCGATTTCAAAATCAAGATTTCCGCAAATACGAAGCGTCGCCTGCCGGAAGAATTCATTTTCATCCAGAATCATGAATGGCCTCCTTTTTCTAACCGCTTATCAAGGGGGGATTTTTGCACGGAATAAGCGTTATTGCAATATTTGACAACTTAGCATCGTATTGTCAAATATGACAAGACTTTTTGCAATATTTGACGAATTATAAAAATAGAATTCATAACAATTTGATATCATTTAATAAAAATTATGGCACAATTTTCGCTTTTTTATTTAACGGAATCCGGGATCGGCACCATTGCATAAATCGTAATTTGAATGCCAGCTGCCCTCGCAATACCAGAACTCCTCCGGACCGTACACCAGACTTTTTTGCATGCGACCGGTCTCGAAAACAAGTCAAATACGCTTATCAGAATACTGCAATTACCATATCGACAGTCGATCAGGCATTACGCTAAAACCTGCTTAAGGATATTTGGGTGATTTGAAACGGCCCAAACGATTTTAAGGAGGAGATCATGAAGGTTCTTGGATTAACCTGCGGCAGAAAAATGAGCAACACCGAGATAGTGGTTAAGGAAGCGCTTATGGGGGCAGAGGAGTTGGGGGCCGAGGTGGAGCTTGTGCGTCTGCTCGACCTTCACATCAAGCCTTGCACCGGTTGCAATTCTTGCGTTATCAGCCTTTTTGAAAAAGGCGGAGCCGGTGATTGCGTCCTCAAAGGCGATGATTTTAAATTTATCGACGAGAAAATTCTCGATTGCGATGGGCTCATTCTCGGCTCTCCAATATACGAGAAAAGCCCCCAGGGCCTTCTGAAGGTATTAAACGACCGGATGGGCCCCTCCCATGACCTTGCCTTCAGGATGATCGCTAAAAAAATCAGAGAAGAGAAGGGCATCACAAAACGGAAAGGGCCTGATGAGCGGTCTTTCAAATTAAGGGTGGCGGCGCTATTTGCTGTCGGCGGCAGTGACTGGACTACCTTGGCGCTTCCGATGATGCAGATATTCACTCTTCCGATGAATATGACGGTGGTGGATCAGCAGCTGTTTAACTGGGTTGCGCTGCCGGCAACAATGGCTCTAAGAGACGAGATGCTCGAGAGGGCGCGAAGATCCGGACGGCATGTTGCAGAAATGATTGGCAAACCGGATGAAGAGCGGACTTACATCGGTGAGCCCGGCCTGTGCCCCGTTTGCCACTCCAGTGTTTTGGAGCTCACCAACAAATCAGAGTCGGCGTTGTGCGCCGTTTGCGGCGTCAAGGGTACATTGAAAACCAAAGGGGATACTTACACCCTGGAGGTTACAGAAGAAGAACGGGCCCTATCGCACGTTCTGCTGTCTGGAAAATTCCACCATGCCGAGGATTTAAAAAACAGGTCGCTGAAGCCGGATCCACGCATGTCTGAAATTCCGGAGCTGATTAAAAAATACAAATCGTATTTGAAATATTCCAAACCAGAGCGCGTAAAAAATAAATCTTAATTAACTTTTGTCCAAGCGTTACATCAAATTACTTAAGTGAAACCGATTTTGAGAAAGTGGTTCTGTGTCTCGGTATATACCATAGCAAGTCCTTGCGCGCCGGAGAGAAAAGAATGCTTTTTAATGAAGCCAACCAGCTCATCGAGTCCGGCTACATGCCCCTGGAAACAGGATACTATCGGTTGTCGAACGGGCATATGCACGTGGCCATTTTGACGTTGCTGCACCGCTGTAAAGGAAAAATGATCGACTGGTGGTTCGGGCACCTAGCAGATACAGACACATTCAGGATGTGGCTTCCGGAATCGCACCTTTCCATCGAGTGGGACGAGCACTATCGTCCGGGGCACTATATCGGTTCCAGCCAGATTCTCAAGGGAGAATTCAGAGGCCTGGACACCAGGGTCAGAATCCACTACCATGATCCGTCTGAATTTCTCGACACCTCAAAATTGGCAGACGCCAATGTGAGTACGGCCATCTGCGCCAATGTCTATGATCTTGAAAAAGTACCCCGGAGCCGGTTTATCCATCTGGTTCGTGATACCGAATCCGGTTGCGAGATACGAAGCCGTTTCTGGCTTTTCCGGGCTTCTGAAAGCAATGCAATGATCTTGATGAAGCATGGCCTGGAGTTAATGCATCGTCTGGCGGTATTCCTGCCCGATCTGTATGATCGTGAAAATGCCAACACTAAAAGCAGGGCCGCCGGTTGAAATTTGAAAGCAGCAAGTTAACGTTGATCTCAATACGAAAGAGGATAACATGAAGTCGTATAAAACGTAATAAAGGAGGTGATCGTTTAAAGGAAATAAGAGTCATGAATTCGTAATGAAGCTTCTTAAAAAAAGGAGGTGTCAAGATGGTTCAGAAAGGATTGAAAACAACAATTATCGGTTTCTGCCTGTTCTTCATCGCGACCGTGTTTGTATGTGGGCCCGCATTTGCAGCAGAAACGAAAGTCATAGAGCTGAGCTTTACGCATACCATCCCACCGGTGGTACCGATTGCCGGGGTATATCAAAAATGGGCGGCGATGCTTTCAGAACGGAGCCAGGGCCGCGTGAAGATCAATTTTTACTGGAGCGAGTCGTTGCTGAAGGCCTCTGAATTCTACCGGGGTGTGCAAACCGGTCAAACCGATATCACCTATTACGCTATCGGTCTGGATTGGGGGCTGATGCCTTTGAACATGTACACCAAACTGGGTTTCATGGGGTACCGCAATAAAACCGAGGGAACCGAAGTCTATCAAAAAATCTTTAACGAATTTCCGGAAATCAGAAATGAGTTTAAAGGTGTCAAGGTCATGGCAGCCAGATCGGGTCCTGCAGAGCAGCTGAGCTTCACTAAAAAACAGGTGCGTGTTCCGGCAGATCTAAAGGGCATGAAGATTATCTCCGTTGGCGGATCGATGGCCAAAGAGATGGCAGCCATGGGGGCCGCTCCGATGGATGTGAAGGTCGGGGATTTGTATATGTCTCTGGAAAGGGGATTGGCAGAAGGAATTGCCGCCCACCTGCCCGTTTTGGATGCTTTCGGGGTTTTGAAACTGGTCCCGAATATGACCCTTTTTGAAGGGGGTACCAGCATGGGCCCGGATATGCTTCTGATCAACCTTAAAACCTATAACAACCTTCCGGCCGATATCCAGAAAATATTTGACGACCTGAGCCCCTGGCTGGGTCAGGAGCTCATCAAGGCCGACAACGGGTATGAAGCAATGATTCTGGGCAAAGCCAAGAAAATGGGGCACACCATCATAACCCCGACGGCCGACGAGATGAAGCTGTGGGTCGAGGCCGTCCAGCCGATCCATCAAAAGTGGATAGCCGATAATGAGGCCAAGGGCCTTCCGGCTCAAGCGGTATATGATGAAGCCAAGCGGTTGATCAAAGAATATTCCAAGCAAGGGGAGTGAATGAAAATCATCCATTTCCTGAGTCGAATCATGAATATTTTTGCGAGTGCCGTACTGGTGGCAATGATGCTGCTCACCGTCGCGGATGTCTGCCTTCGCTATTTTCTGAGGCAGCCGATTTTAGGTACAACCGAACTCACTGAAAATATGATGGTGTGTATGGCATTCTTTGCTTTGGCCTGGTGCGCCGGGCAGCAGGGTCACTTGAGGGTGGATCTGGTGGTGTCGCTCTTATCACCCAGAATGCAGGCCGTTTGTGACAGCATCACGTCGATGGTCGGCCTGATTGTGGTGGCCCTGATCGCCTGGCGCAGCTTTTTGGAAGGCTTGGCTGTGCGTCAATTAAACATCATCAGCTCGCTGCTCAAGATACCCGCATTCCCATTTTATTATGTCGTGGCGTTTGGCAGTGCTTTGCTGGCTCTGGTGATGATTGCTCAGCTTGTTCAGCATATCCATAAGGCGGTAAACGGATGAGCCCTGAAATTGTCGGAATTATCGGCATCGCGGCGGTTGTATTTCTCCTGCTGACCCGCATGTGGATTGGCCTGGCGATGGCCACGGTCGGTTTTCTCGGATTGGTTTACCTCAGGGGTCTGGACAGTGCCTTGGGGGTTCTGGGGACAGTTCCCTATAAATACATCGCCTTCTATCCCATATCGGCAATTCCTTTGTTCGTGTTTATGGCCATGGTGATTTCCAATTCGGGGATCAGCGCTGTTCTTTTCAAAACCGCCCATACCTGGCTGGGCCAGTTGCGTGGTGGGCTGGCTATGGCCGGCATCCTGGCCAGCGGCGGTCTGGCGGCCATCATGGGTGACAGCGTAGCGGAAGTGGTCACCATGAGTCAGGTGGCTGTGCCGGAAATGAGAAAGTATCAGTATGACGATCAGCTGGCCACCGGAAGTATCGCAGCCGGGGGAACCCTGGGCATCCTTATCCCGCCCAGTCTGGGGTTCATTTTATACGGGATTCTGACCGAACAATCTATAGGCCTTTTGTTCATGGCGGGCATACTGCCGGGAATCTTTCTCACCGCCCTGTTTATCGGCACGATCTATATCGTGACCACCCTGCGCCCGGGTGCAGGTCCACCGGGGCCGAAAACCAGCCTTAAAGAAAAAGTCATGTCACTTAAGGGAACCTGGCACATGGTACTCCTGTTTTTATTGATCATCGGAGGGATCTACGGAGGGATATTCACGCCCACCGAGGCCGGCGGCGTGGGTGCTTTCGGGGCCATCGTGATCAGTGCCGTCAGTCGGCGGCTGACCCTTAAAATCCTTATCGACTCTTTGCGGGAGGCCACAAAAATTACAGCGATGATCATGCTGCTGATCGCCGGGGCCTTTATCCTGATGAAATTTCTGGCCATCAGCAAGCTCCCGTTTATGCTGGCTGAAACCATCGGTGGACTCGCTTTGCCCCCTTTTGCGGTATTTATCGGGATAATTATTCTCTACGTTATTCTGGGCATGTTTCTGGATATTTTTTCAGCCATTGTTCTTACGATTCCGGTGATTTTTCCCTTGGTTTTGGAGATGGGGTTTGATCCCATATGGTTCGGGGTGATCATGGTCCTGGTTATGGAAATGGGTTTGATCACCCCGCCGGTGGGCCTGAATGTTTTCGCCCTTGCCGGTGTGACGCAGATCCCCCTTCATATTATATTCCGCGGAATCCTGCCCTTTTTTGTGGCGATGATTGTTTGTGTCATTTTGTTAGCGCTTTTCCCGCAAATAGCTCTTTTTCTGCCCGGGCTGATGTAGCCGGGTGAGGGTATAAACATGCCGGATTGAGCCACCAGGTTTGCATCATTTCTTTGAATAAATACTAATGATAATCGGTCCATCATGAGATGATCACAGATTAAAATATAATTGGGGTCGGCGGGCCTTTCGAGAAACGGGGATTGAAAAACTCCCCGGCCCCTAAAATATACGTGAGCGCAAAAAAACCGAATAGGAGGTGGATTCACATGATACTATTGGGAATCGGTGCCGGGCGAAAGGGCGGCAATTCCGAGATTTTACTCAAAGAGTCTCTGATGGCAGCGGCAGAAACGGGGGTAGAGGTAGAATTGCTGCGCCTTCATGATCTGAATATCAAACCATGCATCGGGTGTATCAGTTGCTCCAAGGACCAGCAGGCCGGGGGAACGGGCGAGTGTGTGATCAAGGATGATGACATGCCCTTTCTCAATGAGAAACTCCTTGCGTGTGACGGCGTCATCCTGGGTGTTCCGGTTTATATTATGGCTCCTCCGGGCAATTTTAAGGTACTCTGCGACCGGATAGGCCCTTCCCATGATGTGGCCTGGCAGATGGAGGCCAAAAAGATCGCGGAGGCAGACGGCCGGGAAAGCAAAATCGATCCCAGATTCTTCAAACAGCGGGTCAGCGGTTTCATAGCCGTGGGCGGCGCGCCCACAGCGGATTGGCTTTCTATGGCACTGCCGCTGATGAATACATTTACCTTTCCGATGCAGATAGAAGTCATCGATCAAATGCAGGTCATGGCAAGTCCTTTGCCTGCCCAGGTGGTGCTCAATGAAAAGTCTTTGAGCAGAGCACGAAAACTGGGACGTAATGTCGCCGATGCCATGGGCAAACCGCCGGAGCAGTTGGAGTGGAAGGGTGACGAGCCCGGCACCTGCCCGGTTTGTCACTGCAATCTCATGCTGGTGGGCAAGACATCCACCATCGAGTGCGCTATATGCGGCATTAAGGGAGAACTTAGGGAGAACAACGGAGAAGTCAAGGTGACCTTTTCAAAGGAGCAGCAAGCCATTGCCCGTCTAACCCTTGCCGGAAAGAAGCTGCACTTCGAAGATGTCGTGGAGACCGTCGGCAAGAACATCAAGCGAATGGGGGAGGTTCAGTCTAAGCTAAAGAAGTATAAAGCTTTAAAGGCCGTCAAGCCTCCGCGGACAAAATAAGAATTGGAAACAGTCAAACTGACCATTGATAATAAGGAATTAGAGACAAATCTCGGCAAAACAGTGCTGGAAGCGGCGCTTGATGGGGGAATCTACATCCCGCACCTGTGCCATCATCCGGACCTGAAACCGGTGGGCACCTGTGGCCTGTGTGTGGTGGATGTCGAAGGCATGAACGAACCGCCTGCGGCCTGCACCACGCCGGCGGTCGAGGGGATGATCGTGAAAACAAAGACGCCGCAGATCGATGAGATGCGACGTAAAGCCATGGAAGTCTTGTTGGAAAACCATCCCTCCGAATGCGTGGAATGCAGCCAGTACCTGAACTGCGAGCTGCAGTCCGTAAAGCAATTCATCGGAATTGCCGATGAAGTGAATAAAAAACAGCAGCTCAAACCGATTGCCATAAACACCCGCAATCCGCTGTTTATCCATGATTTTTTGCGGTGTATTCAATGCGGGCGGTGTGTGCGGGCCTGTAACGAATTGCGCGGTGTCGGCGTGCTGCAATTTATTGAAGAAGGTGAAACAACCCGCATCGGCCTTCCCGGTGATCGTTTGCTGATCGAAGCTGGATGCCGGTTTTGCGGAGCCTGTGTCGAGGTTTGCCCCACCGGCGCCCTGCGGGACAAAGATGAGCTGGTCAAAGGCAAGAAACGGAGAGAGGCGCTCATCCCCTGCAGGTACAGCTGCCCTGCTGAAATCGATGTCCCCAGCTATGTTCGTC
>JARRJQ010000091.1:0-8485 GCA_037388985.1 Desulfobacterales bacterium | reverse complement strand
CCCATACAGCTGGGCCAAAACCTGGCATTTACAGTTGATGGTCTTCTGGATCGCCACCACCTGGGTGGCATCGGCTATCTACCTGGCGCCGATCATCGGCGGCAAGGAACCCCCCAAACAGGGATTGCTGGTTCAGCTTCTTTTCATCGCCGTCTTAATTGTTGCACTCGGCAGTCTGCTGGGTGAGGTTTTGGGTATCAAAGGGTTGATGGGCAGTCTGTGGTTCTGGCTGGGTCATCAGGGCTGGGAATTTCTCGAACTGGGCCGCATATGGCAGATTCTGCTCTTTGTGGGCCTGATTTTCTGGCTGCTGATTGTTTACCGGGCCGTCGGCCATCATATCAAACTCGGTCACCGGGATGAGTTTACCAGTCTGATCTGGTTTTACATATTCAGTGCCGTGTTTGTGGTCGCTTTTTTCGGTTTCGGGCTGTTTTACGGCAGGGGCTCCCACCTGACCCTGGCCGACTACTGGCGCTGGTTCGTGGTGCATCTGTGGGTGGAAAGCATCTTTGAATTCTTCGGCATCGCCATCATCGCCTTGCTGATGGTGGCCATGGGGTTGGCCTCCGCCAGAGCGGCTTTAATGGTGGCCTATTTTACCGCCGCCCTGACCTTTTTAAGCGGCATTATCGGCACCGCCCATCACTATTTCTGGTACGGCGGCCCGTCTTTCTGGGTCGGATGGGGGGCCGTATTCTCTTCGATGGAGCCCGTGCCGCTGATGACCCTGGTGGTTCGCGGTTTAAAAGAGTACCAGTCCATTAAAAAGGAAGGCAAAGGGTTTCCGTACCGGTGGCCCATGTATTTTCTGGTGGCGGCCTCGTTCTGGAACTTCTGGGGCGCCGGGATTTTCGGCTTTCTGATCAATCTTCCGATCGTCAATTATTACGAACACGGGACATACCTGACCATGCACCACGGCCATTCCGCCATGTTCGGGACCTACGGCATGCTGTCCATCGCATTGCTGCTGTTTTCCTGGCGGGGGCTGGTCGACAAAGCCTACTGGAAAGACAGCATCCTGAAGCTTTCCTTCTGGGGACTCAACGGAGGGCTGTTCCTGATGACCATCGGGACCCTGCTGCCCATCGGGGCCTATCAGGCCTGGACTTCCTTTACGGACGGCCTGTGGGTAGCTCGCAGCGCCGAGTTCTTTGAAAGGGGTATGGTGCATTTCCTTGGCACCATCCGCATCGTTCCGGATCTCATCATCATTGTCCTTGGGGTCCTGCCCCTGGCGTATTTCCTTGTGACGACGTATCCACACCTGAAAGCTGTTGAGATCAAAGACGGTGAATCTGTGTGGGAACGGCTGGGGATTGAACTGTAAGCATGGCGCAATACCTGAAAACAAAAGGCCCGGCTTCATTTAGCCGGGCCTTTTAATTAGGTGCGCAGCTGCTTTCTCGTAATTGTCAAAAATATGTTTCGATTAACTTAGCGAATCTTTCAAAAGTCATTGCGACCTGCCCGCCATCGCGAGCTGCTCAGGCGAGGCGGGCGGGGCGAAGCGAAGCAATCTCTCAGGTTTTCAAAAAGATTGCTTCGTCGCAAGGCTCCTCGCAATGACAGATTGTCAGAACAAATTTTTGACAGCCACTATAGATGCGCGGGTCCAAAAACGACAAATCATCTTACCTGGAAATTTGAGCGAGTCCTTGCTCTAAAATGGCAAGGCCCTTTTCCAGTTGCTCATCGGTAATCACCAACGGAGCCAGAATACGCACGATATTGCCGTAGCTGCCGCAGGTTAAAATTACCAATCCATTTTCCAGGCAGTCGCCAACCAGTTGTTTGGCTTCATCGGCTGCCGGTTGTTTATTGGCACCCCTGACCAGCTCCAGGCCCAGCATGGCCCCCAGGCCCCTGATTTCTCCGATCACTTCAAATTGCGCCTGCCATTTTTCAAAGCGCGTTTTGAGCTTCCGGCCAAGATCCTGCGCTTTTTGAAGCAGATGTTCCTCTTCAAAAATTTCCAGCACGGCAAGCGCCGCCCGGCAGGCCACCGGATTGGCGCCGTATGTTCCACCCAGTCCCCCCGGGTGCACGGCGTCCATAATTTCCTGCCTGCCGACAACCGCGCTCAAGGGCATCCCGGCTGCCAGGCTCTTGGCCACGGTCATCAGATCGGGCTCAACGTTCCAGTGTTCAATCGCAAACATTTTTCCGGTGCGGCCCATGCCGCTTTGAATTTCGTCCGCAACAAACAGGATCCCGTTGTCATGGCAAATTTTTACCAGTTCCTGAAAATAGCCCGGGGGTGGGGCGATAAAGCCGCCTTCACCCTGGACCGGTTCGGCGACTACCGCTGCCACGGCCTCAGGGTTGACGTGTTTGATAAAAAAGTCGTTGAGTTTTTCAGGCCCGATGATATCGCCAAAGGGCATGCGGTAAATTTCCGGAGCGAAGGGGCCAAAGCCGAATTTGTAAGGCTTGACCTTGCTGGTCATGGTCATGGTCAGCAATGTGCGGCCATGATAGGCGTTTTCAAAGACAATAATGGCCGGTCTTTTGGTATAATAGCGTGCAATTTTAACCGCATTTTCAACCGCCTCGGCTCCGCTGTTGACAAACAGGGCCTTTTTGGCAAATTTACCGGGTGTAATCTGACAGAGTTTTTCAGCCAACCGAACCGCCGACGCATAGGGATTGACCATAAAGCAGGTGTGGGTGAATTTTTCGGCCTGATCCTTGATGGCGGCCACTACTTTCGGATGGCTGTGACCCACATTCATCACGGCAATGCCGCCGGCAAAATCGATATATTCCCGTCCTTGCACATCCCGGATCACTGCACCGGCGGCGGATTCCACATAAAGGCCGGTCGTACTGGCATGCCCCGCTGTGATATACGTGTTTCGTAATTGACTTAATTGTTCAGCACTTAACGTTTCACTCATCGATCCCCCTGACTTTTTGTCATCGGTTCGAAAACTATTGACGTCTAAATACAAGCAGTCGCTGTAATTTCGACCCTTGTGTTAAAGGGGAGACCGCCTGCCTGGATACAGGTTCGCGCCGGGCGGTCTTCATTGAAATATTTTTATAGATCTCGTTAAAACGGGTGTATTCCTCGATATCGAGAAGATAAACCGTTATAGTCAACACCTTATCCATGGATGATCCGGCTTCTTGCAAAATGATACGCAAATTCTCCAGTGCCAGCCCGGCTTCTTCTTCCACGCTACCGAGTTTAATTTCATTTGTCTGCGGATCTACCGCTCCCTGTCCGGATACGTAAATAATTCCATTGTGAATAATCGCCTGGGAGTAAGGCCCGCCAGTCACCGCCGCTTTATCGGTCTGAAAAACTTTTTTCTTTTCCATTTTTCTCCTCGTTATCCGCGTCTAATTTTTTAAACGCTTAAAACCTTATTTACAGATTCAAACCTGAATCGGTTTTAGAACCGCAAATTTGTCTATTTGCTTTTTCCGTATGAATGGGTTCTTATCGCCATTTTAGTTTTCATTCCAGAGTTGTGCAATTTTCTGCAAGGTCAAGGAAGGCGAAGATTTTAACCGCAGGCATACAGGTAGTATGTCGAGGATTAAAATCTGAGTCTGACGCAGAGATTGCGGAAAAGGGCCAATTCTGAAATGAAAACTTAGATGCCGCAGATACGCCTAACTTCTTCGTTATCCACCAGTTCTTCCACCGGCCCCTGGTAGCAAATGCGCCCGTTATCGATAATATACCCGTAATCACTCAAGGTCAGTGTAAATTTCACATTTTGTTCTGCGAGTAAAACGGTCAAGCCGGCTTCTTTAAGTTTTTTGATGCGCTCCCCCAAAGATTTTACCAGCACCGGGGCCAGCCCCTCGGTGGGTTCATCCAGTAAGAGAAACTGCGGGTTGGTCATCAGTGCACGTCCGATGGCCAGCATCTTTTGCTCGCCGCCGCTGAGAAGTCCCCCTTTGCGGCTGTCTAAATCTTTTAAGGCGGGAAACAGGTTGTAGACTTTTTCTTTGTCCCATTTTTCACCGCCGCGGCCCTGGCGTTCTGCAATCTCAAGGTTTTCACCGACAGTAAGATCGGCGAAAATGCGCCGGTCATCCGGCACCCAGCCCATGCCCTTGCGCGCCAGTTGATAAGGCGGGGTACCGGTTACCTCGGCTTCATTAAACCGGATTTCACCCTGGGAGGGAGGATTTAAGCCCATGATGCTTCTGAAAGTGGTGGTCTTGCCGGCACCGTTGCGTCCCAGCAAACAGACCACCTGCCCTTTTTTGACTTTTAAAGACACATCAAAGAGAATATGACTCAAGCCGTAGTAAGTGTGAATTCCCTGGACTTCGAGCATTATTCACCTCCCAGGTAGGCTTGCTGGACTTCACTGTTTTGACGGACCGCTTCCGGCTCTGCCTGTACAATGGTCTGTCCCTGTTGCATAACCATGATGCTCTGGGCGGTACCAAAGACTACCTCCATGTCGTGTTCGCAAAATAAAATGGTCAGGCCTTGCTCTGCGGCCAGGCGCTGAATCAGCGCCATGGTGGTCGCGGTTTCATCAGGAGACATACCGGCGGTGGGTTCGTCTAAAATCAGCAGATCCGGTTTGTTTCCCAGCGCAATGGCAATTTCCAGGATGCGCTTGTCCCCATGGGACAAAGAGCCGGCCACATCCATCTTTTTGCCCAGCAGCCCCACGCTTTCCAGAATACGGCTGGTTTCTTCCACAACGAGTCGCTCAGCAGGCTGAAACAGTTTGTTACTGAGTTTCTGTTGAGAAAGAACCGACACCTGGACGTTGCGAAATACCGAAAGCCGCGGGAAAATATTGGCGATCTGAAATGAGCGGGCAACGCCTTTGCGGCAGATGGCATGGGGAGGCAATTTGTCGATATTTTCATTGTTTAGCATGATCTTGCCATCATCGGGTTTCAGTTGGCCACAAATCAGATTAAATAAAGTGGTTTTACCGGCTCCGTTGGGCCCGATCACGGCCACCAGCTGTCCCTTTTCGACGCTGAGATAAGCACCGTTGACCGCTTTAAAGTCATCAAATGACTTATGCAAATTCTCAACACGAAGCATTCAGCTAATCCGTTTGGCTTTCGGTTGCGTATTTTGCGCGGAAATGAAAAAGCTTGCGGTAGTTATAACCCATGATCCCTTCGGGCAGAAAGAAAATCAACAAAATCAAAATGACGCCTAAAATAAGCGTCCAGTATTCTCCAACATTCTCAATCGGTCCAATATTCTGGATCGTGCCGACGAAGGTCCGCAAGGAGACGATGATGGCGGCGCCTAAAATGGGACCGGCAAATGTAAACCATCCGCCCAAAAGGCACATGATAAATATTTCAAGCGACAAAACCCAGAACAGCAGATCCGGGAAAATCGATCCTTCTACCACCACAAAGAGCACACCGGCGACACCTGCGAAAAATGTGGCGATGACAATCGCTTTTAGCTGGTGACGGCGCACATGGATGCCCACGGCGGCACAGCGTTCCGGATTGTCCCGGATTGCCTGCAGGGTGGAACCAAAAGGAGATTTTAAAATCAGGTACAGAAGAATCAAACAGATGGTCAGTATAATGAGAACAAAATAATAAGAACCGGTTGTCGATGCGATAAAGTCAGGAATTGGAATGCCATGAAGCCCGTCATCGCCGCCGGTCAAATCGTACCAGCGCAATGCAATGGCCCAGAGCAAGGATCCCAGAGAGATCTGCAGCATGCCGAAATACAGTCGGGTCAGACGAATGCAGAACATGCCGATCAGCAAGCCGGCAAAAGCAGCCGCCAAAGGCCCGACCGCAAAAGCCATCCACCACGGCACGGCGGTCTTGGCCAACAACAGTCCGGCCGCATAAGCGCCGACGCCGTAAAAGACACCGTGGTGAAATTGAAACAGCATACCGTGGCCCACGCACAAATTTAAACTCATGGCCAACAGGGCTGTTACAAATATAACGGCCAGAAAATAGATGTAGAACCTTGGCAAAAAAATCGGCGCAACGAGCAAAATTATAAAAATAGCAATGCTGACGCCAAAGGCTTTTTGTCGGAACATTCCGCTAAACAACGCAATTCCTTTCTTGAAGTGGTTTCAAAGCCACTTCTACCATACCGATTTGAGCATACCGGTAGGTTTCAGCGTCAAAACAATGACCACCGCCGCATATGGAAAAACAATGGAAAACTGCGGCCATAACAACACACCATAAGATTGAGTAATGCCGAAAATCAACGAACCCGCCAGCGCGCCCCACATGTTTCCCAATCCGCCGATGGTAACGATCAAAAAGGCTTCGATGATGATGCTGTGATCCATGCCGATGGTCACACTGATGGTCGGTGAGACCAGGGCGCCCCCCAGTCCGGCCAGCAGGCAGCCCAGAACGAATGCAAAGGCAAACACCCAGCTGACATTGATGCCGATAGCACCCACCATCTCCATGTCCACGGCTGCGGCCCGGGCAATTTTGCCTATTTTGGTTTTCGTTGAAAACAGCCACAGCCCGATGGCCACCAGCGGTCCGATGATCAGCAGAAACAGGTTGTATTTTGGAAACGCTGATCCGAAAATCGAGATAGATCCCTGCAAGGCAGCCGGCGGCATAATGGAGCGATAGTCGGCACCCCACACGATTTTAGTTAAATCACCGAAAATCAGCATCAAGGCGAAGGTAAACAGCAGCAGCATCAGGTGTTCGCGCTGGTAAAGATGGCAAAACAACGATCGTTCGGCAACCAGGCTGACCAGTGCCACCACCAGTGGACTCAGAATCAGGGCCAGCCAGAAGGCTGCCGAGCCGCCGCCGAGCAAGGCCGAGATGCTGTAGGCGGTAAATGCACCGATCATGTAAAGGGAGCCATGGGCGATATTGGGAACCCTGAGCACACCCAGTACAAAGCTGAGCCCGGAAGTCACAATGAATAGAATCATGGCACGGCTCAGACCAATAAGTAACGTAACGCTCAAGGCTGCCAGAGTTATTGCCTGTCCACCTTCCATGGTGAAGTGTCCTCGTTGCTTCCAAGCCCTTGATATTTCAAAATTAAGACTGAAACCATTTGCGGATTGGAATAGCCGAATATTGAAAGGTTGGAATATTGGGGAAAAATGGATTAAGTCCTTTTATGAGATTTTCTTTTCTTATCCCATCATTCCAGAAGTCCAATATTGCATCATTCCAAACAAAAACCGCTTGCCCGCCGGAGCAAGGAGGGACAGGGCCCTGCCCGGTGTTGAAGACCTATCAGGCAGGACCGACCCTTTTTTCGAGTGCAGGCGGGCAAAATTAATTCGCTGAATTTTTATTGACCCCGCTCCTTCATAATCTCCTGGCAGGAAGGCATTACTTCCGCTCCCCGCAAGGTAGTGATATCCGTGGCAATCGCAAAACCATATTTGGGCGCTAACTTGGTTACCCCAAAATTCATCGGCAAAATGGCCTGATGATCGCAGCCCCGCATTTCGATCCTGCCCACCGGGCTTTGAATCTGCAAACCTTCCATAGCATCAATAAATTTTTCCGTATTCTGGGAGCCGGCTTTTTTATAAGCCTCGGCAATGAAATGGGCTGTGATATAAGCCTGAAAGGCCGGAAATCCGGGCGGGTTACCGTAGGCGGCCTTAAAGTCATCGACAAAACGCTTGTTAGCCGAAATCTCCGGATAATAAAAAAGGTAGTCGATGGTCCCCATAACCCCCTCGGGAGCATCCATGCCCAAAGGCTTTACGACGGCATAGTCGATGGCACTGTGAATATAGATTGCGGCTTTGCTGGTCATACCGGTGGCTTTAATGGCTTTCATGGTGTTGGTCATGCTGGCGCCGCCGGTGGCAAAAATGACTGCGTCCGGTTTGGCAGCCAAAATGGAGGTGATGTAAGGAATCAAATCCGGTTCGCCCGGCTTCCACCAGGATGTGCCGATCTGTTGCACCTCGGGTTTGCGTTCTTTCAGGTTTCTCCAGGCCGCATCGGCGATCGCATGTCCATATTCGTAGTCGTCTCCGGCAATCCAGTATTTGACGTAGGGTTTGGTGGAAAGCGCCACCCCGCCGGACTTGCCGGCCATGGCCGTATTTTCGCCGGCTGAGAACACATAGCGGTGGCCTTTTTTGCCCGTAATGTTTTCACTTTTTGAAATCCAGACAATAAAGGGCACCTTCTCCTTTTTAGCCACCGCTTCGGATACGGCGAGTGCGGCGCCGCTGTTGATCGTACCCACCAGAACATCGACATTTTCCCTTAACACCAATTCCTTGGCAAAATTCAGCGCCAGATCCACTTTGAATTTGGTGTCGCGGGTGGTAAATTCGATTTTCTTGCCCAGAACCCCTTTTGCGTTTATTTCCTTTAAGGCCAGTTTAAACCCGTTGAGGGCATCCTGTCCGAAAACCGCCGCTGGACCGCTGTAACAGTCAATGACGCCCACTTTAATGTTCTTCGCCTGAGCTGTTGCCGGCGTTAGAACCGCAGAGATCACCAGAAAGCTCGCCAGCAATGCCAAACTTACGATAAGCGC
>JARRJQ010000090.1:0-17968 GCA_037388985.1 Desulfobacterales bacterium | reverse complement strand
ATTTGTTTCTCCCTTGCCATTAGATAGTTTTAATTTAGTATATAAGAATAGATCAAAAAAATCAATAGATTACAAAATATAAAATAATAATTCCAAATTTTCCTTGATCAACATCTTCAAATCTTTTATTCAAAAACCCATTGAAGTAATCTCCAGGCGTGTGGAATCGAAACGCCAGGGAAGGAAATATGCAAGAATATACCATCTATCCTTTAGCCGTCGGCATAAATGAAACCGATCAGGGGGTTATGACCTATCTGCGGGATTACGGTAAGCGGATTTATCTGCCGATATACGTTTTCTATTTAAAGGGAGGCAACCAGCACATTTTGATCGATACCGGCCTGGAACAATTTATAGTGCCGGACGGCGCGGAAAAGCAGTTAGGATTTAAAATAATGGAATTTGAAGATGCGCTGGCTACCTTAAATTTGAAGCCCGACGACATCGACATCATCATCCATACCCACCTGCACAATGATCACTGTGAAAATGATTACAAGTGCACGAATGCCGATGTATATGTACAGCAAATTGAGTATGAATTTTTGAAAAACCCCCATCCTGTCGATCACCGTTATTATCCGGACATCCTCGATGATGTGAACGTAATCGAAGTCGCCGGAGACGCCAATATCGCCGACGGCATTGACGTCATCCTGTCGCCCGGCCACACAGTCGGCGGGCAATCGGTGGCGGTCAACACATCCAACGGCCGAGCCGTTATTACCGGGTTTTGTTGCAATGATAAAAACTTCCCATCAACCGGTCCCGCCATTGCACCGGGTGTGCACATCAATTTAGCCGACGCCTATGATTCTATCCAAAAAATTAGACAGATGGCTGATATTCTGATCCCGCTGCACGACCCGAGTATAGGAACTCGTAAAACGATTCCATAAGACAGAAATAAGGACATTTCGAATGGCTGTGGAAAATGATTTAGTGCTGATCTACCTTGAGGATAAGCCGCTTGCTTTTGCCCGGATTGAAAGCATCTTACCCAATTCTAAAAAGGACTGGTACCACGTCAGACTGCTTTTGCTGCAAATTCCGCTCCAGGTGGTTACCTGGATTCTTAAGGATGTTTATGTAAATGGCTCAGAATTTACAATGAATGGCAAGCGAATGCGGCTGGAAAAAGTTGAAAGCCCGCTTGAGCCGGAGCCATCTGATTCACTGGGCGATAAAGAAACAAAAAAAGAGGCCTCACAAAGCGATACAGGTGCCAAAGTCATATCGTTGAAGGACCTCAAACGAAAATGAATTGGTTTAATTGATCTCATAAAGGGTGTCAGGTTTCGGGTGTCAGGTGTCAGGCAAAAAACAGATATCAGATGACAGAAAACAAGCACCAAGTGCAAGCGTCAGAATTGGCGAAACCCGAAATTACACGCTCAAACCTGACACCTGAACACTGAAACCTGAACTGCCTCCGGCGGAACCTTTGAACTCTTTAACCCTGAACCTTTGAGCTCTCCCCGTAAAATTGTCATCTCTGCTTCCAGGCGGACCGACATTCCAGCATTTTACATGCCCTGGTTCGTCGCCCAGATAAACCGCGGCGTTTTTGAGGTTGTCAACCCATTCAATCGGCAAATCCGAAAAGTTCCGGCCACACCCGCTGATGTGCACACCATCGTTTTTTGGTCCAAAAATTTCGAGTTGTTTTTAAAGGAAAACCATGGCGAAAAACTGCAAGGCGCAGGCTACCATCTGTTTTTCAACTTTACCATCAATTCAAACGCGCCTGTGCTCGAACCGCACGTCCCTCCATTGGATGTTCGGCTGAAACAACTTAAACAGCTCTGCGATCGTTTCGGATCAAGCGTTATCAACTGGCGCTTCGATCCTATCTGTTTTTTTAGAATCCGCAGCGGCACACTTCAGGATAATCTGCATGATCTAAAGCGCATTACCGAAAAGGCTGCTGAGTGTGGCGTCAAGCGATGCATTACCAGTTTTATGGATTTTTATCCTAAAATTGACAGACGAATTGCCGCCCTGCCGGGCTTTTCTTTTTTAGATCCACCGATGGCCACCAAAAAAGCAACCATTCTTAAAATCGAGCAACTTCTTTCTGCCTATAAAATAAGTCTGAAGCTGTGCTGCGAAAAAGAAGTGCTGGATGCACTTCCGGAAGGCAGTTCGGTTACCGAAAGTTCGTGTATACCCAATGATCTGCTTGTGAAACTTTTCGGCGGAAATCTTTCGTTAAAAAAAGACGCGGGTCAGCGGCTGCGCAAAGGATGCGGTTGCAAAGTGTCTGTGGATATTGGCTCCTATCATCAGCATCCCTGCTTTCACAACTGCTTATTCTGTTATGCAAATCCCGCCTCAAGATAAGTCAGTTGTCCGTCGCCAGTTGTCCGTTGACCTTTTTAATGCTATAGATCTCAAATACTCATGCTACGGACAACGAACAACAAACAACTAACATAAAACGATGCAAATCGGATCCGTCAGGCTTAAAAATAAAACCATTTTGGCTCCTCTGGCCGGAATCAGCAATTTGCCCTTTCGCTTGCTGGCAAAGGAATCCGGCTGTGCACTGGTCTGTTCCGAGATGATCAGCGCGCATGGTCTGGTCCATAAATCGATAAAAACCGAGCAACTTCTGGACAGTCTGCCGAAAGAAAAACCATTATCGGTACAGATATTCGGCTCTGATCCGCAAATCATGGCAGAGGCTGCGCGGGTGGTGGAATCTTCCGGAGCCGATATCATCGATATCAATTTCGGCTGTTCCGTTAAAAAAATCGTCAAAAATGGCTCAGGAGTGGCTCTGATGAAAATGCCTAAAACCGCAGCGGCACTGATCAAAGCGGTTCGAAACGCGGTGCGGATTCCACTGACGATCAAACTCAGAACCGGATGGAACCCAACCGGGAATCAAGCGTTTGAAATCTCTGAAATCGCAGAAGCCTGCGGTGTGGACGCGATCGCCATTCACCCGCGCACAGCCACCCAAGGTTTTAGCGGTCGCGCCGATTGGTCAATTATTGCTGCTTTAAAAAGGCGAGTCGGTATTCCAGTAATTGGCAACGGAGATATATTCAGCGACCAGGATGCGATAAAGATGCTCGAAGAAACCCGGTGTGATGCCGTCATGATCGGCAGAATGGCTATCGGAAATCCATATATTTTTCGCCAGGTGTCGGCGCGCATCCGCGGCGAGGAGGTTCCTGCGCCTGACACGGATCATCATTTTAAGACAATGACCCGCTATTTACAGGAATCCGTGAAATACTTTGGTGAAGAATTAGCCTGCCGGATGATGCGCAGTCGCCTGGGTTGGTTTTCCAAAGGACTCCGTAACAGCAGTCAATTCCGCAAATCGATCAATCGCATTTCAACCGAAGCAGAAGCCCTGCAGCGAATTGAGGAGTTTAAACAATCAATACAATCGCGCTGATTGCTTTCAAAAAATATATTTAATCCGTCGCAGGCGGACACCTAATCATCGGTTGTCCCCGTTTGCCCGTTGAGCGGTCGAAAATAGATATTACTGAAATTCATTCTAAACCGGCTAACGGGAAACCGGCCAACCGGCTCAACCGAGTAAATTATTTGACGCGGACGCTATTGCCGGTTTTAATACCCTTGTTTGAAACCGCAGTCGCTTCTGACGCGTGCGGCTGAACGGCTACAATCCGAATTCGGCCCTTCTTTGGACCATGGACCAAAAATCGTTGGCCATCGCGCCCTTTTATGATTCTGGAATTATCAAATACCTCAAATTCGTCCCCTGGCTTAAGCCCCACATTACTTCCAGCGGATAAAACAACCTTGTTTCCAGCAATAGAGGTAATGAATCCGTTCCAGGGCTGATCCTCAATGGCCCAACAGATACGCTCACCCATTTCGCCAAGTAGATCGTTTAGCGTTTGGTCTAAATCGGACAATTTTAATTTGCCCTCGGATCGCATCATATCGTAATCCAGCTGATCGACTTGCACCCTGCGGTTAAAACTATCATCAACAATTTTGGTTCCTGTTTCGGTATCGTAAACCTCAATACGAACCAGAATCTGGATGAAATGGGCGTGTTCTTTAAAAATAAGCCCCTCGGTTTCATTTACAAGGCCGATATCGTCCAGGCTGCCAATAATGACCGCATTTATTCCCAGCGCCCTGGCATTTTCAGCCAGAGCAAAGTTGTCAACCTCACCGGAAGGCAACCTTGGCAAGTCCTTTAAGAGCTTAAAATCTTCGCCAACCCCCGGATCCAGTACCGCAACGCTATCACATTTTTTATTCAGATATTCAGGGATTCCCGCTCGAAACCGCTGCGCGAAATCTTCATCCTGATATAAAGATCTATTTTCAAAGCTTGCCAGGACGGCTATTCTCTTAAGATCGTCATCGGAAAACCGAATTGTACGCCTGATTTTCTGAGTGGTCTCGGTGACCGTTCTGGTGGTTTTATCTATGGTTCCGCGGTAAGAGCAACTTGCGGGGAAAACATAAAGTGCCCCGATTAAAAGGGCCCAAAAAGCAAAAAAATTGAATCGGCGCATCCTTCTATGATTGTTTCTCGCCATTTTATATTTTGCTCCCTCCTTTTGAGCACTGTGGATTGCTAAATTTCTTTAAATAAAAAATTATATCTGATATGTCAATCAGTTGATGAGAGCCGCAAAGCAGATCCGGGCCGCGGTTTAAGACATTCTCTAAAAGAAAAATTAATCCTTTAATGAAGGGGGCTATTGGTAAATGGCATCAATGGAAGAACAAATTCTAAGAGCAACCAAAGAAATCGTTGTTAAGTTCATTGAGGGCGGACGGATATCACCGGCCGGTTTTCCTGAAACTTTTAAAAGCATTTACACGGTTGTGCAAGATACCGTAAAAAATAAATCGCCAGAAAAAAGCAACCAGAACCTATCTCAAAAATAGGTGATCCCGCATTCAGGTTAACCGGTTGAGCCAGTTGAGCCGGTTTAGCCCGTTATAATCGGAAAAAGCCTAATTCAATTTTTTACCGGCCAACGGATTAACGGGCCAACGGGTTCAACTCAATTAGGGTGAGTCCCGGGAAGGAGGTCGGTAACGCAGCTATTGAGCGTTAGATGCATTTTTGAGATAGGTTCTAGTGGGCTTCAGCCCAATTCTTGCCCACAGCCACATTGACCTCAAGTGGCACTTTGAGATCCCAGATATTTTCCATAGTGTTTTTAACCATGTGCGCCACTGCATCGAGCTCTTCAGGTGGAACTTCAAAAACCAGCTCGTCGTGGACGCTGAGCAGCATAGCGGATTTCAGTTTTCCGTCCCGCAATGCGCTGTCGACATTGATCATCGCCAATTTAATGAGATCGGCTGCAGATCCCTGGATAGGTGTGTTGATCGCCGTGCGCTCGGCGGCCTGACGAACGTTAATATTTGAACTATCGATATCGGTTAACAAACGAATACGCCCGAGCAATGTGGTGGTTTGCTTTAAGTGCCTGGCTTCCACCAGAGTTTGTTCGATGAAACGTTTTACACCTTTATATCTCGCAAAATAATTATCAATGTAAGTTTGAGCCATCTGATGGCTGATTCCGAGTTGTTTTGAAAGCCCATAGGCACTCATCCCATAAATGATACCGAAATTAATTGCCTTGGCCTGTCGCCTGAGCTCGGTGGTAATCAATGACGGTGATATTTGAAATACTTCGCTGGCGGTTCGCGTGTGTATATCTTCATTTTTCAAGAAAGATTCAATTAGAATTTGATCATCGGAGTAATGGGCCAAAATACGAAGCTCAACCTGGGAATAATCCGCAGACATCAACTGCCACCCTTTTCGGGGAACAAAGGCTCGGCGAATCTCCATACCTTCGTCAGTTCGAATCGGAATATTTTGCAAATTAGGATCAGAGCTGCTTAAGCGCCCGGTGGCCGTCACGGTTTGATTGTAGGACGTATGAATACGTTTGGTTTCCGGATTAACCAGATCAATTAAGGCATCCGCATAAGTTGATTTTAATTTTGAAAGGGTTCGCTGTTTCAATACAAGCGCTGGCAATTCATGTTCTTCGGCCAGTCTGGTTAAAACATCTACATCGGTGGAATAACCGGTTTTCTTTTTCGTTTTCTTTAAAACCGGCAGCTTGAGTTTATCAAATAATATATGGCCGAGCTGCTGGGATGAGTTAATATTGAATTCTTCTCCGGCAAGCCCATAGATACCGGCTACTAAGACCTCAAGCTGGTGCTGAAAAGATTTCGACAGTTCATGCAGCCGGTCAATATCGACGCAGGTGCCGTGCATTTCCATTCGCATGAGAACCGGTATGAGAGGCATCTCGACCTTTTCCATCAGATCCAATAGCCCGATTTCCTGAAGCCGGGGCATCAGGACATCTCTGGCCATAAAGGTGACGTCGGCATCTTCACACGCATAGGGCACCGCTTTTTCCAACAGCACCTTGTCGAATGATAAGGCTGTCTTGCCTTTGCCTGCGACCTCTTGATAGGAGATCACTTTATGACCCAAAAAATCCATGGCAATTTGATCCAGGCTGTGAGCCCTTTTAGAAGGATTCAACAGGTAAGAGGCGACCATCGTATCAAAGATCACCCCATCAAGGTTAACACCATGCCGGGATAGAACGATCCAGTCATATTTAATATTCTGTCCGACCTTTTTAATATCCGGATTCTCCAAAATGGGTCTCAGTTGATTTAAAACTTCAATCAGCGCCAGTTGCCGGGGTGCACCTAGATAATTATGGGCACAGGGAATATAAAAGGCTTCATTGGGCTGTAAAGCAAAGGACAGGCCCACCAATCTGGCCTTCATCGGGTCCTGTGATGTCGTCTCGGTGTCCAGAGCAAATACAGCGGATGATTGCAGACGCCTAATCAAATCCGCAAGTTCATCCATCTCCAAAATGGCTCTGTAGTCCTTGCTGCCGAGATCCGTCTTTGCGGACATCGTATGTTGCAATTGCCTGAATTCAAGCATCTTAAAAAGCAGTGAAAGCGCATCGGTGTCCGGCGGACTGAGCTTAAAAGCCGATAAATCATCGGAAACAGGAACCTGTGTTTCAATCGTAACCAGATTCAGGCTCAAAAAAGCCTGTTCCCGATAATGCAGCAGATTATCTCGCTGCTTTTTTGCTGTGATGGAATCAACGGATTGATAGAGCTGTTGCATGCTGCCGAAGTTCTGGATCAATTTGAGGGCGGTCTTCTGGCCGATGCCTGGAACACCCGGAACGTTATCGGATGCATCACCGGATAGACCCATAACCTCGACGATCTGAGGCGGTTCAACTCCGTAAGTTTTCTTGACATACTGAGCATCGATAATCACATCTTTCATGGGATCCCAGATTATCGCCTGATCGGTCACCAGCTGTATGAAATCTTTATCTCCGGTAACCATCACCACCGAATAACCATTCTTTTCGGCAATCCGCGCATAGGTGCCGATCAAATCATCGGCTTCAAATCCTTGCAGCTCAATAATGGGCAATTGAAATGCAGCGGTAATCTTTTTGATGTATGGGATTTGAGCGGACATATCCTCCGGCATCGGCGGACGATTCGCCTTATAGTCCTTATACATTTCATGACGGAAGGTCGGACCTTTCGCATCAAAAAACATGCCCGCATATCGAGGGCTGCGATCTTCGATAAGCTTAAGGAGCATGCGTGTGAATCCGAATGCGGCATTGGTCGGCAGTCCCTTTGAATTGGACAGCCCCCGAATGGCATGATACGCTCGGTGAATATAGCCGGTACCGTCGATCAGATATAGGGTCTTTTCTTTCTGCATTGAATCCTAAATCCTATCAATGTTGATCTAAATCCGATTCGGCTGCGTTGACATGTGGGGCTGACTGAATTATTTATTTTGCAATCCGGAGTGAGCAGCCAAATGATGCCGTTGCTGGCTGTCTAAAAATCGTGACGATTAATTAGAAGTGGTTTCAAAGCCCCATCTCCCCGCTCAATAGAGCGGGATTTCGCATCTAATTGAAAGATTATTTAAGGTGCTCAAAAGGCCCAATGGCTGCGTTGTCCCGCGGATTGAAATACTCACGTACTGACGTGTACGCTCCGTTTTCAATTCGCGGGACGCTTGCTGAGCACTTTAATTTAAAAAACTCAGCAGCGAAGTCCCGCTGAAAAGCGGGACCCTTGAACCTGATCTGAGGTTTTGAAACCACTTCTAAAGAGCCTATAGCATTAAAGGCAAATAACAACAATGACGAAAGCGCCGGCTTTAAAACGTGCCTATCGACAAAAAAAGCGTCGTCCCAAAATCTATCATTGCGATTGCTGCGGAATGGTGAACATGTGGGGAATGTCCTGCAACGCAATAACCTGGACCTGTCCGGATTGAGGATAACAAAATGGATTCGGCAACCAGTTAAGGGGTTCTCAGGTTGGCCCGTTGCCCGTTAGCCGGTTAGCATGCTATCTTGTCGAACATAAAATCAGACTTTTTCCATTTTTAACTGGCTAAACTGGCCAAACCGGCAAACAGGCAAACTCCTATGGAGAAAAAATTATGTCGGATAAGTTAATCTCAATCGAGGAGCAGGAAGGGCCATTTAAAATGGTGTTGCAGCGTGTCTTGCGCATGGTGCCGGATCGTGATAAACATGACAAAAAATTACAGAGACTTATTGCCTTTCGCTTAAAAATTGACGGTGAAGCGGCGATCAGTGAATATCTGCTGAAAAAAATCAAAGAAACAATCAATTGCGCTTATACCGGGAGCCTGTATGATTATCTTAAGGATGATTTGGAAGCCCGGGAATGTAAAGAAGCGAATTCGGATCATATCCCCCCCGGAGTCGCCTGAAAAAAAGCCGTGGTCGGGAAATGCACGAAGTTCTGAAAATGTCGCTTAACCAACTGAGGCGAAATCGTGGCCTTTATTGATCGCGTCGAAGATCGATTGATCGGGGAAAAAACATGCACTATGAAGGAAATATCATCAGACCGCCCAGCGAAGCCAACAGCATTTTGCTGCAGGTAACTGTGGGGTGCTCACGCAATAAATGCACGTTTTGCGGGACATACAAGGGCGAGCGTTTCCGCATCAAATCCGATGCCATCATTATGGAGGATATCGCTTTTGCCGCTAAATACTGCCGACGGCAACGCCGGGTTTTTCTGTGCGACGGAGATGCCCTGATTATCCCTCAAAAAAGGCTTTTAAAAATACTCGAGGAAATTGAAAACCAGCTCCCCTGGGTGACCCGGGTGGGACTGTACGCCAATGCCAAAGCTTTAAAAATGAAAACATCCGATGAGCTCAAGGAACTCAACTCTCACGGAGTCGGCATCTTTTACATGGGGCTGGAAACCGGTGACGACGTTACCCTAGAAAAAATAAAAAAAGGCGCATCTGCTAAAGACATGATCGAGATGGGCACAAAAGCAAAACGGGCAGGCATCAAACTCTCGATTACCGTATTGCTGGGCATTGCCGGCCCGCAACGATCTCAGATCCATGCCATTGAGACCGGACGGGTACTTTCGGCAATCGATCCGGACTATGTTGGTGCATTAAGCCTCATGCTGATCCCCGGAACGCCTCTTTATCAAGATTATAAATCCGGGGAATTTCAACTGCTTGAGCCTCACGAAATGCTGGCTGAACTCAGAACGATGATCGCCAACACCAACCTGACCCGCGGTCTTTTCCATGCCAATCACGCTTCAAATTACCTGCCGATTAGAGCCAGATTGCCGAAGGAAAAGGAACCGACCATCCGATTAATTGATGCAGCCCTGGCAGGTAAAGTGCCGCTTAAGCCGGAATATCTTAGAGCGCTATAAAATAAATTAGGAATAGGCCTTGAAAGGATACTATGGATTTAAAATTATTTCTGACCACATTTGGACTCATTTTTTTAGCTGAACTGGGTGACAAAACTCAACTGGCGACGTTTTGCTTCTCCGCCGATTGCGACTCCAGGGTTTCGGTATTCATCGGATCCGCGGGAGCTCTGGTGCTAAGTTCACTCATCGCCGTGGTGTTCGGCGCAGGAGTCAGCCGGCTGATTCCCCCAAATTATATCCGAGTGGGGGCCGGTATTTTCTTTGTTCTTGTAGGAATTTGGACATTAGTTTCTTCTACCCGCGCGATAGGTCCATTTTGAGGCAAATGATGCGCTATTTGATTGCAATCGTATTGATCACATTGACCGGCATCGGTATCTGCGATGCCCAACAGGTCGAAGAAAAACAGCAAGCTGCCGCCTGGCCCACACTGATGCCCAGCATAAGAATCATGCAACCCATCGACTTTTGTGGAGAACCGGTTGAGATCGACAGTCAGGAGGTGCGCGAGCGGCTGGAAAAGGAATTGCTGCTCACCATTTGGGATCGACCTCAGGTCATTTTGTGGATTAAGCGATCTTCACGCTATCTGCCGATAATCGAAAAAATGCTGAGCGAAAATGGAATGCCCGATGACCTGAAATATGTGGCGATCATCGAAAGTGCGCTGCGACCGCATGCCAGCTCGCAAAAGGGAGCCGTCGGGTTCTGGCAGTTTTTAAAATCAACCGGCGAAAAATACGGGCTCAGAATTAATGCGGAAATCGATGAGCGGCGGAATATTTTTGCATCCACGCTGGCCGCCATAAGCTATTTTAAAGAACTTTACGCCACGCTGCAGTCCTGGACCCTTTCGGCAGCCGCCTTTAATATGGGGGAGCTTGGCCTGCAGGCCGAGATGGTATCTCAGAAATCAAATGATTATTACCAGCTTTACCTGCCGCTTGAAACCCAGCGGTTTATTTTCAGGATTATCGCTGCGAAATTAATTTTATCGGATCCGCAGCGATTTGGTTTCCAGTTCACTGACCAGGACCTTTATCCGCCACTGGAATTTGACCGGGTCTACATTGAATGCTTTCAGGATACGCCGATTCATGTTGTGGCCAGCGCGGCCAACACCCAATTTAAAGTCATCAAGGACTTAAATCCTGAAATAAGGGGTCATTTCCTGGCAGCAGGCTCACACGCATTGTTGCTCCCCAAGGGCTCAGCCGACGAATTTAATGCCCGATTCAAACAGCTGGTTCAACAGTGGCTGGCTGAAAATCAGGAGCGCGTCTATGTGGTCAAAGAAGGCGATAACCTGACGACCATTGCAGAGCGATTCAATATCCCGCTGCCGGCATTAGTCATCTGGAATCAGCTAGATGCGAAAGAACCGATTCATCCGGGCGATCGAATCGTTATTTATCCCAACGAAGTGATAGATGAACCAACACCACCGCCAACTGATGATCGATGATGAGAGGAGATCCTTGCATGGCCACAACTCAACATCCTGAAAAGACAGTAAAATTTGAGATCCAAGCCTATCGGCCGCCCAAAGATCGAAAAGCCTTGCGAACAACACATGTTGCTGGATCAAGAAAATGAGCATCGGAATGCGGTGCTCACCGTTTATTGTTGAGGATACGGCAAGAGAACCCAGCGCTACAATATTTTAATGACGACCAGGGTAGCATCATCATCAAGTTGCAACGGGTGGCAGAAATGCGCTAGATCTTCAAAAACCTTGTCCAATATTTCTCTGGCCGGTTTGGCGGCATGGCAGCGGATAACATGCAACAGCCGCTGGGTGCCGAAGATTTCCGACTGCCTGTTGGAAGCCTCTTTTATGCCGTCGGTTTGAATCAGGATGATCTGCCCGCTGCGGATGGGTCTTTCAAGCGACTCATAAGCGGCATCATCCATAACACCCAAAGGCAAACCGTTTCCGTTCAAGGTCTCAAATGAATCGTCTGCCGGTTCATAGAGAAGTGCCGGTTCATGTCCGGCTTTCACCCAGTGAATGGTTTTTTCTTTCGCTGCAATTTCACAGTAAAACATGGTCATAAAGAGATTCAGATCTTCAATATCCCTGACAAGCCGTTTGTTTACATCGGAAATAATGCTGGCACATCCTCTGGGCGGCACTTGAATTCGCTCCCGAAGAAAGGCACGTGCAGAGCTCATCAGCAGGGCGGAAGGAATTCCGTGATCGGTCACGTCGCCAACGACAACGCCGATTTGATCGGTGCCGATCTCTCCGGAACAGAAAAAATCATAGTAGTCGCCGCCCGTTTCGTCACACATAATGGTCTTGCCGGCAATATCAAATCCCTCAATATGGGGGTCGGCTTTGGGCAGCATTTTTTGTTGAACCCGGCTGGCCTTGGCCAGTGACACTTTTACCTTTTTCAATTGATTCTGATCGGCAATCGCTTTGTTGTAATGGTTGAGCCCGCTTTGAATGGCTTTACTCAGGGTCTCCGTCGGGCAGGGCTTGGGATGAAACTGAAAAATATTGCCCTCATTCACCGCTTTTATCGCCGTTGGCATATCGGCGGTCCCGGTCAGCATCATGCGTATGGTTTCCGGATTGCTCTTTTTCACCTGGGAGAGAAATTCAACACCATCCATTCCCGGCATCATAAAATCGGAAATAATTACTGCATAGGGTCCGTTTTCCCGCAATCGTTGCAAGGCTTCTTCCCCGCTCAATGCAGTATCAATGCTGAATTGATTTCTTAACTGCCGTTTGAGCCCGGCTAAAACCATGGCATCATCATCTACCAATAAGACCTTGTCTTTCATGAAACTTTCCTCTCCATTAAATCTTTGCAAATTGTTTGCCAATCATTTATTCGATCAACTACCCCAAGGTTATTCAGATATCCGCGATCCAGTTGACTCAAACCACTGTCGCCGTTGGATCCATTTTTTAACCGATCAAAGACATCGCCAAAATGAACCGCCGTTAAAAGTCCCGCTGAGTTAGACAGACTTTTTGCAGGACAGTGATGGAAGGCGATGGCCTCGATAATAGAATATTCCAATCCCCACAGCCCCATCAAATACGCGCCAATTTCAGCGTGGCTGGTTCCAAACATTTCATTTTCCAAATCCCACAAATTTTGTCCGGTCTCCCGTGCTTCGATGAAAATCTTGCGATAGGGTTCCTGGAAGTTGGTCACCAGGATAAGCTGGCCTAAATCGTGAAACATGCCTGCCATCAGAGAGTTATTCACCAGGTTTTTATCCAGATGTTCTTCTTTGGAGATGTGATGAGTGAATATGCTCACCGATAGACTGTGTTTTTTGATTAAATTCGGAAAATATCTTTACCGAAAGAACCAGGGCTTTGATCGTTTCGGTTCCCAGCAGCATAACCGCTTCCCGGGGATTGCTGATTTTTCGCACCAGTCCAAAAAAAGCTGAGTTCACAATCTGCAGAATTTTTGCCGTCATTCCCAGATCGGAAGATATAATCTCTCCGACTTTTTTGATCGACGGATTGGCTGACTGCAACTCCCTGATTACTTCAGTATATATTTTCGGCAAGCTGGGAAGTGTTTCGGTTTGCGATACGATGCGTTTAATTGATTCATCTTGTAACAGACTTCGTAAGGCAAACAACTGATTCAGCGTTTGCTTTAATATCTCCGCGTCACAGGGCTTTGAAAGGCTTTGATGGGCCAACTGGAAGGACTTAAGGGTCGTTTCCTGCTCCACATGCCCGGAAAGAATGATGCGGACAACCTGCGGATGTTTACTTTTTACTTCGGCCAGCAACTGCTCTCCATCCATCTCCGGCATTTTCAAATCTGAAACAATCACATCAAAGGGTGCGGAAGCCAACAGGTCCAAAGCTTGCTTGCTGCTTTCGGTGAAGACCATTTCCCATTCACCGCGCATTTTTCTCAGTGTCCGCTGCAGGCCTTTCAGCACCATCGGCTCGTCATCGACGAACAATATTCGTTTTTTGGTTTGATCATTCATTTTTGGATAAATCGACGTCGATCGGCAACCGCAGAATAAATGCGGTGCCCTGGCCTTCCTTGGTTTCGAGGTTAATGGTCCCGTTATGTTTTTCAACAATGACGGAATGGGCAATGGCCAATCCCTGCCCGGTTCCTCTGCCGGGCTCCTTGGTCGTAAAGAAAAGATCAAATATTCGATGACGGACCGCCTGGGGAATGCCGACTCCGGTGTCGCTGATCCGAATTTCAGCCCAATCGCCATCACGGCAGGTGCTAATTGTAATCGTGCCCTTTTCAGATGGATTTTTTCCGCTTGCATCTTCAATGGCATGCGCGGCATTGACAATCAAATTCAATATCACCTGGTTAAATTCAGCCCGGTGGCAGGGTACCGCCGGCAAAGCGGAATCAAAGTCGGTTATCAGTCGGGCAACATACTTCCATTCATTGCGGGTTATGGTTATCGTCTTTTCAATTTCTTTGTTGATATCAATCGGTTCTTTTTCGATTCCACCCGGATGGGCGAATATCTTCATGGCCTGCACAATATTGGTGATCCGATCAACCCCTTTAAGCGTCTGCTGGATGGCCAGCGGAACTTCTTCTTCAAGGTAACCGATGTCCAGCTCGGTAAATCGTTTTTCAAGACTTTCAATCTGTTTTTCCGATACGGGCCCGGATTTAACGGCTTTAATTAATTCCTTGTAAAGATTGCAGGCCTGGATCAAATCGCCGAATGCATCTTGAACAAATCGGGTATTATCACCGACAAATTGGGTGGGTGTGTTGATCTCATGGGCAATCCCTGCTGCCAGCTGCCCGATCGCTTCCATTTTGTGCGACTGGTGGAGTTGGGCTTCGAATTTGACCCGGTCGGTAATATCTGCACCGATGATCGTAACCCCTAAAATACTGTTTTTATCCCCGTTAAAGGGGGTGATCGTCAGCCCCAAATATCGCTCTTCACCATCGGGATTGCGGAAATTGATGTTGTCCAGTCGAAAACTGCAACCTTCGGTCTGGCTTTGGAAGATCCCATCGGCGATTTTCTGCCAATCCCACTCAATCCCGCATTGACCCAAAGTGTTTCCGATCACCTCTGCGGCAGGTATTTTGAAGACCTTTTCCGCAACGGTGTTCCAATGAATGATTTCATTTTCGCGGGTTAATCCAATCAGAATTGTGGGCAGAGATGAAATCAGGTGGTTGATTTCGCGATGAGCCTCTTTGATGGTTCGTTTCGCTATTTTGCGCTTTTTTATCTGCCGTTTCAATTCTTCGCTGGACTTCATCAACTCCTCGGTTCGATCCTGCAGCAGTCTTGCAGCGCGATTTTTGTCGGTTAAGTCCAGCATGACGCTGATGATGCCGGCAACCTTCCCGTCAACCTGCGAGAACGTTGATTGATTGAGCAAAAAATCGCGTTCGACACCGTCGGCACATTTGATGGTTGTTTCAAACGCCTGTATCCCGGGGTTGTTTAAAAGATTTTCATCATGTTTAGCGCAAACGTCTGTAAGCGCCCGGGGAATGATTTCCCTCAGCTCAGAAATCGATCGTCCCACAAGGGTTTCGCCGGTGGGTCCAAGGATCATTTGGCTAAAGGCCGGATTGCAACCGATAAATACACCATCCGCGTTCCTAAAATAAGCCGGGCTGGGGATGGTATTGATTACCTCGGATAAAATTCGTTGAGACTCTACCCGCATAATTTCACTTGTCGCCATTTGATCCATTTTATTCTCTAATTGAAATTATTGTATGATTTTTGATGCTTACAAAAGAACGCCGATTGTTTTACGAACCAAGATGTGCAGCTGGCTTCTGAATTACCCCGTACGGAAGAAAGCATCGGTTAAAGACAACCTTGATATCGGCTAAAATCGTTTAAATCTTTACCTAATTTTTAGATATTATAGGATTTATTCTACCCCGCGGGAGTTTGTTTGAGGCAGGTGGATGCAGGAACTTATCACTGAAGAAAATACGGATTTCCTATTTGAACTGTTTCAGCTTTCTCCACAATGCAGACCGGCTGATACCCAACAGTTCGGCGGTTTTGGATTTGTTGCCGCGAGTTGTTTCTAACACCTTGAGGATATAATGCCTTTCCATCTCGTCCAGCGGGATGATTTCTTTTGGTAGTTCCGCTGATGGAACGTCTGCCTTATTGAAACGCCCAGGCAGATGTCTGGGTTCGATTTTTTTGCCATCGGCGAGGATCACAGCGCGCTCGATGATGTGCTCGAGTTCGCGGACATTGCCCGGGAAATCATAGTTCATAAAGAGGGAAATGACCTCATCTGAAACACATTCAACCGTTTTTTTGAACTCTTTTGCAAACTTATTTAAGAAGAAACGGCATAAGGGCGGTATGTCGTCTTTTCGTTCCTTCAGCGGAGGTATGGACAATTCAATAACATTCAATCGATAATAGAGCTCCTCCCTGAATTTTCCTTCCTTTACCAGTTGACCTAAACTATAGCGGCTGGCAACCAGTATTCGAACATCAAACGGAAAATCCCCACTGCCATGCGGTTGGGATGCTTTGTTGCTGTCGATGATCTTTAACATGGCAAGCTGCATCTTCGCGGACATCGCCTCGATCTGGTCGAGCAGAATCGTACCGTTCGACTCAGGCTGCCCAAGGCGTTCGCCAAATGGATCAGGGCTGGAAACGTTTGCATCGCCGGGTCTGAAAAGTTCTTCGATGAGCAGATCATTGGTGAAGCAACCGCAGTTGATCGCAATAAACCGACTGTGTTTTCGACGGCTTAAATTGTGGATGATCCTGGCAGTCAGTTCCTTGCCCGTGCCGGTCTCACCGCGAATGATCGCGGTGCAGTCCAGCGCTGCCAACCTTTCGATATTCTTCCGCAATTCCTGGATGGCAAGCGTTTCACCGATCATGCGGTACCCTTCAGCGGCGACGCTATTGTTTTCTTCAGTGCGGGATGGCTCAGGGACACGATCTTCTCGACTATCGGCAGCCGGATCAAAGCTGCCGCTTAATGTCGGCGGTCTGATGACAATTAGATTGCCCTCCATGTTAAGCCTTTTAATGAAATTCCAAAATCCTTCCATCTCGTCCTTGGCAAAATAAGCAGCGTCTAAGGCTTCGGTTGCCTGCCTTATTTTTTCGTTACCGTATCCGGTCAAAAGCACCGAGCGTAAACCGGGCTGGATTTCTTTGAGTTTGGTAATGATCACCAGTCCATCCATATCGGGCATTTTCAAATCCACAATTGCCAAATCGATGCGGCAGCTTTTTGCAAGCGCTATGGCTTCGCCGCCGTTTGAGGCTTTAACCGGATCGAAGCCCAGTAACTTCATGCGTTTGGCGATGGAATTCAAAAATTTTTCCTCATCATCGACCAGCAGGATTTTCGGGGTGGTATCCGCCATTTTCGCTCAATTTATTTCTTTTTAGCATGGTGCGATTCGATATCCACGGCATTCTGCAGGTCACCGCCGGTGGCCATTCCCGCAGCCGCCATGGATGTTTCAAGGCTTTGCAGCAGCTTTCTGACAAATTTCCAGAATTTACTCATATCCTCTTTTTCGAAATAGGACGCGTCCAGTGCCTGAGTGGCCTCTTTGAGTTTTTCATCGCCATGGCCCGTTAAGAGCAGCGTTTTAATGTCGGCATCCATTTCTTTGAGCTTCGCGATCACCGCCAAACCATCCATATCGGGCATTCGCTGATCGACTACCGCCAGATGAATTTTGGTTGTTTTTATGATATCGATCGCTTCGTGCCCATTTAATGCCGTATAGGGGTCATAGCCTTTCGTCCGTATCCGCTCCGCCAGCGCATTGAGAAATTTCGGATTATCGTCCACCAAAAGAATATTGATGCTACCGAGCGGCAAATTCGACAAAAACGCCCAGAATCTGCTCATGTCCTCCTTGTCAAAATAGGCGGAATTGAGCGCTTCGGTGGCTTCTTTGAGCTTTTCGTCCCCGTAGCCCGTCAACAGGATCGTTTTAATATCCGGTGAAAGAGCCTGCAATTTTGTGATAACCGCCAGACCCTCCATATCGGGCATTCGCTGATCGACCACGGCCACATGAATATGCTGCCTTTGGGCAATCTCAAGCGCTTGCTGACCGTTGAGTGCGGTAAAGACATTAAATCCTTTCATCCGGGCCCTTTCAGCCGCGGACTCCAGAAACTTCTTGTTGTCATCTACCAGGAGGATATTTATTTTTTT
>JARRJQ010000089.1:0-9902 GCA_037388985.1 Desulfobacterales bacterium | reverse complement strand
AGTAGCCGCGGCACATCGACTTGCGCTGCCAGAACCGGTTCTATTCCGGCAAGTGCTCCACTTTCCCTTTTTTGATCCGGGGCCAGCCGTTCATTTCTGACACCGTTTTGCGTGCCTAATTTTACCTTTGCCAATTGAGTTATCTTTGATCCGGTATAGAAAACGCCGATACAGAGGACCACCACGGCTGCCGCTGCCGCCAGGACCCAGGGCTTCCGCCACAAAGGGGATGTTGAAGGCTCAATGTTCTGGAGGATCGGAACCTGGGAGACTATTTGATCTTTTGGAGCGTTAAGTGTTTTTATCGGTGTGGCTTTTTTTGAGATTTCATTTTTGAACGCTGAAGTCAGGCCGGAAGCCGGTTTTAACGACATGTTACGGCCGCAGGCTTTGCACTTTGTGGTGGTGACACTGGGTGGAATTTTGCTCGCTTTGATGCTGTATTTTTTACCGCAATACATGCAGGTAATTTCGCGGGTATCGGTATTCTGTTCGGCTGTTTTCGCCGGTACCGGTTTTGGCGAAGATTCTTCGGATTTGGGCTTTAACGAAATGACATGACTGCAGGCTTTGCAGTTGATGCTCGTCACACCTGCAGGGATGGATTGCGGGTTGATATTGTATTTTTTACTGCAGTACTGACAGGTGATCTGCATGATGGCCGCTTTGGAGGCTGGCGCTGTTTTATGCACAGGAGGTGCTTGAGTAGCAGCCGGTCGAAGAGAGATGGAATTTCCACAGGCTTTGCATTTGGTTCCGGTCACTCCACTTGGAATCCGCTTAGGATCCACATTATAGACTTTTTTGCATTTCGAACATGTAATTTGCATGGTTAACGTCCTGATCCGGACAAGCCGGAACCGAAAAAAGTTAAATAATCACGAAAGCACGAAAGGATAAAAACACGAAAAAGAAATAATACAAATTTCGTACTTTTTAGATTTCGTGTTTTCGTGACGAAAAAAGTTTTTTCACAAAATGCCAAGAAATTACGATTAAAATTCTAATTAATCCAATTTTTCGGCCAATTGTCCTAATGGATTATATATCGGTATCAGGGCATCGAACTTGAGGTAGGATTTAAATGGATAAGAAAGATAATTTTGTAATTATCAATTTTAAAGATTTGCCTGACTTGAAAGCAGAAATATTGACTTCTGCCGCAAAGTTCGTAAACGGGTAATAATCTTAGTACATTGCAAACGTCTCATATTTAATTATAAAAAAATTTACACGCAATATCTTTTTAAAAACTTGACCTTCACATATTGCATGCCACGATAATTGACATTGAACCATAATTAAGCTATTTCTATTTTACCTGCCGCATTTCTCTTATTTTTTTCAATTGTTCATCTTAAAAATTGAGTGGCCATATTATGAAGTGCCCAAAGTGTCAGACAGACCCCAGGGCCTTGCTGAAAAGATTTTAGCTCAGAAGGGCAGGATCGAAGGCGAACGCAGGCAGGTTACAGTTATGTTCTGTGACATGGCGGGTTTTACTAAGCTTTCTGAGAAACTCGGCCCGGAAATTGCCTATAGCATAATGGATAAGGTCTATGAAATCCTTATTCACAAAGTTCATGACTATGAGGGCACGGTAAACGAATTGACCGGTGATGGAATAATGGCTCTATTCGGTGCACCTGTTGCAATGGAAGATGCCCCACAGCGGGCGATTAGATCGAGTCTGGCAATTCACCGAGAAATGAGCAGATTAACCGATCTGCTAAAGCAGGAAAATGAAAATATTCCCCCCGTTAAAATGAGAATTGGAATCCATTCGGGTCCCGTGGTCGTCGGCACCCTTGGCAATGACCTGAGAGTTGATTTTAAAGCAGTTGGTGACACAGTGAACCTGGCATCACGAATGGAAGGAATTGCTGAACCCGGCGCAACTTATGTTACAGATGAAACCCACAAGCTAACCGAAGGTTTTTTCCGCTTTGAAGCCTTGGGAGAACAAAAAGTCATAGGCAAAGACAAACCCATGGTTGCATACCGGGTGATTGCTCCCAGCAGTCGCAGAACCCGATTTGATGTTAGTGCTGAGATAGGGCTTACGCCTTTAATTGGAAGGGAACGCGAGCTTGAGATCTTGTCAGATACCTTTGCGCGCGCCAAAGAAGGAAGAGGGCAGGTTTTTTCAATTGTTTCTGAGGCTGGTTTGGGAAAATCCAGGCTTTTATATGAGTTTAGAAAAGCAGTTTCAAATGAGGATATTATTTTTCTGGAAGGCAAATGCCTGTCTTACAGCAAGGGTGTCGCTTACCATCCGATTATCGATATTTTGAAGGCGAGTTTCAAAATTAAAGCGGAAGATGAAGGTAATCGGGCCAGGGCGAAGGTTCAAAGTACTCTAAAAACTTTG
Organism: Desulfobacterales bacterium; assembly: GCA_037388985.1. Lineage (GTDB taxonomy): Bacteria > Desulfobacterota > Desulfobacteria > Desulfobacterales > JAHEIW01 > JAHEIW01. Next base: position 7,531 of record JARRJQ010000089.1, on the reverse strand, counting down.
GACATAACCGATACTGATTCGCTTTCAACCCTTCTGGATTTTTTATCTGTTCAAGATAGTGGTATCAACAAATCCATATTGAGCCCGGAAGCCAAAAGAGACCGAATCATCAATACACTTATTCGAATCATCATAAAGTATTCTGAAATTAAGCCGCTGGTATTAGCGATTGAAGATCTTCACTGGATTGATCAAAGTACTGAGGACTACTTAAAATTTTTAATGGAAAGCATATCAGGTGCCAGGGTGCTCTTAATTTTCACATACCGACCGGAATTCTCACCATCATGGAAATCAAAGTCCTACCACAGGCAGATAAATTTAAACCTGTTTTCCAACCAGCAAAGCATAGAGATGGTTCGCAACCTTTTGGATGCAGATCGCATTGATGCTCATCTCAAAGATCTCATTTTGGAAAAGACCGAAGGCGTACCTTTTTTTATCGAAGAATTTGTTAGGTCTCTTAAGGCAATAAAAATAATTGAAAAAATTGGCAACCAGTATCACCTGGCAACATTAGATCAGGGGCTTTCGGTTCCCTCCACCATCCAGGAGATCATAATGGCTCGTGTGGATGCATTGCCAGAAGGTGCCAAAGAGCTATTGCAGATCGGCTCTGTTATTGAAAGAGAGTTTAGTTGTGATTTAATCGGCAAGGTGACGGATCTCCACGAAGATGAATTGTTTTCTACGATAAACGTCCTGAAAGATTTTGAGCTAATCTACGAAAGAGGCCTCTTTCCCAAGTCGGTTATCGTTTTCAAACATGCACTCACCCAGGAGATAATTTATCATTCCATACTTTCTAAAAATAGACAAATGCTTCATGAAAAAATTGGCCGTGCAATGGAAAAAATATTCGCAAAAAACCTCAAGGAACATTGTGGCACTTTAGCACGGCATTTTATTGAAGCCGGTAATCATGAAAAAGGCGCAAAGTACTCAGAGCTGGCTGCAAAAAAAGCAAATACAGCCGCATCTTCTAAAGAAGCCTTTGAGCACAGTTTAAATAGAGTTTTTTGCCTGGAGAGCCTGCCATCTTCTGATGCAAATAAAAAACAAATAATTGACGCCCGCACAGCTCTTGCAGCTTATTGCATAAATTATGCGCACATTGCTGAGGCATACGAGGCTGTGGCTCCGATAGTGGATTTAACGGTACAGATAAATTATCGAAAAAGATTGCCCATCATTTACACAACAATGGGTCTCTATGAGATTACCTATGAAGAGAACTTCCCAAAAGCCTTAAAATTTCTAGATGAAGCTTTAAAAATGAGCCAAGAAACTCAGAATCCGATTTCTGCATATCTTACCCTATGGAATTTAGGTATGCATTTTTCTTGGGATTGCCAATTTGAAAAAGGTGAAGATTGTTTTAACAAATGCTTTGAAATGAGTCATGCTGTCGGCAATTTCTTAGGAATGTCGGCAAGTAAAAGTATATTGAGCACCTGGAATTATCTTTATCAAGGAAAAACCGAGCTTGCGTCTGAGACACTTGAAGAGTCCTTAAGAGTGGCAGAGAAGAGCGGCGATATTTACGCGAAAGGTCTTGCTTATGCGGGTTATGGTTATTTATCGTACATCAAAGGATCATTGACTGAATCCGAGGGTAATCTTTTGAAGGGTTTGAACTATTTAGAAAAAACGAATCAAATCATATTCAGTGCTTGGACGGCCGTATGCCTGGGTCAATATTATGTAGAAGCTAAAAAATTCGAAAATGCCATAGGTTATTTCCAAAAAGCACAATCCATTTTGGTAGAGAATAGAAATTTTTTTCCTTCTCTGATTAATTGGTTGGCTTTGTCCATTGCAAAAGCAAAAGTACTCATTGGACAAACAGATATCAATTTGTCTGATCTATTTGGGTATTATCAAAAAAATGCCGTAAAAATTATTAAGGCCTGGATGGCTAGAGATATTGCGGAAATACTGCTCCATATCGATACAGACCATTTCGCCGAAGTCGAAGAATGGATTAGAAAAGCCATTGAAGCTCATGCGCAAAACGGCATGAAATGGCAACTGGCATGTGACCATGCCGTTTATGCCGACTTTTTTTGTCGTAAATCTGATAATAAAAATGCCCGGGAAAATTTTAGAAAAGCTATTGCACTCTTCAGAGATTGCGCGGCGGATGGTTGGGCGGAGAAATACGAGAAAGAATTAACTTTGCTTTCATGATTTCCATTCAGTCAAGTTCATTTGCTTTAATCATTTTAGGTCACCTGCCTTTTTGCGGGCTTTTTTGAGGTATTCTTCCCACTCCATCGGCAGGAGTTGTTTTTTCATATTGTTGCACGTTTTACAGCACGGCACCACGTTTCCGCGGGTGCTTTTGCCGCCGCGGGAAATCGGAATGATGTGATCCATGGTCAGCTCTTTGGGCGGCGTCGGGCTTCCGCAGTAATAACATTTACCCTTTGCCATCTGACGTTTCCACCACTGGGATTCCCTGAGTTCCCGGGCCTTGCGGCGTTCCCGTTTGAGATCCGCTTCTTCCAGATCATAAGCAAAGGGCTGGATGGATTTTCTTTTTTTCATGGTTATCTCACACCCGCTCCCTTTGGTCGCTCGAGCACACAGAGAGCACAGAGAGTTTTTTATTTTACGGTTTCTTTTGAGAGGGAGGAAACCGAAATCAATCAGCCCCTGTAAGGCAACTCATTTTTAATTAAACTATTTTTCTAATTGAGCTGGGCGAGCCAGCTGTGAATTTCCCTTTTTAGAATTTTATAGTAGGCCTGCGAGCCGCCCAGGCCCTTGCGGCCGAAAAAATAGTTTATTTCAAGCAAAAGCGGTCGCAGGGTTTGCCCTTCGGCTGAAAAGATAACATCAAAGCCGGCCAGATTGATACCGGTTTTACGGCAAAAATCACATACCAGAGCTCTGGCCGCATTTTGCAACGCCGGCTGGGATTCTGAATCGATGCGTGCGCCTCTGGACACACTGGACTTAAATTCGCTGCTGTTTTGCTGGATTCGCCAGTATGAAATGATCGTCTCGCCGATGATGATCACGCGCAGGGTTTTGCCGGCTGCCGGAATGTATTGCTGGAGCAAAAATCCTTTTTGACCCGAGTTTTCAAATCCGGCTGCTTTGCCCAGAATTTCTTTTAGATCCCCCGGGCTTTTTATCAGATAAACGGTTTCTCCTTCTCCTCCCCAGTCAAATTTAAAAACACAGGGCAGCGCAAAGGGGCTATCCGCAGGGTCTTTACCATGACGCTGGTTAAAATCAGCGACCGAGGAAAGCAACTCCGTTTGCGGGTGGGCCGTGTTCGTTTCGCGAAACAATCGGATCTGGCCGATTTTTCCGGGAAAATCAAATCGGGCTTTATAATTCGGGAAAACGTGATTGCAATTTTTGCGGGCCATCTCATACAGGGATTGACGGCATCCCTGGGGCAAAATAACGGCCCTGGCGGCCTTTATGTCGGCAAGGTCATCTGCGTTGGGTTCCCGTCCGGCGCAAATGATGTTTCTGTCGGCTTCAAATAAAGGGTGAAAGGAGACGATCATAAATGGTTAGCTCATTGCTCAAAGCTGAAAACTCAAGGGATAGAATTCCGGCCGCAAAGGAGCCGGTTTTTGAGAAAATAACAAAATTTTATGTAAAGTCAACTATTTCGAAGATATTAGAGGCAAAAGATAGCAGCCTTGTACAGAACGAAATCTGATTTTTAGTTGATCTGCTTTTAACGCATGCGGCCTGCTCAAGCCATGGAAAGGTGGAGGAAGTCATCTGGGTCTGGTGATGAACTTGATTTCTGATTAAAATTCGGGTGAATTTATATGCCCTAACCACAAAATGTTGACGGATATAAGAAATGACACGAACGGCTTTTACACTATAGAATCAAGAGCCTCATTTGCTTTTTTAATATAGACTTCAGACTCACATTCCTGGAAAACATTAATTGCTTTCAATACGCATTGCCTGGCTTGGTCGGTTCTCTTGCTCGCTTTGTATAGCATACCCAGGCTCAGGTAAGCTTGACCAAGAAAGCCTTTCGCACCGATTTCTTGGAATAATTCAATCGCCTTATTAAAATTTTCTTCGGCTTTTTTGCCTGCAAATGTGGCGTTTTGTGCTAAGGCGCTGGATTTTTTGGCTCTAATGGATATGGAAGGTTTCGGTCCTGAGGCTATTTGTGAATACACTTGTCCAAGAATATTCTCAGACAAGGCATACCACACTTTCCTATGGTTACTGATAAGGGTTTCCTGCGCCTTTTCCAACAGATCTATCCCTTTTTTCATATCTCCTTTGGCAATCAAGATTGGAGCCAGGAATGTCTGGCAGGGTACAGACATTTGTCCCAAACCGTGTTTCTCACATAAATTTAAGCCGGATTGAAAAACACTTTCAGCTTGCTGAAGCTGACCGCCCAAAAAATAAGCCATGCCTAATGTTGAATTTGGAAATTGAGCATAGGCAGGATCCAGCGCGACTTCGATTGCTTTTTCACTATTTTTTTGGGCTGATTTCATATCTCCGGCAGCCTGGTGACCAAATGCTTTCATCCAATACCCAAACACCGTGCTTCGATTGTTCGCGGTTCTTTCACCGTATTCCAGAAGACGTTTTGCACCCTCAAAAATCTTATTCGCTTCCCCTTTGCAAAAATTAATGTAGCAAAGTCCGCCAAGGGATTTGAAAAAGAGATATTGATCGGAAAGAAACGACTCAGCTATCTTTTGGGCCCTCTCACCAAAGTTGATGCCTTCATCAAAAAGCCCCAGTTCTGCGCATGCCCAGGTCAGCCAGCTGCAGGCATAGCCTACTACTTTTTGGTCATCGATATTCTCACCAAGCTCCAAACCTTTGCATAGATTCTCATAGGATTCCTTTGATTTTCCGGCCATAAAAAGAGCCACACCTAACCACACATAGAACATCCCTGCTCTTGCCTTGTCGTCAAAGGATTCTACCAGATTCTGATGATTACGGAAAAGATCGACAAATTCGTTATTTTCACCGAGGTAATAAAAAGCGTTGCCCCAGCTGTTAAGAATGTCGATAAGGATGATTTTTTCTTCTTCAGACATCTCTTCTTTTGATGCGAGAATGTCATACGCTTTTTTGAAGTACTGATGGGCTTCTTCCACTGCGTATCTTGCCAGACTCTTTTCTCCCGATTTTACAAGATAATAGACCGCCTTGGTATCCGATTGTCCCCGGGCAAAATGATAAGCCAGGGTCTCATTGAATTCCGCCAGCCTTTCCTTAAAGGCGATTTCCATAGCCAGCGCAACATGTTCATGGATTTTCCGGCGTTGTTTTTTAAGTAGACTGTTGTAAACGATCTCCTGGGTAAGGGCGTGTTTGAACATATACTCTATATCCGGTTGCAAAGAGCGGGTTCTTATAAGGTCGAGCCGCTCAAGCTGGCTGAGTTCTCCATCGATGCGCTCTTCAAGCTTTGTTATTCTTTTTAGAATTTCGTAAAGAAAATCGCGGCCGATCACTGAAGCCTCCTGTAGAATGCGCTTGGTTTGCTTTTCCAGCCGGTCGAGCCTGCCGGAAATCAAGCCATGCAACGAAGAGGGGATATCCGATTCTGTAAGGGAACGGGTGAGTTTCCAGCTGCCGTTATCTCGTTTCAGAGTGTCGGATTCGATCAGGGAGTTGACCAGCTCTTCCAGGTAAAAGGGATTTCCTTCCGCTTTATTGTTGACCCAGCGCCTTAGATCGGGGGGGATGGTTTCGGTTTTTAACAATGAGGCCATCATATTCTGAGCGACTGAAAGTGACAAATTCTGCAGCTGAATATCATGGTAGTTTTTACCGATATGGCTTACCTGATGACCCGTGAAAAGACTGAAGGTCGGCCGGAAGGCACATAGCACTATGGCGGGTTGCCGGATCTCCAGACAGGCTAGTCGCAGCAGCTCCACAAAGGAGGGATCGGCCCAGTGCAAATCCTCCAGAAAGAAAACGGTGGGCGCTTTACCGGCCAGAGTGGAAAGAACTGTCAAGATGGCTGCTTGCAGACGGGATTTCCAATGCTCGGGGCTGATATCATTTACTTCAGGGTAGCTCAGCGAATAAAGATGACCCACATACGGTATGATATCTTCAGGGTTGGTCACAAGAGATCCTAGTCCGGAGTCGACTTTATCCTTCACTATCTCCGGTGGGTCTTTTTCCTCAATGTGCAACAATCGATTTAGAAGATCAACCAGCGGGAAATAGGGTATGTTTTGCGAATAGGCATAGGCATGTCCTTCGATCCATTGAATCCTCTCAAGATCAAGTCCGGCCTTGAACTCTTCAACCAGCCTGCTTTTGCCTGTTCCGGCGGCACCGCAGATCGAAAAAATCCGCCCCCTGCCTTGCTGCAAATTTTCGACTGCTTCGGACAATTCAGCCATCTCCACATCTCGGCCGACCAGATCCGCTCTTAGTCCGGAGAGCCGACGGATGGTAAGTGGTTTATCCCTTTGAGATAATACCTGATGAACCTCCACCGGATCGGCTTTGCCCTTGACGGTGGTTGTTTCCCTGTATTTACATGTGAAATGTCCCTCGACCTGACGGCAGGTATTTACATCGACCACAATTTGACCGGGTTTGGCAAGATTGCTCAGGCGTGATGCCAAGTTGATGGTATTCCCGGCAATGCCATGTGTTCCTTTATCCATGTCCACTTCGCCGGTGACCACCAGGCCCGTATTAATGCCGGTGTGCATCGATAGGGATCGGCCTATCCTTTTTTCAACATCCGGGCTGATCGAATCCACCCGTTGATGGATTTCTCGGGCAGCTTTTACAGCTCTAACCGGATCATCCTCATGGGCCTGGGGGACTCCAAATATTGCCATCACCGCATCTCCGGCATACTTTTCGACGAAGCCATCGTAATTGGCCACGATTTTGGAAATTTCGCCAAATATACGGCTGGTGATCTCTTTGACTTCTTCCGGGTCCAGCTTATCGGACATGGCGGTATATCCTGTAAGGTCGGAGAAAAGGACTGTAACGTGCTTTCGTTCACCTTCAGCTGTAATCTTAGTTTGTAAGGTCTCTTCGGGTGGTGATTCAGGAATTTGGCTGTCGTGTTCGCTTTCTTTTAGGGATGCGGTTTCTGTGGATTCGCTTAAAGCATATCCGCATTTACCACAAAATTTTCTCCCAAGAGGAATTTTGGCCTTACAGGAAGGGCATTCTAACTCAAATTTCGCTCCGCATTCTTCACAGAAATCTACTCCTTCGCGATTCTCAAACTGACATTTTGGGCATTTCATTTTTATGCCCTCCATTTCTAATTTAAGCAGTTTGAACCATTAAGAAGAAACTTCTGATATGTTATCGAAAAATATCGTAATTGGACTTCAATGTCAATTTAAGGATACCATATATCTTGCGCTTGAATGATTTGAAAAAATGTTGTGGTTTTTGCCGGAAAACAAAATATCAGCTGTTTCCATGTATATTGAGATACCTGGTAAATCGTAAAATTACAAATACGAAATCGCTATATCAGGTTTTTGAAAACCCTAAAGTCGCCGATATGTTGCAG
>JARRJQ010000088.1:0-8552 GCA_037388985.1 Desulfobacterales bacterium | reverse complement strand
CACCTCTATCAATACAAGCGAATTTACGCCGTTACCGTTAAAAAACGGCCAGCGGTCTGTGACGGTGGCACATGTGACGGCCATATTATGGTCCACTTCAAGGATCTCGTCGATTAATAACATCTGACCGCGATGGGGTAAAAGATCCTCGATTTTGATGTTAAAGCGGTTCATGTTTTCTGGCCGGGATCATCTCGATAAAAATCATTGAAAAATTTAGCGGTAGATTATATTTTTACTTAGGCTGCAAACGATGCTACTATAAATTGGTTTGGCTGTAAAGAAACGTGACTTCAAATCACTTGCCGGTGTGGGATGTGTGGGTATCGCCAACGAGAGGATTTTAAATTTCATTCCGGTGCTATAAAATCGCATACGAACCGAAAAGTTTCAAATAATAAATGGAAAAATTAATCAAGGATCTTCAGATCAAAATTGTGGACGTGCTGAATCTGATTGATGTGCAGCCAGAGGATATAAAGGCTGATGAACAGTTGGTCGGGGGAGATCTGGGAATTGATTCCATTGACGTCTTGGAGATGGTAATCATGATCGCCAAAGATTACGGCGTTAAAATCGATAACAGAGAACTCGGTTCAAAAGTGTTTGCCACCCTGAGAACCCTGGCCGAGTATATTCATGAAAATTCTTCAGAAATGCCCAATTGACAGCAGTGCGGGTTTATATTTCCGGAATGGGAATTATCACCTCCCTCGGAAACGGAATCTCCAAAACCAGAGATGCCATTCGAAAAAGCCTGAAGGGCATTAGACCGCTATCTCTCTTTCCGACAGCTTCCACTCAATCGCTTCCTGGGGGAGAGGTCTCAGCTCTCCCAGAAAATAACGATCATTCTCGCACCCATCAGCTTATATCAGCGCGGTCATTGCGGCCCCATGTGGGAGTATTTAATCCAACTGAGCTAAACCCCTTTGAGCTTGAATATTCTATTGACTTCATTTAAAATAGTTGGCCGTAATCTGGTATATGTTAATAGAAATGAACCTGCCCGAAGAAAACGAAATATCAGCCGATATTCACATTGCGCCGAATTCACCCTGGTTTGATGGACATTTTCCTGGAGAACCCATTTTGCCGGGTGTGGCCCAAATCGGCTTGGTCTTTGACGCCATCAGAAAAGCGCGGAACCTGGATTTGAAAATATCAAGTGTACAGCGGGTAAGATTTAAACGCCTTATCCGCCCCAATGATCAGCTAAAAATTATTGCTGCGCCACTTAAAAAAGAAGCTTACTCTTATTCCTTTCGTATTTTAATTCAGGGTGAGGTGGTTTGCAGCGGTATGATGACGGTTGAAAATCGGAAGGACCGGGCCAAAGACGGCGCAAAGCTCAAGACATGACCGCCTGAATGCTGGAAATTGCAGTGCACCTTTCGGGTTAGATTATGAGACGGGTTTATCGCTAAATTTAATGTGATGAATTAAAAGCAAAGGCACTGGAATAAGAGGAGCGGAATTTGGATGTCTAAGGCAACTGATCTTGAAAAAATTATCTTGCGTGTGGCGCAAGTCATGATCGATGAACTCAAGCTGGAAGATGTAACGCCTGAAACATTTGACCCGGATATCGATCTGATTGACGAAGTGGGGATCGACAGCATGGATCTGGCGACCCTGGCGCTGGTCCTGCAGGATGAATATGCAATTCGAATTGATGAAGACGATTATCTTAAATTGACAAGTGTCCGATTAATATCCGAGTATATTGATAATAGGCTCAAGAATAGATCCTGAACCGGCCATGCCGTAAATCCGAAGCGCAAATTTCGAATTTTTTGCCCGAACATTCAACCAAATCTGAAATTACAGGATTTAAACGGTTACAGTATATATATTCTGGTGAAACTGCAGCCAGATAGAAAAACCTGGCTCTTTGCTGCTTGTCCGGATCAAGGAGTATTGGATGATTACCGTTAGTTCTCTGCTGGATCAGGAATGGTACGAGCGCTATAAAGCAATTTCAAAGCTCAACATCCGCAGCTCTATCTATGATGTCACCAACAAGTGCAATCTGCGTTGTAAAGGGTGTTTCTTTTTTTCCTCCGACGAACACAAAGCCGCTGCCGAAGAAATGGATATCAAAAAATGGGAGAATTTTATCGACAGGGAAAAGGATCGCGGAGTTAACCTTGCAATATTGATCGGCGGTGAACCCACGCTTTACCTGGACAGGGTGGATGCCTTTTATCGGCGACTGCCGACGTTTTGTGCCACTAACGGGTTAATTAAAGTGCCCCGCGACCGGTTCCCGGATATGATCGTGGGTATTTCCCTGTGGGGGGATGAAACAGATGAAAAAATTCTCAGGGGCAAAGATACATTTAGTATTTCCAGTAAAAATTATGAAGGCGATCCGAGCGCTTACTACATTTATACCCTGACGCCAAGACAGATTGATAAAATTGAACGGATCATCAGAAAAATTAGAGACGCCGGTCTGAGGGTTCATCTGCAGCTGCTGTCCAACGATGAGGAGGTGGTTGGTTTCAGCTGGGAACCGAAGCAGCTGGAAGCAATCCGGGTGGAAATGGACGATATGCTTGACAGGTATCCGCAAACCGTCATTTCCTCTAAATATTATCATGAAGTCATTACCACCGGCAGAATGCTGGGGCGGCACTTCGGCTGGAATGAATGTCCTTCCGTCACCCAGCCACTGGACACCCGTGACCCCCAGCCCAAGCGCTTAATCGGATTTATTCGCTGGGCATCCGATCTCAACACCATGCACCGCTGCTGCACTTCTGAAACCAGAGACTGCTCGAGCTGTAAGGACGGTGCCGCCCATATGAGCTGGGTAATGGTGAACAAACGCGCGCACATCCGGACCACCAATGATCTTCAAAACTGGATCGAGGTTTATGAGATGTTTGCCAAGCTGTACCGGTTTATACCATGGTAGGGATACCGGAACTTATAACTTATAAGGATAGCTTGAAAACACATTATTCTTCCCTTGTAATGATCGTTGAACTCTGAGGATTAAATCAACTTGGGAGCGTCATGACTTCTAAAAATGCAGTGATAGTTGGATATGATGCGGTTTCACCGCTGGGAACCGGAATGAAGATCCAGTGGGAAAGGGCGCTTAAAGGTGAAAGCGGAGTGGGACATTTGACCCGCTTTGCAATTGCCGACCATTTTCCGGTTAACATTGCCGGGCAAGTTGAAGACATCGATACTCGAGACTATCCTTTTCTAAGCGACCGTAAACTGGCGCTCTGGCCTTCGCCGCTTTTCAAATACGCCATGCTGGTAGTTCACCGGGCACTTGAAAAAAGTGGCATTGTGATCACACCGGAATTATCCCCTCGAGTCGCGACGACTTTTAGCTCGGCTGTGGGCGGACAGGATGCGGTCCTCAACGCCGACCGGCGGATGATCGCAACCAACAAACTGCCGCCGCCCTATGCGAATCTTAATTCCTGTATCAATATGGTGGGCGGGAAAATATCCATTTTAACCAACGCTACCGGCCCTATTACCGCCACGGTAACAGCATGTGCTACCGGCGTTACCTCGATGATTATCGGGGCGATGATGCTGGAGCAGGGACGGGCGGATATTGCCCTTTGTGGTGCGGCAGATTTTGCTATCGTCGAACCCATCGTAGCCGGGTTTGCCACCATGAACGGGGCCTATCAAATCAAACCCGATCATTCTGATGAGCCCCCCAGCAGAGCTAGTCGCCCCTTTTCGGTTGACCGGAGAGGTTTTGTTGTGTCCGAGGGAGCCGGGTGCATCATTATTGCAACTCAGGAATTTGCCGAGGCCCATGGTCTGGACTATCAGATTGAGATAAGCGGATGGGGCATGACATCGGATGCCCACCACTTTGTTTCCCCCAATTTAAAGACCATCACGCGATGCATTGCCGATGCTATTGACAATGCCGGCATATCATCGCATGATATCGACGTTGTCAATGCGCATGCCGCTTCCACCAAAGTCGGTGATAAAGCGGAATATGAGGCTTTAAAAGCCGTTTTCGGCGATCACATGCCGCCGGTAACGGCCAACAAGTCTCTTTTCGGTCATGCCATGGGGGCTTCCAGTGCAATAGAATCCATCTTTGCCATGCAAGGCATGCTCGAGGGTATGGTGACACCGACCATTAACTATACGCCGGACCCGGAATTGATTCTGGATTGTGTGCCTGAAGGGGCACGCGAACTCGATCAGGAATTTGTACTAAAGAATTCATTTGGTTTTGGCGGGTGTAACTCGTGTATTGTTTTTCGTAAAACTGCCTGATTTAAAGAGGATATAAATTGAAGCCGCCACCGTTTATTCCAGAAGTGCTCGACGGTGATGAGCGCTATGTAAGAGATAAAACCGTCGGTCTGGTTTGGCACCGCTGCAAACAACGCATACTTTACGCCGATACCGACCGTTCCCAGATCGTCTACCATGCCAATCATTTACGTTATTTTGAATTCGGTAGAGCTTCCCTCATGCGCGATATCGCCTATCCGTATCGGGAAATCGAAGAAAGCGGCTATGTTTATCCGGTAGTAGAAATTGGCGTCACCTATTACACCCCTCTGTATTATGATGATCCAATCTGTATCCATACCCGGCCGTCGGTGTTCGAAAGGGTAAAGCTGCGCTTTGATTATGTGATTACGCATGAGTTAACCCATGAAATTGCCTGCAAGGGTTTCACCTGGCACTGCGCCATCAATGCTTCCGGCATACCGGTGGAGATCGATAAAAAAACGGCTCATTTATGGCAGGTCTTTCCAAAATAGATAAGACGGTTCGTCTGCCGGTTGCTATCGCTGTTTTTCCTTATCTGCAGGACCACCGCTTTGAAGGAAAGGCCGTACTTCCGGCCGTGGAATCCATGCGGGTTCTGGCGTCCGCGGTAAAAGAATTTGCTCCTGAGACCGATATTTCTGCCGTTGAGAACATAACGTTCGATAAATTCCTTTTTATTCCAACTGCGGCTAAAAAAATTGAAGCCCTGTGCAACATTACGCAGTTGGTTAATGGTGGTATCAGGGCCGTATTGCAGACCAAAACCAGAACGAAAACCGCTGCCTTTACCCGCATTAAAGATCATGTTACCGTCCATTATCCGGCTGAAAAGCCGGTGGTTACGTCGTATTTCCACAATCGCCTGAGGTTTGGGCATAGTGATAGTGGGTGTCTAAAGATTTCAGCGGATCAAATTTACCGCGAGCTTGTCCCCTTTGGCCCGGCCTATCATAATATCTCGGAAAATCTTAGCGTTTACAAAGACGGAGCGGTTGCCAAGCTTCGAGCTCCGGAGCACCTCAAAAATAACACCGGGCAATTAGGTTCGCCGTTTGTACTGGATGCAGCCTTTCATTGCGCATGCGTGTGGGGGCAGCGATATAGAGGAATGGTTGCATTTCCCGTGGCAATCGAAAAGCGTATTATCTTCGAACCGACGCGATCGGGGGATACCTATATCGGCACCGTCTCGCCGGTGCGAATCGATTCGAATATGCTAATATTTGATATATATATTTGCGACGAAGATAATACCCTCTATGAAATTGCTCTCGGCGTGCATATGCGAGATGTAAGTGCCGGGCGCATGCGGCCGCCATCATGGATTATTACAACCGAGGAAAAAATCTAAATTATTCCGCTATTCAGAAATAGGATGCGGAATACGGAAGGATGGTATAAGCGGTGTTTCAACAGGGGCACGATAGAAAGGAGAATAATGATTAAAGGAACATGGCCTGGTATTATTTTGGTTGTCCTTAGCCTGCTTTACATGGGATGCGCCGTCTCCCTACCGCAAGATCGCCCCGTGGGGCCTAAAACTTACAAGAACACGCTGAATATCCGCGTATTGGGTGCCCGTCGTACTTACCTGGTACATATCCCATCGGATTATAACCCCCAAAAACAACTGCCGCTGGTGGTGGTGATCCATGGTGCCTTTGATACCGCCAAAGGCATGGAAAAGTTTTCGGGCTTCAGTGATCTGGCCGACAAGGAGAAGTTTATTGTAATGTATCCCAATGGAATAGGAATCCTGGGATTCTTTCAGCACTGGAACGCCGGTCATTGCTGCGGCAAGGCGGCAAGCGACAATGTCGATGATGTGGGATTTTTAGCGGCTGCCATCGAGGATGTGAGTGCCCGCCTGAAGATTGACGCCGCTCGCATTTATATGGTGGGTTTTTCGAATGGCGGCATGATGGCATATCGATTTGCAGCGGAAAGAGGCGACCTTCTGGCGGCCGTTGCACCCCTGGCGGCATCCATCGGCGGTAGACCCTCGCCAGAGGTCCCGGAATGGCGAATTCCGGATCCCGTCCAACCCCTTTCGGTGATCGTCTTTCACGGTCTGAACGACGATGACATACCTTATGAAGGAGGTGTCAGCCCTCACCGGGGAGGAAGCCGCACCTTTTGGTCGGTTGAAAAATCTGTTGAATTCTGGGTCAGCCATAATGGCTGCAATCCCAAGGCCACCACCACTTTTTTAAATGATGGATATGTTTGCGTTAAATCGTGGGGGATGTGCCGGAACGATACCGAAGTGACCCTTTATCTAATAAAGGGCTGGGGCCATGTCTGGCCCGGCCCATATTTTACGGCAGATCTGCCTACAGATGATCCTCTAAAGAACTTTGATGCGGCCAAAATTATCTGGGATTTTTTTAAATCTCATCAACGAAAGCCATAGGAGGAATTATTTATTCGTTAACGGTTAGATGAAAAACATAATACTATCAATTATACTTGCTTATCTGGCGGGTTCCGTAAATTTTTCGGTTTTGTTATTTAAAATTTTAGGGAAAAAGGATCCGAGAAAGGAATTTAGCGGAAATCCCGGTGTTGTCAATGTTTATCGGCAGGCCGGATTGCTGATGGCCTCTCTGGTTTGGCTGCTGGATTTGGGACGGGCTATCGGAGTCGCGCTGGTGTGCATTTGCCTGCTAGCGGTACCCCTGGCACCTATCGGCGGCCTGGCCTTAATACTGGGAAACCGTTTCCCATGCTTCCACCAATTTCGCGGAGGAAAGGGTGTAGCCAATTATCTTGGATTTACAATGCCCCTTGCGCCACTTGCTGCCGGAATTTCAGCCCTGGCTTGGCTGACAGCTTTTGCGATTTTTCGCATCCCCTTTGTTGGATCTTTTGTGATGGTTTTTATCCTGGGTGCTGGAACACTGTTTGTTTGCAATTTTGATCCGCTATCCACCACAGCTGTGCTGGCTACGGTGGTGTTGATATACTATGGCCATAAGCGCAATGCTGTTGAGCAGATACAAAAATGGCGGGCAGCGAAAACGAATTGTCTATAATGCAAGGCTGGCGTCTTACAAATGTCTAAGGGTGGGAAAAAATTTAGGGATCTTTGCTCATCCATTTTTCGACCGCAACTCGGGTGGCCCAGCGCAGAAAAATTTTTGTATAATTGAAACCGGCAAGATACATTCCGATCAAAAACACCAGGTGGGACAAACCGTACAACAAAGGCCCGCCAATGGCAATCAGCCAGGGCCTGTTAATATAAATGGCAAGGGCGCCTAAAACGCCGATGGCAGGCCAACCGATGAGATAGCTGAAGCAAATGGCCGATACGCCCAGAATAACGCGGACAGAAGGTTTTTCTTTAAAGGCACTTAAATCGGCTTTGTCCTCGATTGCGGAACGAACATAGGCGGTTTCGGATATTCGCTTGATGATACTCATTTTTAGCATTTTGACAGATAGAAAATAATAAAACCCATTTTAACACAGGATCAAATTTTTTGAAGGGGAAAAGTCAAATGCATCAGGGGAAAAAGAATTCAATCAGTTTGGTGTATTTTGCGTTTAGTACGCTATTAATCGGCACCATGTTGATGGGGTGCGCTGAAACCCAGGTTACCGGAGGACGTGTTGATCATACCAGACTCCAAGACGGAACCTATGAAGGCAGTTACAGAGGTGGGCCGAACAGGGCCTTGGTTCAGGTAACCATCAAAAACAGCAACATTCTGCATATCGAGATTTTACAACACCTGGCCTGGCGGGGCGGCATCGCCGAAGCGCCGATCGTTGAAAGAATCATCGCCAGTCAGTCTACCAGAGTTGATGCGGTCAGCGGAGCAACCAACAGCAGCCGCGTGATTATGAATGCGGTTCAAGACGCCATTGAGAAAGCCTATAAATAATACAACCATGCAGGCTGAGTCGCTTGATACATACTGGGGTTATTTCGACAAATTTTACTGCATCTCCCTCGATGAACGGACAGACAGGCGGGTCCATGCCAGAGCTCAGTTCCAAAAAGTCGGTCTGGCGGATAAAGTGGAATTTGTCATTGTAACCAAGCATCCGCATAATTGTGAAGAAAGCATATATCATTCGCACATGGCCTGCATAAAAAAAGGCCTCCTGGCCGGAGCTGAGCGCATCGTCATATTCGAAGATGATATTCTGTTCGATCGCTTCAGCAATGCCGGTCTTAAGGACTGCGTCGACTTTTTAGCTGGCACCGACAACTGGAACGTCTTGTTCTTCGGGTGCCTTGTTTCAGATAGCAGGAAAACCGC